>DASXMF010000213.1:0-11223 GCA_036495845.1 Rhizomicrobium sp.
GGTGTGGAAATGCATTACGACCATCCGTCCCAGATCATGGACGAGATCGCGCGGCTGACACCGACCTTCGCCGGCGTCACTTACGAGAAGCTGGAAAAGCTCGGCTCGGTACAGTGGCCGTGCAACGACAAGGCGCCAGAAGGTACGCCGATCATGCATATCGGCAACTTCGTGCGTGGTAAGGGAAATTTCCTCATTACGGAATATGTACTGACGGACGAGAAGGTGGGGCCACGCTTCCCGCTGTTGCTGACCACCGGTCGCATCCTCAGCCAATACAATGTCGGCGCGCAGACCAGGCGCACGCAGAATGTCGTCTGGCACGAGGAGGACAAGCTCGAGATCCATCCCCACGACGCCGACCAGCGCGGCATCCGAACGGGCGACTGGGTGAAGCTGCAAAGCCGCTCAGGCGCCACCTCGTTGCGCGCGACCGTCACCGATCGCGTGGCGCCGGGCGTCGTCTACACCACCTTCCATCATCCCGACACGCAGGCGAACGTGGTGACGACCGATTATGCGGACTGGGCGACGGGTTGCCCCGAATACAAGGTGACCGCAGTGCAAGTTTCACCCTCGAACGGGCCGACGGAATGGCAGCGCCACTACGAGGCCGAGAGCGCCCACAACACCCGCATCGCCGAACCGGTCGCCGCGGCGGAGTGATGCGCTGTCGCTTGTGACATGACTCGATTGCCACCCTCTTCTGACGTATCGCGCAGACTTGTCACGCGTGGCACATTCACGGGCGGCACGCGCACGATCCCGGAGGAGGTGGCCGTCGCCTTCACCTATGGCAGCTCCACATTCGCGGTGATGATGGCGACGCCGGACCATATCGCCGATTTCGCCATGGGTTTCTCGCTCACCGAAGGGATCATTGCGGGCCCCTCGGAGATCGTGGAAATCGAAGTGGTGCCGCACGAACAGGGAATCGAAGCGCGGATACGTCTCGACCGCAACCGGGACGACGAGCTTCTGTCGCGGAAGCGGCGCCTCGCCGGACCTGCCGGTTGCGGATTGTGCGGCATCGAGAGTCTCGAAGCTGCCGTCGCGCCTCCGCGTACGGTCACGGCGAAATTGCGTGTCGATTCCGACAGCGTTTTTGCGGCGCTTCGCGCCCTTCGTTCGGGCCAGCGCCTCAACGAGGCCACGCACGCCGTTCACGCCGCGGGCTTCTGGTCCGTCGCGCAGAACAGGCTCATTGCCCTGCGCGAAGACGTTGGCCGGCACAACGCGCTCGACAAGCTCGCGGGTGCGCTCGCGCGCGCGGACATCGAGGCCAATACCGGTTTCATCGTGCTGTCGAGCCGGCTCTCGATCGAGCTGGTGCAGAAGGCGGCGATGATCGGCTGCCCGCTGCTCGTCGCCATTTCGGCGCCAACCAATTTCGCCTTGCGTGCGGCGGAAGCCGCCGGCATGACGCTGATCGCGGTGGCGCGCGAGGATTCCTTCGAAGTGTTCACCCACCCCGAACGCATATTGACGGCAGCGCTCGATGAAGCCCGATGAAAAGCTCGCCTATATGGCGAACCAGATCGCGAAATTCTTTGCGGCCCAGGGCGAGGAGCGCGCGGCGCGGGGGGTCGCCGATCATCTGCAGAAATTCTGGGATCCTGTCATGCGCCGCGACTTCCTTGCGGCCGCTGCAAAGGACAATTCCGGCCTGCATCCCGCGGTCCGAGCTGCATTGCCGATGTTGCAGACCCATCAGGAATCCAAATGAACCCGGCCGCATTGCGTTTGGAACAATTTGACCCGCGTTTTTCGGAGTGATTTTGTTCCGTACGAAAGATGCCGGAGGAAGACCGACGATGGCGCGGAGCGGAATAGCAGCGGAACGAACAGCCAGGTCGAAATCGAGCAAGACCCGCCCGCGACGTTCGCGTGCGCGCGGCGTGCTGGTTCTCGTCGCCACGCGCAAGGGTGCGTGGCTCTACCGGGGCGACTCTTCGCGAAAATCCTGGCGGGCGGACGGACCGCACTTCCTCGGCCATATCGTCAATCATGTGGTGCTCGATCCGCGCGACGGCCGCACGCTGCTCGCAGCGGCAAAAACCGGTCATTTGGGCCCAACCGTGTTTCGCTCGACCGATTTCGGCAGAAAGTGGAAGGAGGCTGCACAGCCTCCAGCGTTTCCCAAGGCTCGCGAGGGAGAAAACGGCCGCGCGGTCGATCACACATTCTGGCTCACGCCGGGGCATGCGAGCGAACCCGACGTTTGGTACGCGGGAACCTCGCCGCACGGGCTTTTTCGTTCCGGCGACGGCGGGGTCAGCTGGGAACCGATGCCGGGCCTGAACGACAATCCGCAATACCGCAACTGGATGGGCGGCCCGCAGGACGGTACGCCGGACGGGCCGAAACTGCATTCCATCATCGTCGATCCGCGCGATCCCAGCCATCTCTACCTCGGCATGTCGAGCGGCGGCGTGCACGAATCGACGGATGGCGGGCGCAGCTGGGTGCCGCTCGTGGACGGAATGGAAGTTGTCGAGGATCTGGATCCCGCAAATATCCAGTTTCACGATCCGCACTGCGTGCAGATTTGTCCAAACAATCCGGACCGGCTCTATCAGCAGAATCACTGCGGTATCTACCGCATCGACCGGCCGTCCAAAACCTGGGTGCGCGTGGGCAGAAAGATGCCCAGGCAGGTGGGCGATATCGGGTTTCCCATCACCGTGCATCCACGCGACGCCGACTCGGCCTGGGTGTTTCCGATGGACGGCACAAGCGTGTGGCCGCGGACGAGCCCCGGCGGCGTGCCTTGCGCCTATGTGACGCGCGACGGCGGAAAATCGTGGCACCGTCTCGATTCCGGCCTGCCGAAAAACCAGGCGTGGTGGACGGTGAAGCGACAGGCGATGGCGGCGGACGCGCGAGACCCCGTGGGCCTCTATTTCGGCACCACGAGCGGAGAATTGTGGATGAGCGGCAACGAAGGCAAAAAATGGAATGCCATCGCGCACCATCTTCCGGAGATTTACGCGGTCGAAACCGCGGAGCTCGGCTGACCACGGGTTCCGAATCGGATCTGCACGATGAAGGTTTTGATCCCCGGCCCGCTGCGCTCCTACACAGACGCGCGCGAGGTGGAAGCCCAGGGCGACACGCTCGGCGCCCTGCTCGCCGATATCGACCGCCAATATCCGGGACTGCGCTTCCGCATCATCGATGAACAGGACCGCTTGCGGCCGCATATGCGCTTCTTCGTCAATGGCGCGCAGGTGTTCGATGCGTCTCAGTCGCTTCTCCCCGGCGACGAGGTGCAGATCGTGCAGGCGCTCAGCGGCGGGTGAGGTTCGTATCGGCCGCGCCGCCTGACCCTCACCCATTTCGGAGCAGAATTCGACATCCGTATTTGCATTCCCTCTCCAACAAGGGGCGAGGGGAACACGGAGTCCTGCCTCAGCGTTGCTCGATCAACACGCGGCGTTCCCTCTCCCCTTGTGGGAGAGGGGTTGAGCTTTATGTCCCCTCAACCCGCCAGTGCGGAGAGGGGTATGAAGGAATCATGTTCTTGCCGCGACGTACTCGTTCAACGGCGTCTCGGGGCGGCCGCCATAATGCGAAATGATTTCGGCCGCGGCGAGACTCGCCAGGCGGCCGCACTCCGCGAGCGGTCGCTCCCGTGCAAGGCCGAAGAGAAATCCGGCTGCGTAGAGATCTCCCGCGCCCGTCGTGTCCACGACCCGTTCGACCGGCGCGGCGTCGATCTTCGTCCGTGACGACTTCGTCGCGACGACCGAGCCCTCTGGCCCGCACGTGATTGCAGCGATCTCGACCATGGTCGCCGCCCGCGAGAGCGCCGTCTCGAAATCCGTCTCAAACAGGGCGGCGATCTCGCCCTCATTGGCGAACAGAAAATCGACATGGATGTCGGCCAGTTCGCGGAACCGGTCGCGGTAACGCTCGACGCAGAACCTGTCCGACAGAGAAAGCGCGACCTTCCGGCCGGCGTCATGCGCAATCGCCGCCGCGCGGTGAAACGCCTCCTGCGCCCGCGGCGGATCGTAAAGATAGCCTTCGAGATAAGTGATTTTCGCGGAGCGGATCAGATCGGCGTCCACATCGTCGGGCGAGAGATTCACGCAGGCGCCCAGATACGTGTTCATGGTGCGCTGCGCGTCGGGCGTGACGAAGATAAACGAGCGTGCCGTCGCCGGTCCCTCGCTCGCCGCAGCGGTCGGAAAGCGGACGCCCGCCGCGGTTATGTCGTGGCGGAATACGGCGCCGAGCGCATCGTCCCTGACCTTGCCGATATAGCCGGCGCGAGCGCCCAGGGACGCCAGACCAGCGATCGTGTTTCCCGCCGAGCCTCCCGAAAGCTGCATCGCGGGACCCATCGCGGCATAAAGCCGTTCCGCCCGGGCCTCGTCGATCAGCGTCATGGCGCCTTTCTGCATTCCATGGGTCGCGAGAAACGCATCGTCCGCGTGGGCAATGATGTCGACAATCGCGTTGCCGATTCCCACCACGTCGAGTTCCTGGCTCTGCATACCCCTCCTCCTTCCCTTGCCGCGACCGGAACGGCTACGATCTTCTGGACGTTCCCGCTCGGGGAGACAAGGCAATGACGCGTCGCAAACCGGAGCCTGCCGAGAACCGCCCCCGGAAAACCGAGGAACGGATCGACGAGGAGATCGAGGACTCTTTCCCCGCGAGCGATCCGCCGTCCTACGCCGGCGGATGCCATGCCGTGGGAGAGCCGCGGCGTCCAAGGGAACCCGGCGCGGCGCACTGAAAGGCGGCGGGCGCGTTATAGTGGCTGGTCGTCAGGGGGCAGACACCTCAGATCAAGGAGTCAGACGTGCACATCGACATCAATCTTCTCACCATCCAGCCGCTGATCGCGCTTATTTTCGGAATCCTGATCCTGTTCCTGCCGCGGATCCTCAACTACCTGGTGGCGATCTATCTGATCCTGATCGGGCTGACGGGATTGTGGCCGCACCTCTTCAGCCACCTCGCCAGATAAGACGTCCTGTACGTCTCTCGCGATCGCGCGCTGCGCAATCTACTCCGCGGCGCGCATGGTCGCGCCCTTGGCCATGCGCTCTTCGGCCATGCGGTCGGCCACCACGTTGGTCGCCAGATCGTCCTGCTCGGCGCGGCGGAAGATCTGCGTGAGCCGGTCGGCGATCGCGCGCACCCGGCGCTCGATCTCGGCATTGCTCCAGTCGAGAATCTGGCCGGCGACGCAGATCACGCCCCCGCCATTGATGACGTAGTCCGGCGCATAAAGGATGCCGCGCGCCTTGAGCGCCGCGCCGTTCCGGTCATGGGCAAGCTGATTATTGGCGGCGCCCGCGACCACGCTGGCTTTCACGCAGGGAATCGTCCTCTCGTTGAGGACTGCGCCGAGCGCGTTGGGCGACAGCACGTCGCATTCCGTCGTGATGATGGAGTTGGCGTCGACAGCTTTGGCGCCGAACTCCGCCACCGCCTGATCGACGGGCTCGCGGTGCGCATCCGCCACGATCAGTCTCGCTCCCTCGGCATGAAGCCGGCGCGCGAGCAGCATTCCAACCTTGCCCACGCCCTGAACCGCGACCACCAGACCCTTAGTCGTGTCGACGCCGAGTCGATGTTTCACGGCGGCCTTGAGCCCCTCGAAGACACCAAGAGCGGTCATGGGGGCCGAATTGCCGCCCGATTTCCCCGGCTGATCATATCCCGCAACATATTTGGTGCTCCGCGCGATCACGGGCATATCGCGCTGCGTCATGCCGACATCCATCGCCGTGATGTAGCGGCCGCCGAGCGTATTGACCGCATCGGCATAGGCGAGAAGGCGCGCTTCCGTCTTGTCGGTATCGGGATCGCCGATGAACACCGCCTTGCCGCCGCCGAGCGGAAGATCGGCGATCGCGTTCTTGTAGCTCATGCCGCGCGACAGGCGCAGCACATCGGTCAGCGCCGCGTCCGTCGTCTCGTAGGGATAGACGCGCGTGCCACCGCAGGCCGGGCCGAGCGCCGTAGAGTGAAGCGCGATGATGGCCCTGAGACCGGAAGGCTTGTGGTCGAAAAAGGCCACCGTCTCGTGATGATCAAAATCCTCCGCCTCGAATACACCCATTATCGCGCTCCCTGTTCGCGAGCCGGAAGCGACTGCGATCGGGGGCAAGCTAGCGCGCATGCGCCGTAATTGGCTTGCCATTTGAAGGGGCGGCCTGAAACAGAGGTGCGGGGATAGCCCCGGCGCAGCAATATTTCTCGCGCCGGACAGGCCAAGTTGCGCATTGGAATTGGTCTAAGACCGGAGGGCGCTTATGCCGGAATTTGCATAATTGCCCCCCTCCGTCTCGGGGGCATCGCGCGATTCCATTCGGGCAAACTTAGCTCTGATGCCCGGCGATGGCCGCCAGAACGACATCGGGCGTGAGAATTTGGGGAAGGACCGCGGCGTTCGCTGCGCCCGGCGCGTAGTAGAGATAAAGAGGCACGCCGGGACGTCCATGCGCCTGAAGCAGGGCGCTGACGGCGGGATCGCGGTTCGTCCAATCGGCGACGAGGAATGCGACGTGCCGGGACTCGAATGCTTCGCGCACGAGTGCATTGTCGAGTGCGGCCTTCTCGTTGACGAGACAGGTGACGCACCACGCCGCCGTCGCATCGACAAAGACTCCGCGATTCTGTGCGCGCATTTGCGAAAGCCGGGCTTCGCTATAAGGCTCCGACGGAATGGTGGTTGCCTGGACGCGAGCAACCGCAGGCGTGCCGGAGCCGACGAACGAAAAAAGCTCCGCCAGCACAATGATTCCCGCGATGACCGCCACCCAGGCGATCACGCTCGCCCCTCTGCTCATCGAGCGCTGCGTGGCGCCCACGACCCACAAAACGAGCGCGACCGCGAGCGCCCCGCCGAGCAAAACCACCAGACGCTCCGCGCCCGCCTCAAGACTCAGCACCCAGGCGAGCCAAAGAGCAGTTGCATACATCGGAAAAGCGAGGAACTGCCGGAAGACCGACATCCATGCACCGGGTCTGGGCAAAAGTCGCAGCAAGGCTGGCGAGATTCCGATCGCCACGAACGGCGCGGCGAAACCGATCCCCAATGCAGCGAACACGAGCAGGGCGCCAAATGCAGGCTGCGTGAGCGCAAATCCGAGTGCCGCCGCCATGAAAGGGGCGGTGCAAGGCGCTGCGACCATCACCGCGAGAACGCCGGTAAAGAATGCGCCCGCAACGCCGCCGCGCCGCGCGAGCGATTCGCCGGCACCGATGCCCGGCACTTCGAACACGCCGGAGAGATTGAGACCCACTACGAAGATGAGCAGTGCGAATGCCGCGACGGCCGCGGGCTCCTGGAGCTGGAAGCCCCAGCCGATCGCTTCGCCACCCGCGCGCAATGCGAGAACAATGGCTCCGAGAACGGCGAAACTGAGCACGGCACCGGCGCCGTAGGCGAATCCCTCATGGGCGGCTTCCCGCGGCGCGCGTCCGGCGGTCGACGCAATTGCAAACGCTTTCATTGCGAGGATCGGCAAGACGCAAGGCATCAGATTGAGGATCACCCCGCCCAGCAGCGCAAACAGCAGCGCGAGGGGCAGGCTCATTCCCTCGTAGGCCGGAAAGTCCACCGCCGGCACCGCGCCCGGATTTGCCTCAATCTCGAGCGACTGGGTTGGGGCACCCCGCGAGGAAAAGACCAGCACGCCGCTCAATGCACGCAGATCCTTCGCGTGCTTTCCCGGAACGAGGCGCAGATGGATGCCGTCCGGCGACACGCTCCAGGCCTGCGCGGCAAATCCCTTGATCTCCCCCTGCGCGAAGGGAAAGAAACGCACATCCGTCAAACTCGCCGCGGCAAGTTTCGGCGCGGCGACGAACAGGTCGAGCGAAGAATCCAGATGGAATCGCGCGGGCCACGGTGACACGACGGGCAGGCGATCCCGGGCGGCAGCGAATTGCGCGGCGACAGACGGACTCGGCGCGGGCACCGAGGCGCTCACAACGAGCGGCAGACTGACCGACGCATCTTCGGGAATACAGACTTCCTTGCAGACGAGCCAACTTGCCTGCGCGCGCAGCACAATGCTCGTACCGGGCTTTGCATCGGCTGGCGCGGCAACTTCTGTCAGAAGCCAGAGCCGGCCTTCGTAGCCGTAGTCCATGAGAGGGCCGACCGGCAGTTCCTTGGGATAGGGCCATGCGATCGCGCCTGCTTTCCAGCCTCTCGGCAGGCTCCAGCGAATCTCGGTCGGTTGGCCCGCGTCGCCCGGATTGAGCCAATAGGTGTGCCAGCCAGGACGAATATTCTCTTCCAGCGCAATGGCGATTTTCGCTCCCGGCGCGATTGCGCCGCGTTCCGCGATCAGGCGCGCATGAACCTTGGGCGCAGTATCGATCTGCGCAAGCGCCGGCGCCGCCCCACCGAGGGCAAGCGCGAGCAGCGCGACGAGAAAGGCGAGCCTTTTCATGCGGGCCGCTATACCGGGCGGGGCCTCGAACCGCCAGCCTGCACACCGGAATGTGGGCGCGCCGCCTGGCGTGCAGACGGAATGGATCGTCGTCAGGCGCTCACATGCCTGGCCAGATCGCCATCAGGACCATCGCGATTCCCACAATCGAAGCCGACCAGATCAGCGTGCGGACATAGGGGATCGCGATGGCATAGGCGGGCAGATACAGAAGCCTTGCCCAGATATAGATGTGTGCGCCGAGCACCGATGTGGAGGTGCTCTTGTCGAGAATATGCACAAGCAGGGCGGCGCCGGCGAAAAGCGGAAACGTCTCGATAAAATTTCGCCAGGCGCGTTCGATGCGTCCGCCGAAACTGCCGAGCGACGGCCAACCCTCGTCGCGCGGACCCACGCCCCAGGGCACGCCACGGCCCAAAACACTCGCTAAGATGGCGAGCACGAGCTGAACGAGCCCGAGCACGATGGCGCAGAACAGAATCTGCATCTCGACGGAACCGGCATTCATGGTTGTTTCCTCCTCTTTTCGCGCGAACAGTCGCGACTCGCGACATGAGTAAGTACACCGAAACCGTTGATTCGCATCAATGCAGCTTCCAGGGCGCCAGCATTTCGGCGACGCCGCTCCACAAAATCTGGACGCCGATGCAGAACAGAATGAAGGCGGCGAGCCTGAGCACGATGGTGGTGCCCGTATTTCCAAGCAGCCGGCGCACGCGGTCGGCATGGGTAAAGCAAAGATAGACGAGAAGCGCGATCACCGCATTGGCAACAAGAGCCGCCAGATCGAACTCGATGCGGTGCTGCAGAGGGTCGCGAGAGGTGTGACTCGTTCCGAGCGCGATCATCACCGAAATCGTTCCCGGCCCGGTGGTGATGGGCATGGTGAAGGGATAGAACGCGCGGCCGAGATAATCGTCCATCGACGGCGCGTGGCCATCCGCGCTGTCCGCGCCCGCTTCGCTTTCGTGCTCCTGCAGGAATTTCCAGCCCGCGGCGGCGACCACTATCCCGCCTGCGACACGCAGAGCCGGCACGGAGATGCCGAAGAATTCGAGCACGTAACTGCCGACGAAAAGCGAGCCGTTGAGAACGAGGAAGCTGTAAAAGGCAACACGACGCGCCAGTTTCTCGCGCGTACGGTGCGCGAGATCACGCGTCATGTCGAGGAAGATCAGGGCGCTCCCGGCTGGATTGACGATCGGAAACGCCGCTGCGAATACCAGCAGGAACAGGCTGCCGAACCCTTCAGCGAATCCATTGCCCATGCGAGCCACCCTCCTCGTGGTGAGCTTGTCGAACCATGAGCGATTCGCCAAGTTCGGGACATGAGGAGCGAACTGGCAATCGGTTTCAAGGCGGGACGCGAGAAGCCGTCATGCGCCTGACAGGCGGGCGTTTTGGCGGACGAGTGCTCGTGGCGCCGGCGGATGCCAGCGTGCGCCCCACATCGGACAAGGTTCGCCAGGCCGTCTTCAACATCCTTGCGCACAGTGATTTCGGTTTTCCGCTCGAAGGCGCGCGCATCGTCGATATGTTTGCCGGCACGGGCGCCATGGGGCTCGAGGCTCTCTCGCGCGGCGCGCGCTTTTCGCTGTTCATCGACAATTCGGCGGACAGCCGCGCTTTGCTGCGCCGGAATGTTGAGGCACTCGGCCTCACCGGCTCGACCAAAATCTGGCGGCGCGACGCCACACAATTGGGGCCGATGAGCGCGGGCGCGGGAGGGCCGTTCGATCTTGCCATTCTCGATCCGCCCTATCGCAGGAATCTGCTTGCGCCGGCACTTGCTTCGCTGAAAGGCGGCGGCTGGCTTGCGCCGAGCGCTCTCGTCTTCGCCGAATCCGCGCGAGACGAGATCATCGATCTGCCGTCCGGCTTCCTGGAACTCGATGCTCGTGCCTATGGGGAGACAAAGGTGCTTTTCTTGAGAGCGTAGTGCGTGCGCTCGGGCTTGGCGCCTGCCGCCCCTTGAGGGAGGGCGAGCGTATTACGTCACAAACAGGCCCAGCGCGGCGGCGGCCATCACCGCGGTAGCCGACCACCCTACCACGCGCAAGCGCCACGAAATGACGAGCCGGCCCATGATGCGGCCATTCGAGGCGATCAACATCATCACCGCCATCAAGGGCGCGGCCAGTACGCCGTTCACGACCGCCGTCCAGTAGAGCGCTTTCATCGGGTCGATCGGAGAGAAAGCGAGCGCCAATCCGATCGTGGTGGCGCCGGCGATGACACCGTAAAAGGCGCGCGCCGCCTTCGGCTTGCGATCGAGTCCTGTGTTCCAGCGGAAAGTTTCGCACACGGCGTAGGCTGCAGAACCAGCTAGCACCGGCAACGCAAGCAGGCCCGTGCCAATGATTCCCAATGCGAATATCGCGCTTGCAAAGCGTCCAGCAATCGGCGCCAGAGCCTGCGCAGCTTGCACGCTTGTGTCGATGGTGCGGATGCCGTGCGCATTGAGGGTGGCCGCGACAGCCACCATGATGAAGACAGCGATCAGATTCGAAATTCCCATGCCCACCAGCGTGTCGATCCGTATGCGTTTCAGCTCGCCGCCGGCCTCGCGCGGGGCAACGTGCAGCGCCTTGTGATGGCGCCGTTTCATATCCTCAACCTCCTGCGAAGATTGCCAGAAGAAGAGATAGGGACTGATGGTGGTGCCGAGCACGGCAACGAGCGCGGTTGCGGCCTGGCGCCCAATGCCGAGTCGCGGCACGACGACGCCAGCGAGGGCAGCCGTCCAGTCGACATGCGCCACAATCACCGTCGCGACGTAGGCGAAGAGCGCGAGCGT
>DASXMF010000214.1:0-27491 GCA_036495845.1 Rhizomicrobium sp.
TCAGCTGCTCGATTCGATCATCCGTCCAGCCCATTCTGCGCCCTCCCTTGGACTACCAAATATCGTAGCAGCGATAGGACGCTCTACAAGGTCTGCCAGTCGAACCCAAGGACATTGTCCACAGGAATGCACTGCACTACCTGCTCGGATGAGTGTTCCAGGATCGTATTGTTCGGTTGCTTGACCAGGCCCGGCGTGCGGCCGATAAAGCGCGCCCTCACAATTGCCGCAGATTTTTCTCCTTCAGGGAGACGAGCGTGATTCCATCCGTGTTGCCGACCTACGCCCGCGCCGACGTCGCCTTTGTCCGGGGTGAGGGACCGTACCTCTACTCCGAAGACGGCACACGATTCCTGGACTTCGCAGGGGGTATCGCGGTCAATGCGCTCGGACACGCCCATCCGGCGCTTGTCGCCGCGTTGTCCGAGCAGGCATCGAGACTCTGGCACACGTCGAACCTTTATCGGGTTCCCGGACAGGAGCGACTGGCGCAGCGACTGGTCAAGGCCAGCTTCGCAGATACGGTTTTCTTCGGCAATTCGGGCGTCGAGGCGATCGAATGCGCGATCAAGATGGCGCGGCGGTTCCACTATGCCAGGGGGCAGGGCGAGCGCTACCGCACCATCACGTTCGAGGGTGCATTTCACGGCCGCACCTTGGCCGCCATCGCCGCCGGCGGCCAGCCGAAATATCTTGAGGGCTTCGGTCCCAAGGTGGACGGTTTCGATCAGGTTCCCTTCGGCGATATCGCTGCCGTTGAGTGCGCCATCGCGCCCTCCTCGGCAGCGATTCTGATCGAACCCATCCAGGGCGAGGGAGGGCTCAGCCCGGCGCCGCCGGAATTTCTGCGAGCCCTGCGCCGTCTCTGCGATGAGTACGGCCTCCTTCTCGTCTTCGACGAAGTGCAGACCGGCATCGGCCGCACAGGAAAGTTGTTCGCCTATGAATGGTCGGGTGTGGAGCCCGATATCATGGCAATCGCCAAGGGCATCGGCGGAGGGTTCCCAATGGGCGCCTGCCTTGCCACGGAGCACGCCGCTTCGGGCATGACGGTCGGTTCGCACGCCAGCACCTTCGGCGGCAATCCGCTGGCCATGGCCGTCGGCAATGCGGTCCTGGATGTGGTGCTCGCGCCCGAATTTCTGCCACGCGTGGAACGCGTCGCAAATTTTGCGCGTCAGCAACTCGCGGCGCTGCCCTCCGAATACCCCGATGTCTTCGAAGATGTGCGCGGGCAGGGACTCATGCTCGGACTGAAGATGAAAGTGCCGAGCGCTGAGTTTGTCGAAGCGCTGCGCATGCGCGGGCTTCTGACGGTTGGAGCGGGCGGCAATGTGGTTCGGCTGCTTCCGCCGCTGATCATCGACGAGGAGCACGTACGCGACGGCTTGCGCACCCTGGGCGAAACGGCGGCGTCCTGGTCGAACGCAACCAAGCCGGAGGCAGCATGAACGCGCCGACCAGGGCCAGAACGGGACCGCGGCACTTTGTCGATCTGGCGGATATCGATTCGGGGACACTTGAGGGGTTGATCGCAGAGGCACGCCGGCGCAAATCGGCGAGGAACGGATTGCCCCACGGCGCGCGGGACGCGGACGGGCCGCTCGAAGGTCGCGTACTTGCCCTGATCTTCGACAAGCATTCGACGCGAACACGAATCTCCTTCGACGTGGCAATGCGGCAATTGGGCGGCACGACGTTGATGATGTCGGGCTCGGAGATGCAGCTCGCGCGCGAGGAGACGATCGCCGACACTGCGCGCGTCCTCTCGCGCTATCTGGACGCCGTCATGATCCGGCTGCTCGACCATGAGATGGTCCGCGAGCTGGCCGCTCACGCCGATATTCCCGTCATCAACGGTCTCACGAAAATGTCCCATCCCTGCCAGGTGCTCGCGGACGTGATGACCTTCGAAGAGCGAAAGGGACCGATTCGCGGACGCACGATCGCCTGGACGGGGGACGCCAATAACGTTCTTGCTTCGTGGATTCACGCTGCGGCGCGTTTCGGATTCCGGCTCAGGGTCGCCACCCCCTCCGAACTTGCGCCGTCTCCGGGCCTTCGCGATTGGGCGAAGGGGGCCGGCGCCGCCGTCGAGTTCGGAGAAGATCCGGATCGTGCGGTCGCGGGCGCGGACTGCATCGTCACCGACGCATGGGTTTCGATGGGCGACGAAGATGCCGTAAAGCGCCACAATCTCCTGCGCGCTTATCAGGTCAACGAGAGATTGATGTCGCGCGCGGCAAGGGACGCGATTTTCATGCACTGCCTGCCTGCCCACCGCGGCGAAGAAG
This sequence comes from Rhizomicrobium sp., assembly GCA_036495845.1. Lineage (GTDB taxonomy): Bacteria > Pseudomonadota > Alphaproteobacteria > Micropepsales > Micropepsaceae > Rhizomicrobium. Next base: position 2,295 of record DASXMF010000214.1, read on the forward strand.
TCACGAACGAAGTCATCGACGGTGCTCAGTCGGCTGTCTTCGACGAAGCGGAGAACAGGTTGCACGCCCAAAAAGCGATTCTCGCCTGGTGTCTTGCGTGAGCGTCGGCGAACGGGATTATGAGCCGGCGCCGGCAGCGGACTTTGTCTTGCCATTCGATCTGCCGCAGGCGGGTCTGCGCGGTCGATTGGTCAGGCTCGATGCCGCTTCCTCTCGGGCGCTCGAGGCCCACGCCCTGCCCGAGCCCGCCGCGCGCATCGCCGCCGAGACCTGCGTGCTCGGTGCGCTGCTGGGCTCCGCGCTCAAGCTCGATGGGCGGCTGACGGTGCAAACGAAAAGCACCGGTCCCCTGGATCTCGTTGCTGCCGACTATTACGGAGCCGAGGCCGACCGACCCGCCGGCGTGCGTTCCTTCGCCCGACTCGACGAGCAGCGCTTCGCGTCGCTGAGCGACGCGCCGTCTTTCGAGGCAATGGCGGGAGAAGGCATCGTTGCGATCACGATCGAGCCCCGCCAGGGCGAGCAGCGCTACCAGGGCATAGTGGCACTGGCGCCGCAAAGCATCGCCGCATCTGCGGAGGCCTATTTTGCGCAATCCGAACAATTGCCGACAGCGATTCGTCTGGCTGCGGCGCCCGTCTATGTGCCCGGGAAGGCCGGATCGCATTGGATCGCGGGCGGATTGATGCTGCAGGCGACGCCCGAAGGCCGTGTGGACGCACGCGATTGGGAACGATTGGCGGCGTTTCTGACGACGGTCGAGGACATGGAACTCGTCGATGTCTCGCTGGCGGCGGAAACGCTGCTCTGGCGCCTCTTCCACGAAGACGAAGTGCGCGTGCACCAGTCCGAAGCGGTCGCCTTTCGCTGCGATTGCGAATCCGGGCGAATTGCCTCAGTGCTGCGCTCCTATGCGCCTGCCGAGCGCGAAGGATTGGCCGATCCCGATGGCATCATCCGCGCGCGCTGCGAATTCTGCGGTCGCATGCATGAGATTGAGGCCGCTGATTTATCCGCCAGGAATTGAGCGGCCAAATACCACTGGTTTCCCGATCAGCGGCCGGAGCGGTACGGGCGCGCGCGCTCGAGGCCCTGCCACAGAACGCGGTTGTAAGCACCGGAGTCGATCTTGTCCTCGGAACTCCAATCGTAGCCGGGCGTATGTGCGGTCCAGTAGTTGGAATCGTGCGCAAAGGTGAAACGACGTAGGAGCGCGCGAGCAGCGTTCTTCTTCCGAATCGGCAGCGCGCTTGAAAGCAGCGCCGCGGACGGCGTGGCTGTGAATTTCCATTTCTTCTGCCCAAGGTCGAAGACATCGGTCATCGGGCGCTGATAGGCGTCATAGATGCTGAGCGGGGCAATGCCAAGAACGTCTTCGATCGTGCGCAGCATGTTGACCGTCGTGTAACGTGCGGAGACGACACGCGCCTGCCTGACGTAGGGGCCGGCCACAAAAGCGATGCTGCGATGCGCATCCACGTGATCGGGCCCGTCCTGGGCGTCGTCCTCCACCACGAAGATCAGCGTGGAATTGCGATAGGGACTGGTCGCGACCGCTTCGACGAGCCGACCTACGGCATAGTCATTGTCGGCAACCTGCGCCTCAGGTTTATCGATGCCATCGATCGCATGCGAGAAATCGCCCGTGTGATCCATCATCAAGCGCACGAGCGAGAGGCTCGGCAGGTTTTTGCGGGCGACAAACTGCCTGAATTCGCGCTCCCATTCGCGCTCGCGGTAAAAGTCCGGAAGCTTGAGGTCGAAGCCGCGGAAATAGGGATCGGTTAGTCCCGTCAGCACCGTGTCGGCCGGGTAGGCGACGATTGTGCGGGTGGCCGCGGGATCGCGCACTATCGGCAAGGGGTGCGGGTCGTCGTTCTCGTAGCGCTGGGTGTCCAGATGGAAACCATAATTGCGGACCGACAGGCCTGCCTTGAGGGCCGCATCCCACAGATGTCCGTGTCCCTCGTCTCCGTCGATGCTGTCGGGTGCGGCCACGTCGGCCGTGCCCGGCAGCAGGTCAGGATCGTCGGGCGTGCCATCATTCGCGGAGCGCCGTGCGCGTGCCGTGGCCAGTGCGACGTTGATGTTCCGGTTCGTTCCTTCCACGTCATAGCTTTGCCCGCGCTGCGCATACTGCATGGGAATCGATCGCACGCCCACGTCGGTTTCGCGCGCGGCCGTGCTCCAGGGCCAGCCATTGCCGCTCACTTCGCCCGAATCGTAGAAATTGTCGAGCGTCACGAATTTCCTCGCCAGTGCGTGCTCGTTGGGCGTTACTGCGGCACCGAACAGCGCCAGACTCGCGTCTCCATTGCCACGGCCGAGATCGCCCAGGACCTGATCGTAGGTTCTGTTTTCCTTCACGATGTAGATGACATGCCGGATGCGCCGCCGCAGTGCCGCCATCACGGATTCGTCGCTCTTTTCCGTGCGCGTGCCGAAACCGTTATTTGCCGACACTGTCGCGGTGAGGGCGTGATAATCATCGGTGCGCGGCACCGGAAGCGAAAGCAAACCGGCCGTCGATATCTGCAGGATGTAGCGGTTGCGCGAGATGCAGGAGAGATTGCGCGAACCGCCAGGACCCGAATGCGCACAACCCTGCGGGTTGGGGCCGGCGATGCTGCGGCTGTTGATCACGTAGAGCATGCCGCCGGTCGCAGCGACGCCGGTGGGGTACCAGCCCGTTGGCGCCAACGCGGCGACGCGATGCGGCGCGGCCCCTGCAAGTGGAACGATGGCCAGCGCATTGATGCCGCCGTCCGTCGCATAGAGCATGTTCCCGTCGGGCGAAAGCGCGAGGCTGTTGGGAGTAGCACCGCGAAATCTCTGTGGGCGCGAGAACATCGAGCCCGGACCGGCCGCATCGATGTTCTCGCGGATCGCATCGTTCGAAGTGTCGATGACGGTGACGAGGTCGGAATTGTCCATCGCCGCAAAAAGCATGCTGGCACCGGCGTCGAGGATCATCCGGTTCGGTGTCCCCCTGACCTTGATGCGCCGGATGATGTGGGGCGCGTTTGCAGACACGTCGAGGACAACAATCTCACGGTCGCGCTGGCTCGAGACATAAGCCTTTTCGTTGCCTTTGATCGCCACCCAATCGGGGTATTCGCCGCCCGCCACGCCGGATTTCGTTGGCTCGTTCTTTCCCGGACGCAGATCGAGTTCTCCCGTCACGCTTCGCTTCTGTGGATCGACGATCGTGACGGCATCGTTCTGGCGGTCGGCGATGACGATTTTTCGTCCGTCGGCGGAGACCGCCAGTCCCGCGGCACTTGGCTTCATGCCGATCCCGAGCCCGCGCGAATGCCCCAGGGCAATGGGCTCTCCGCCTTCCGCCCACTTCTGATCCTTGCGCGCAAACACATGGAGATTGTCGTCGACGCCGCCGGACACATACAGGTGCGTCCCGTCGGGGGAAAAGGCGATTCCCGAATCCGTATTGGGGACCTGCAAGACCTGCGTTTGCCGCGGAGCGCCGTCGGCAATGTCGAACAGGAAAACATATTCGCCGGAAGCGGCAGGATCGAGGCGCCCGCCGGAATTCGAGACGCGATTGAAACCGCTCGTCAGCACGGCGAGCGTTTTGCCGTCATGACTCGCGATAACCGTGGCCGCCTGACCCGCGCGATGTTCGGGATAGCCGGCGAGTCCGGGATTCAGATCCTGGAAGACGGCGCCGTTCGCGGCCTGGGGAGTGAGCAGCTGTCCGGTCGGCAGCCATTTTGCGGAAAGCGATTCCGCGCCAACCGGCTGCGAGATCGTGGCAAGTACGGCAATGATTGGCACCCAGGCGAGGCGCCCGGCCGGCGGTTCGATCACGGGAATACCTCTCCTGGGCCGGCTCCGCCGCCGGACACCTGTTTCCTGTCGCGGTAGTGTGGAGCATTCGGCTCGTGCCGGAAATTCTTCTTGATTTTTGAGCATGAATTGTTTTATTAATAAGTTGTTAAGAATTCGATCCGGCGATCCAGGCAGCATAGTCAGGACGTCCGGCGACGGGGCTTCAGGGTGTCCAGAGTGTCGACGGGAAGGGCTTGAGGCTCATCCCGGCATGGGGGCGTTATGCTTGCGTATGAAGAGTTGCACGGAGCGCGTGGCAGGGAAATCCGATACCGGCCCCCGCGGTATCAGACGCGGGCATTGTTTCCGAATGCTCCTCCCCGCCTGCGGGTCGGCGCGCGCGGCTACCAGATACACAATATCAGCCTGGGTGGCGTCGCGGCCATCGCCAAGGAGTCGCGCGACGACGAGTTGAATGTCGGCGATACGGTCAGGCTGACAATCCAGCAATCGGGACTGCCGATCTTCGAATCGGACGCGAAGGTCCGCTGGGCCGAAAAGACCATCTTCGGCTCGAAGCTCGCCTTCGGCTTCGTCGACACCTTCATCGAGATCGACAAGCTCATCAATCGCAACCTGCAGGCCCAGATTGCGACGCGCACGCCGCTGGCGGCTTCGGCCGCGCTCGTTCCGCAAACCTACCGCGCCTTCTGCGCGGACGTGTTGACGCTGCTCCGGGGCTACCGCGCCGTACTCGACACCAACATGGCCGTGCCGGCGGAATTCACGCGCAATTTCGATCACGCCAGCGTGTTCGAAGCATGCGAGGCGCGGCTCGTACAGGAATGGCGAGGTCTTTGGCGCACCGGCAACGACATCGTTCGCCCAATCATGGAAGAGCGCGAGCGGCGCGACGCCGTGAAGGAGTACACGGAGCTGGCGCTAACGCCAGAGCTGCGCGGCGGCGCCATCTGGGATCGTTCCTATACCAAGCCGCTCGGTTATCCGGGCGATTTCGGCATCATGAACCAGGTGTACGACTGGCAGCGGGTTGGAAACACCGCATACGAAATGCTGCTGCACCGCGTCGGCCTGGAAGTCGCGGAATGCATCAAGACGCGCATGGAGGTCGTGCGCGCCGAAATCGGGGATGCGGTCGCTGCGAAGGGCGCGGAGCGGACCACGCGCATCCTCAGTCTGGGGTGCGGCTCAGCGCGCGAGGTCGAGACCTGGCTCGGAAAGAGGCGCGTGGAATCGCCTCGCGTGGAATTTACGCTGATCGACCAGGAGCAGCACGCTCTCGACTACGCCTACCGCGCCGCCTATCCGCACATCGTGCACGATGAAGGGCGCTGCCGGCTCCAATGTCTGCAGATGTCGTTCATGGACGTTTTGCGCGGCACCAGCGGATTGAATGCGCTGCCTCAGCAGGATCTGATCTATTGCGTGGGGTTGATCGATTACCTGACCGACAGGCGCGCGGCGGGTCTGGTCCGGTGGCTCTACGAACTCGTCGCGCCCGGTGGTTTGCTCATCGTCGGAAACATGAGCGAAACGCCGCTGAGCAATCTCTGGCCGATGGAGTTCCTCACCGACTGGTCGCTCTACTATCGCACCGAAGCGCAGATGATGGCCTGGACCGAAGGTCTCGATCCGGCCGGCGCCTGGACGACGAGTGAACCGACAGGGCGCGTGCGCCTGCTCTACATCGCCAAACGCTGACTCACACCGCGTGCCGTTTCAGCCGGGAGTGTCCGCGCTCCATGAGCCGGCTTGCCGGAAGCTGGACGAAAATTCGCGTGCCCTTGTCCACCTCGCTTTCGACCGTGAGGCGGCCGCCATGGAGTTCGGCGATCTTCTTGGCGAAAGGCAGGCCAAGACCCGTGCCGCCATATCGGCGCGACAGGGCGGGCTCCACCTGCTCGAACGGCCGCAGGACCCGTTCGATGTGTTCGCTGGGGATGCCGATCCCGTTATCCGCAACTTCGATCGTGACCCCCTCGCGTTCGTCAGCCTCGATCGCAATCGCCACGCGCCCTCCGGACGGCGTGAACTTCACGGCGTTGCTCACGAGATTGAGCACGAGCTGCCGCAGCAATCTCTCGTCCGCCTGCAGAATGATTTCCTCATCGGCTGACGTAACGGAAAGCGTCACGCCTCCCTCGTCGGCGCGGACCCTGCACATCTGCAGGCAGCCCTGGACGCACTGCACAAGCTCGAGAACATTTTCCTGCAATTCGAGCTTTCCCGCTTCCGCTTTGGCCAGATCGAGGATGTCGTTGATGATGGACAAGAGATGCAGTCCGCTGGAATTGATGTCCGAAACATACTCGATGTACCTGCTGTTGCCGAGCGCTCCATAGAGCTGCTTTCGCAGGACGTCGGAAAAACCGATGATCGCGTTGAGCGGCGTTCTGAGCTCGTGACTCATCGTCGCGAGAAACTCGCTCTTCGATTTGTTCGCGTTGTCGGCTTCGACGAGCAGGGCGCTCAAGGTGACGTTTTTGGTCTCGATCTCCTTCTGGCTGACGTAGGATCTGCGCACGTAGAGTTCCTGGATGTACCCGGAGAACAGGCCGACCGCTGTCGCCATGAGCAGGAAGAAATCGTTGCTGATAAAGGTCGGCAGGGGAATCGGGTTGAGAAAGGCCGCGGCGTACTGATAGGCGCACACCAGCGCGATCGCGGTTACCACGGAGTAGAGAAAGCGCAGCCGGATCAGGCTCGAGCAATAGATCACCACCATGATCAGTCCGGCGTAGTACTGTGCGTTGTAAGGCGGCGGCATGATTGCCGTCATGGCCACGACCCCGGCGCCGCACGAAATCATCGTTGACGCCAGCGCCAACTGTCCGATGCGCTCGAAGATACGAAAGAATGTCAGTACCAGCACGCCTATGAGAACCGGGCACACGAAACCGTAGCGGATGGCGAACAGGGCGGGGACGGATTGCCTGCTGACGATCGCGTCGAGCAGTCCGAAGCTGAGATAGAGGAGCGTACCGGCGATGAGATAGACCCGGATGACGCCGAGGGACTTCCTGAGTGTTTCTCGTTCGAAGTTGCGCTCGATGTAGGCGTTGCGGAAGGAAAGCCGGAACCTGTCGAGGTCGAAATTCGGCGCTGCCGGGGATGATTTCGTCGCGGGAACCGCGAGCGACATCTGGGCCGGCGAAACCGGCTGTGCCCCGGCGTCCCTTGGAAAGCGGGGGCGCATCTGGCCTGAAACGGAATCGGAGGCCGGTTTGTGAGCGACAGCTGCTTTTCGGCCATTCGCCTCGCGACGGACGAACGCCAAACGTGCGCCTTCCAGCTCGGCTTTCGCGTGAACCAGGCTTCTGCCGATGTATGAACTGAGCAGACCCAGCGCACCCGGCAATCCACGGCTATCGGCGGCCGGCTGCATCATTGTCTTGTTGTGGATTCGAAGCCGATGACGTGCGTGTTCAGCATGGCTGCAGGTCAGGCGAGTGACCGTTTCGTTCTACCGCTGCCCATGTGCGTGCTGTTGGCCGGCCCGAGAAATCGGTCCAGCACATGCGGTCGAAATCGAACAGTTTGCAGGCCGACAGAATCCTGCGGTATTCCCGGATCGAGAACGGGTATTCGACAACGCTCCTGCCGAAACGCATCTCGAGATCGGCCTGCGCTTCCGGAAGTGCATATACCGGGCGGGATCTGTCGACGTGATGGGCCGTGTGCGCCATCGCCTGTGCGTACAGAAGCGGAATTTGCGCGGGCAATCTTATGTGTGTGGTGCTGAGAATATTTCCATTGTGGAAATTCCACGTCTCGGCGTCGCGAAACCATGGAATGGCGGGGTGTGTGTGGTTGATGTAGATCGTCACCGCCATCACGTAATTCCACAGCATGAATGGCAACGCCCAGGCGATGGCGAGCGTCATCCACAGCGGTCGGTGAGGGGCGAGGACGGCGCCGAGCGCGCAGATCGAAGCGATCGTGAATGCGAAGCCGGTCAGTACGAACAGGCTGTCGGGCAAGTGGCGCTTCCAGTCCTTGCGCGCGTCGGGAGCGACCGGCAGCACGAGGCGCCAAAGCCAGAACTCTGCGAAGTAGTAGAAGATGGGCCCCCAGGCCCCGCGATAGACGCGCTCGACAAAGCGGCGGAACGGAGTTGCGGCCGCATATTCGTCCACGCTCATCGGGGTCCAGACGCGGTCGACGCCCCTGAGGTTTGTGCGGCGGTGGTGTTCGTCGTGGGTCAGTTGCCACAGGCTCGCAGAATGTACGCACGGAACGAAGGCAAACCGGGCGATCCATCGGTTCCACGAACGTTTCGGCGTGAAGCTGCCATGCGCGCCGTCGTGAGCGATAATGAACAGCAGCGCGATGCATATTCCGTTCATTCCGGCAAACAGGATATTGAGCCCGAGCGGCAAGTCCGCACAGGCGCCGATGAGCGTGGCGAGGTAGAACGCCGCATGAACCGAGAGGATGCGCAGGCCGCGTTCGAGCGACCGCGACTCGGCTGCGGCAGCCGGCCTTCCTGCGGCGGGCAAGCTCTCCTGTTGCGACGGAGCGAGGTCCATCGTCGATCCCAACCTCAGCGCGAACCCGCGCAGAATGGGAGATGCTCGCTAAACGAACTCTAAAAGGATTGCTTCGAAAGAGCGCCAATGTGGAGAATAAGTTTAGTGTCCCGCGATGAAACACTTTGCGCCGTCTGGCGATGTTGCGCGATGCTGGCGGGTGCGTTCAGCTTTGCGAAACCTGCGCAGCGATCGGCTGCACGTTGAGGGCGGTCACCGGCTGTGAACTGAAATCGCACCAGGCCCGCCGTTTCACATCATATAGCTTGCACTCTCGCGTCAGACGCCAATGGTAGAGCGGCGTCCACTTCGCAATGGTCGGTTGGTCCGGCAACAGGCTCGCCAGATCGGATTCTGCCTGTCTGAGCGTGTAGAGCGGAATGCCGGAGTGAATGTGATGGGCGGGATGCTGCATCACGCGATGGAACAGCCAGTCGACGGGATTGGGAAATACGACATGCACCGTGCCGCCCATCTTCTCCGCCGCCGTGGAGGGGCGGCCTGTCGGCATGATCCAGCGCACATCCGGTCCCGTGTGCTGCACGATTGTGACCATGGAGATGAAGACATTCCAGACAAGGAACGGAACGAGGAAGCCGAACAGCGCGGCGTCGGCGAAAGCGGCAAGCCAGGCGCGGCCTGTCGCCAGATGCAGGGACACCGTGAGACCCGCGACAAAAACCGGCAGCCAGGCATGCACGAGAACGAGATCGGTCCAGTCGCGTTTGTGAAATCCCGCGCGTTCGGTGCGCCCGGGCAGGAAGATTTTCGGGAGCCAGAGATCGAGCAGGTAATAGGTGAATTGTCCCGCGAAGCTGCGCCTGCAGCGATAGAGGAACTTCTCCCGCGCGGAAGCGCGGGCGTAGTCCTCGACGGTCATCGGAGGATAGGCGTTGTCGAGGCCGAGTTGTGCGGTGTAGCGGTGATGGACGCGGTTGTGATGATGTTCCCAGCGGCTATAGGGGTGCAGCGCCGGAAGGAATGCGATCGTGCCGATCAGCCGATTCAGCCATGGCACGGACGTGAAGCTTTTGTGCACAGCGTCGTGACCCACGATTGCGAGCAGGGAAACGAACACGCCGGCGAGGATGGCGAGCGCGAATTTCGCCGGCGCCTGTGTCGCGGTAACCGCCAACGATATGCACAGGGCGTACAGCGCGAGATCCGCAATGAAGATGGCAAGCGGAAGCACCAGCCGCCGGCGCGCAAGCGCGGCGAAACCTCCACGTTGTTCCTTGCCCGGATTTCCGGCCGACACGGCCCCAGCCTCGCTCGACCCGCCAGTTTCTTAATAAAGCATAAACGAAAGCGGGCGCCCTTCGCAACTCGTTAACGCTGGATCGTTAACCGGCGCTCCGGGCGGAACACGACGTCCTGTCGTGGATTTGTGCGGCCGGTTGAGCTGTCCGGCGTTAAGCGTGGCCCTCTTTCCGCAGCCGGGCGATGGCGCTGCCGAGCGGGCGCTCGCTGTCGCGATAGTCGCTCCACGCCTTGCTCGCAGCGATCAGCTTCGGCGCGGTGCGGATGGTGAACCGGCCTGGATCGAGTCCGGCTTTCACCGAAGGCCACGTGAGCGGCATCGACACGGTCGCGCCCGCTCTCGCGCGCGGCGAAAGTGGCGCCACCGCGGTCGATGTGCGGTCGTTTCTCAGATAGTCGAGGAAGATGCGTCCGCGCCGCTCCTTCTTGGCCATGTTGAGAACGTAGCGTTCGGGGCTGTCCTGCGCCATTCGCGCGCAGACCTCCTTGGCAAAACTCTTGGCCGCGGACCAGTCCGTTCGCTGCCGCGCGTGCGACAGCGGCGACACCACATGCAATCCCTTGCCTCCGGTCGTCTTGCAGAAGGCGGCGAGTCCCAGTTGCTCGAGCCGCTCCTTGATCTCGCGCGCCGCAACTATGACGGCGTCGAAGCCGACGCTCGGATCGGGATCGAGATCGAAAACAAGCCGTCCCGGCAAATCCGGATTTCCCGGCACGCTGTTCCACGGATGCAATTCGATCGCGGCAAGCTGCGCCGCTGCGGCAAGCGCTTCGAGCCGGTTGATTTCGAGATAGGGCTTGCGGTCGCCCGAAACCTTGACCTCGTCGAGCAGGCTCGACATGCCTTTCATCGCGTGCCGCTGGAAGAAGTGCGGTCCGCCGATTCCGTCGGGCGCGCGCACGATGGAGCAGGGCCGTCCTGCGATGTGCGGAAGCATCCATTCGCCGATGCGCTCGAAGTATTGTGCAAGCTCGAGTTTTGAAATGGGCTCACCGCTTCCGTCGGCCGGCCATAACGGCTTGTCGCCATGACTTATGGGGACACTCATGACCGTATCCTTGCCGGCGCGTACGGTGCGTCGCGATGGAGGGAGCGGCTTCACGAGTTTTGTCCTGGCGGGCCTCGATGCCCGTTCCGCTTTGACGTTGCGCGCCGGCTTGTCGGCCCGCAATCCCTTGTACGAGGCTTGGCGCACCTGTCCGTCTCCCGTCCAGCCCGCGAACGCGATCTCGGCGACCAGTTCGGGCTTCACCCAGTGAATGTTGGATCCGCTCCGCGGAGCATTCTCTCCCGCGAACGGATTCTTGCGACTCGCAAGCGCTCTCAGGCGCTTCATCAGCGGTTCGAGCTTGTCGCGCGCAAATCCCGTTCCGACCCTGCCGACGGGAATGAGCTTTTCGCCGCGATACACTCCGGCAAGCAGCGAGCGGAACGCGCCGTTGGTGTCGGTCCAGCCGCCGATCACCACTTCCTGCCCGGCGCGGCACTTCGTCTTGGTCCATTGGCCGGCGCGGCCCCGTCTGTAGGGATCGGAAAGCCGCTTGGAGACGATGCCTTCGAGTCCCGTGCGACAGGCCGATTCGAGAATTTCGTCTCCATCGCCGCGAAAATGTTCGACATAGCGGATCGTGCTGCCGCGGCCGATGATCTCGCGAAGCCGGGATTTGCGCCTCTCGAGAGGCAACGCGCGCAAATCCTCGTTCTCCTCGAACAGCAGGTCGAAGGCGAAGTAGATCAGGCGTTCGCTGCGGCCTTCCGAAAGTGCCGCCTGGAGCGCCGCGAAATCCGGCGCGCCTTTGGCGTCGAGAGCGACCACCTCGCCGTCGGCAATGCAGTCCGATAACCGCGCGGCGGCTTTTGCGATGGAATGGAATTTCTCCGTCCAGTCGAGGCCCTTTCGCGTGAGGAGAGCGGCGTTGCCGTTCTGCGCATGCAGCTGGATGCGGTAACCGTCGAATTTGATCTCATGCACCCAATCGGCGCCGGACGGAGCGTGCTCGGTGAGCGTGCAAAGCTGCGGCGGGACGAAGCGGGGCATGCGGGCGACCTGGCGTGCGGGCATCGGCTTCGCGCGGCTCGGGGGTGCGGCCGCGCGTTCCGGCAATTCGCGCGTGCGGCGCGAGGAGTGCCACACGGCGTCGGCCTTGGCCGGTTTTCGCGACTTGCGCATGAAAGGCGTCGGGCTGTTCCCCTTGCCCGCGGCGATCGCCGCCATCGTCCGGCCCGAAGCAACCGAACGGTCCCTGGCGAGCAATGCATCCGCGTCGCCATCGCGTTCGCTCCCGTCGCGGTGCTTGATGAGAAGCCAGTTGTTGCGGCGGCCGTCCTTCGTTCGCATGCGCACGAGCGCCCAGCCGCCCTCGAGCTTCTTTCCTGCCAGCACGAATTTGAGCTCGCCCTTTCGCAATTGCGCCTCGGGACTCGCGCTGCCTTCGGGCGCCCAATATCCGCGGTCCCACAGCATCACGGTGCCGCCGCCATATTGCCCTTCGGGGATCGTGCCCTCGAAATCGCCGTAGTCGAGCGGATGATCCTCGACTTCGACCGCAAGCCTGCGCTCGTGCGGATCGAGCGAGGGGCCTTTCGTCACCGCCCAGGATTTGAAGACACCGTCGAGTTCCAGCCGGAAATCGTAATGAAGGCGGCTCGCGTCGTGCTTCTGGACGACGAAACGCAGATGCGGCGAAGCGGCGATCTTCGCGTCGCCGCTCGGCTCGGCGGTTTTCGTGAAATCGCGCTTGGCCCTGTATTTGGCGAGTGCCATGGGCGCCTCCGGGGACACAGCCGCAATGCCCGACAACCTCCAGAGGTTCCGCCCGTGACTTTAATCGGTCCTGCACAGGAAGAAAAAAGTTGAAACGCCAAGCCCCGGATTTAATCCGGGGCAAGCCGCCAAGAAGAAATGGTCACAATGAGGCAGCGAGGCAGTGAGAATGTGTGCGCGCGCCCTTGGCGCGCAATCTCTTCTCTCACCGCCTCACTGTCTCATTGTGAATCATTATCGGATTCACGCACCTTGGCGTCTTGGCGGTTAATCTGTGGACGTTCGGAAGTGACTAGCGGTTGGCGGCGAGCACCAATGGCTCTGACCGGTGCGTCCTATGGCTCGATCGCCTGACGGGACGAAGCTCCGCAAGCGAGTCGGCGCCCGCGGCTTCGGCGACCAGCGTCGCCAGCCGCGCGTTGCCTTCGGGGTTGGCGGCGATGGCCGTGTCGGATCTGGGCGCGCCCGCGATCATCTTCGCCACGTCGTTCGCATCGAAGCCGCCGCCGGTCGTCACTTCGACCATGTCGAGGCTCGGGATCACCGTGATGCGCTGGCCGCCCGTGCCGTTGGCTTCGAAATCCACCGGCGTGTGACCGGGATAGAGCCACATGCCGTAGCCGTAATCGATGCCGGGCTGCACGCTCGCATGGCCGCTCAGTGCCTCGGCGAGATACTCTGCGGGAACGACCTGCCGGTTTTCCCAATGGCCATTGTGCAGCCAGAGATAACCGAGTTTCGCCATGTCGCGCGGCTCGAGCATCAGGTCGCCGAAGCCATGCGACACGTGATCGGCATCGGTGGGCCATGACACATGGCTGATGCCGAGCGGCTCGAAGAGTTCGCGGCGGGCCAGCTCGAGCGCGCTGGCGCCGGTGGTGCGCGTCAGGACAGTGGAAACGATCTCGCTGTTGCCGCCGCAATATTGGAATTGGGTGCCGGGATCTGCCGCGACCGGCTGGTCGAGCATGTAGGCGGCCATGTGCCGGCTCTTCAGCATGCGCTGCAGCAGGCTCTCGCCGCCTTGCGTGCTGCAGTCGAGTCCCGAGGTCATGCTCAGGAGCTGGGCGAGGGTGATGTGCGCCTTGCGCGCATCGTCGTTGCGTTCCATCGCCAGAAGAGGCAGCACCGGCGCATTCAGATCGGCGAGCTCGTGCCTGGCGAGCGCGATCCCGACCAGCATGGACGTCACGCTCTTTGCCACGGAGTAGACGTTGTGCGTCCTGTGGTCCGCGAACGGGCGGAAATAGGTGTCGAGCACGATCGAGCCGTGACGCTCGATCAGGAGGCTGTGGATGGGAATGCGGCGGGCGCGGATCTCGACCAGCGCCCCGGCCAGCACGCGGGAATCGATCCCCTGCGCTTCGGGCGTCGACGCCGGCCAGCCATTGGTGGGCCAGGAGACGCTCTCGCCGGCCGCCGTCTGCGGAAGCAATGGGGTCAGCGCGTGCGGGTCCACGGAGGCCACGCGTTGTGCGGCTATTTCCGCGCCGATTGCCGGCGTGGCGAGCAACATCACAGCGAGTGCGGCGCACGTCCATTTCGCGCGCGCGCCAGGCCGCGCACGGAATCTCTCCGACGGCATGCTGTCCCTTCGAATGTGCCGCTCTCGGCGGCGCCCAACGTCGCGGCCGCGATTGCGCGGCGGCCCTCGCGTTTATTTGTAGGACCGGGCGCTTTACCGTTGATGAAAGAAAACGGTCGAAACGTTTCCTATGGGTGGAAATGCGAAGACGCCGCGCCGCCAATTGCGTTGGCAAAGCGGGAATCACACAAATGGAATCGATTGCGTTCGCGAACGGTTAACCCTGCAGGAGAGCCCTGCAGAATTTCATTCGCTTCCACGCGGGGCTTTTGGAACCTCTGCGCGATATTCGCACGCCGGAGCGGCGAGATGCGTCTCGTCATGCCAAGCCAATCGCCGCGACGATCCGGAACGCTGAACGCTAGCGGAATTGCGGGACGGCCTAAAAAAAGCGTGTCATCCCGGCCCCCCCGGTCCGCGCGACCCGCTGCGCCGCGCGCGCTGCGCGGCGAGAGCGCGGCCGGAGGACAAGCTTGACGCCAGCGGAGAGCCGGGACCGTGAAGAAGTTTTGGAACCTCGCGGCTCATTGTCAGAAGCTGCGGACGCTGGATTCCCGCGTGCGCGGGAATGACACGATTTTTTGAAGCGGCTGGCGCGCCGCTCCGACACTTCCCGGCTGTGGTTGGGCCGGATGGGTGCTGCATGCGAATGGTGGTAAGCTATTCGCGTTCGACGGCACTACGCACAAGCAGTCGGCCCCTGGTACCTTATGCGCACCAGAGCGGGAGGTAGCCATGATTCGAATCTTTGACTTGTGCATCGCCTCTTGCGCGTTAGCACTGGTTTCAATTGCGCTGCTCCCTCCCGCTCAGGGCGCCACGTTCAAGGTGCTTCATTCGTTTTCCGCTTATACCGATGACTGTTATCCGGCGAGCGGAAGCCTGATCATGGACGCAAATCACAATCTTTACGGTACGACGAATGGAGGTGCGTTCCCGTGCAATTTTGGAACGGTGTTCGAAGTTGCTTCGGATGGCTCGGAATTCCCGCTTTATACATTTCCTGGAGGAGTTGGCGGTGCCGCGCCCCAGGCGCTGGTTATGGACAAAAAGGGCAATTTATGGGGAACCGCAACTGACGGAGGTCAAAATGGTGGAGGTTTAATTTTTAAAATAAGTTCGCGCGGGCGTGAGTCGACTATACATACGTTTTTGGGACAACCGAGTGATGGTTTCGCTCCATATGGCGCGATGGTTGCCGACAGCAGCGGTATTTTGTACGGCACGACGTTCGGCGGCGGCAGCCACGGCTTCGGAGCCGTGTTCAAGCTTGCGCCTGACGGGACCGAATCCCTGGTTTATTCCTTCCGGGGAGGCCGTGATGGCCTTGATCCCTTTGCTGGCCTCATTATCGACCCACAGAACAATCTATACGGCACCACGGATTATGGCGGCAAAGTTAGCGTCTGCCCCGAAGACTTTGGTGGCTGCGGAACGGTTTTCAGGCTTTCTCCAAGCGGGACGAAAACGCTGCTGTATAAATTCAAGGGGCCGCCCAATGACGGCGAGACCGTCATGAGCAACGTGATCACGGACGCGTCCGGAGATTTCTATGGAACGACGAATGGCGGAGGTCGAGCGGGCTGCTTTTCCGACAAAGGCTGTGGAGTCGTTTTCAAGCTCGCTCCTGACGGCACGGAAACGGTGCTTTACTACTTCGCGGGCGAAAAAAGTGATGGCTCAAATCCCGCCGCAGGCCTGGTCGAGGACGGTGCCGGAAATCTCTACGGCACCACGGAATTCGGAGGCGGAGTGGCCCCATGTAACGGCGCCGATGGGTGCGGCACGGTGTTCAAGATCGCGCCGGACGGAACGGAAACGATATTGCATTTCTTTGGCACCGGCGGTCACGGCGCCACACCCCTTGCCGGTCTGGTCGCCGACGGCGCAGGCAATTTTTACGGCACTGCGGCAAGAGGCGGCGCATTCGGTTACGGCACCGTGTTTGAGATCACGCCGTAGCAGCGATGTCCTAAAATGCGGGGACGATTGATCCACTGCTCTTCATTGCCAGACGCCCCATCACAATGATCGGATAAACTGTCCCCGTATTTCTGTGCCTCCGATTTGCCAATGGACAAGACGATGACGAGGCCTTCGGTACAAACTGTTAGTCTCCTTTTTCTCGCCATCGCGATACTTGCAGGAGTTGCTGATGTCTGGATGATCGTTGGCTGGCGTGAGATTGATCCGCAAAATCTCTCGTGGCAGCACGGAGACCCGGTGCAATATCAGGCAGGTTGGGAGTTTCTACGGCGCTCTGGCATTTGGCACCTGCCGCCGACATGGGTCTCCGCGCTTGATTATCCAGCTGGAGTATCTGCCTCTTACCTCGACATAGTTCCGATCGTGGCGGTGCCGTTGAGCCTCGCATCGCCGATTTTGCCCACCAATTTTCAGTATTTGGGCTTCTACGCCGTCCTCTCCTTTATTCTGCAGGCCTATTTCGGTTTCACGCTGGCTTGGCGGTTCTCCCGCCGCGATATCGTCGCCGCGCTTATTGGTGGCAGCTTCTTTCTTCTCTCTCCCGTGCTAACGAAAGAGCTCTACGGCCATTTTGCGCTTCTGTCGCAGTGGATGGTGCTTGCGGCGATTAACTTCTATTTTCAAGTTACGCCGAACGAGCCGATTCGCCGGGTTATGTGTCGTCTAATCCTGCTCGCGGCCATCGCCTGCGCGGTACAGCCCTATATTGCATTCATGGTAGATGTTTTGGCTTTGGCTGCTATTGCTCGGGCGCGATACGTCGGCAATGAAAAGTCATGGTCGGGCACTATTGCCTGGACGAGCATCCTCGCTGGCGCCAACATTCTCTCGCTCATTGCGTTCGGTTTCATTGTGCCCGGAAAATCGCAGTTCGTGGGTAGCGGCTACACGCACTATTCTATGAATCTTCTGGCTCCCATAAATCCCCAATCGCCGCGCGCACTGCTGCTGCCATCCTACTCGGTGGTTCACGGTTGGACACTCGCCGGCTACGACTATCTAGGGATCGGCATCATCCTCTTACTCTGCGTTGTCCTGCTAAGAAGACCGAACTTGCTGGGATCGCTGTGGGCTCCTGCGCTTCGCCCATTGCTGATTGTATCGATTGGGCTCACGTTGATCGCGCTGGGCGTCGAGGTGTGCTTGGGTGACCACGTTCTTTTCACCATTCCGGTGCCAGGCCTGGTATTCGATCTTCTTGCTGCGTTTCGCGGGTGCGGTCGGCTGTTCTGGCCCGTTTACTACCTGTTCTATGTCGCCGCTATCGCCGGTGTTTGCGCGACAATTCAATTCCGGTGGGCAAGGCTAACGCTCCTAGCATTTGCGCTCATCGTGCAATATTTCGATGTGTTGCCGATCCCTGCAGATATTAGCCGTGCAGCGAAAAGAACCTATCCCGCTCACCTTGTTTCATCGGTGTGGAGATCGCTACCGGCACGCTACCAGCACCTGGTTATCTTACCAGCGTTCCAGTGCGGCGGCGGCACGCCAGCTCGTTTGGACGTCTGGCCCGAATTTGCCCACCTCGCGGCGAAAGGCGGAATGACGCTGAACAGTGTTTACGTCAGTCGCGTGTCCAGGCAGATGCGATTGGACGATTGCGTGCGCGCGCCAGCCGCCTTGATGCACGACGGGGTCCGCGCCGACACCGCTTACGTCCTAAGCGATGCGGTCGCAGCTGTTATGAGGCAAAATCCAAATTTCGCTGGCGACTGCCGACGAGTCGACGGTTTCAATCTTTGCACACGATTTCCGTAGGACCGCCTGGAGAATGTTGCAACACGCACATTCCTCAACCAGCGGTTTTCCAGCCGAGAGAAAATGGCAGCGATCATTGATGTTGCGGCGGGACGGAGGAACCATTTGACCAGAGCTTGTCCAGCGACCGGCAAACACGCTTGATTTCACCAGATCGGCGCCTCCAACCAGTTCTCTTACGAGCAGCCGATGGTTTGCATGCCCAACGCTCGTCCGCCCGGCGTTGACAAGCGGCTAACTTCGCAGTGGCTCAACCTGTGCTGCCGGCTTTCTGCGCGCGACGAATTCGCGGACCAGCAGGAAGAACAGCGGCACGAAGAAGATCGCAAGCACGGTCGCCGAGATCATGCCGCCGATCACTCCCGTGCCGATGTCGTTCTGGCTGGCGGCGCCGGCGCCGGTCGAGATGGCAAGCGGGCTCACGCCGGCAATGAAGGCCAGCGACGTCATCAGGATGGGGCGCAGCCTGATCTGTGCGGCATGCAGGGCGGAGTCGCGGATCGGACGGCCCTCGCGCTCGCCGGTGGCCGCGAACTCGACGATCAGAATCGCGTTCTTGGCCGAGAGTCCGATGGTGGTCAGAAGCCCGACCTGGAAATAGATGTCGTTGTAGAGACCCCGCATCGTCGCCGCGAGTACGGCGCCCACGACGCCGAGCGGGATGACGAGAAGCACCGAAAACGGAATCGACCAGCTCTCGTAAAGCGCGGCGAGACAAAGAAAGACGACGAGAATGGAGATCGCGTAGAGGGAAGGCGCCTGCGAACCCGACAGGCGCTCCTGGTAGGAAAGCGCCGTCCATTCGAGTCCGAGGTCGCCGGGAATCTGCCGGACCAGTTTTTCCATTTCGTCCATCGCTGCGCCCGAACTTTTGCCCGGCGCGGCCTGGCCCTGGATTTCGAGCGCGGGAAAGCCGTTGAAGCGGTCGAGTTCCGAAGGTCCGAGGACCCATGACGATTGCGCGAATGAGGAGAACGGCGCCATCGCGCCGGATTGGCTGCGCACGTACCAGCGGTCGAGATCCTCGGGCTTCATGCGGTATTGCGCGTCGCCCTGCATGTAGACCTGCTTCACGCGGCCGCGATCGACGAACTCGTTGATGAAGGTGCTGCCCCAGGCGGCGCTGAGCGTCGAGTTGATGTCGGCGATCGAAACGCCGAGCGCGTTGGCTTTGGCCTGATCGATGGTGACATGGAGCTGCGGCGTGTCCAGAAGCCCGTTCGGTCTCACGGCGGCCAGCACGGGATCCTTCGCCGCCATGGCGAGCAGCCTGTTCTGCGCGGCAACGAGTCCCGCATGGCCGAGATTGCCGCGGTCTTCCAGTTCGAGATCGAAGCCGGCCGCGATGCCGAGTTCGGGCACGGCGGGCAGGATCAGCGCGAACACCTGTGCGTCGCGCTCCGTGCTCAGTGCCGCCATGGTTCGCGTCGCGATCGCGGGCGCATGGTTGGCGTCGCCGCTCCGCTGATCCCAGTCCTTCAGGTGAACAAAGCCGATTCCCGCATTCTGGCCCTGACCGGCAAAGCTGAATCCGGCGACGGTAAAGATGCTGTCCGTGTTCTTCTTCTCGTCGACCAGGAAATGATGCTCGACCTTCTTGAGCACGGCCAGCGTGCGCGACTGCACGGCCCCCGGCGGCAGCGTCGCCTGCGCGATGACGATGCCCTGGTCCTCTTCGGGCAGGAAGCTCGTGGGTAGCCGGAGGAAGAGGACCACCAGAACGACCACGACGACGGCATAGACCGCGAGTGCCGGCCGCGCATGTCCGAACAGCCTTTCGAGGGCTTCGTGATAGCGCTTCAGCGAAGCATCGAATGTCCGGTTGAACCCGCCGAAGAATCGCCGCCCGATCGGGATCTTGTCCTCGGCGGCGGGTTTGAGCACGTTGGCGCAGATGGCCGGGCTGAGGACGAGCGCGACAAGAATCGACAGGACCATCGCCGAAATGATCGTGATCGAGAATTGCCGGTAGATGATGCCCGTCGAGCCGCCGAAAAACGCCATCGGCAGGAACACCGCGGACAATACGAGAGCGATGCCGACAAGCGCGCCGGTGATCTCGTCCATCGATTTGCGCGTCGCGTCCCGGGGCGAAAGGCCCTCGGTGCGCATGATGCGCTCGACGTTCTCGACCACGACGATGGCGTCGTCGACGAGAAGGCCGATCGCGAGCACGAGCGCGAACAGCGTCAGCGTGTTGATCGAGTAGCCCGCGGCTGCCAGCACGCCGAACGTGCCGAGGAGAACGACCGGCACGGCGATGGCCGGCACCAGCGTCGCGCGCCAGCTCTGCAGGAATACGAACATGACCAGAATCACCAGGCCGATGGCTTCGGCGAGCGTCTTGATGACTTCGCGAATCGAGAGACGGATGAAGGTCGTGTTGTCGACCACGAAGTCGAGGTGCATGCCGGGAGGCAGATTGGCCGCGAGAGCGAGCGCCTTCGCCCTCACTGCATCGGCCGTCGTCAGCGCGTTGGCGCCGGGCACGGGGCGGACCGCGAGGCCCGAAGCGGGATGGCCGTTGAAGCGTCCGACTGCGCCGTAGCTCTCCGCTCCCAATTCGACGCGCGCGACATCGCCAAGCCGCACCATTGCTCCGGCGGGACTGCTCTTCAGAATGATGTTGCGGAATTGCTCGGGCGTTTCCAGGCGCGACTGCGCAGTCACCACCGCATCGAGTTCCTGTCCCGCCACCGCCGGTTGCGCGCCCAATTCGCCCGCGGAGACCTGGGTGTTCTGCGCCTGCACCGCCGTTTCGACATCCGACGGCATCAGGCCGTAGGTGGAAAGCTTGTAGGGATCGAGCCAGATCCGCATCGCGTAGGGCGCGCCGAATACCTGCACGCTGCCGACGCCGGGCACGCGGGCGAGCGGATCGCTCAGATGGCTGGTCAGGTAATCGGCGATGTCGATGTCGCTGTAGCGGCCGCTGGTGTCGTAGAGGGCCAGGATGACGAGAAAGCGCGATTGCGATTTCGTCACCTGGATGCCCTGCTGCACGACTTCCGGCGGCAGCACCGAGACCGCCTGCTGCAGCTTGTTCTGCACCTGCACCTGAGCGATGTCGGCATTGGTTCCGGGCGCGAAGGTCGCGGTGATCGAAACGCCGCCCGAGGCGCTGCTCGAGGACGAGAAATACAGCAAATTGTCGAGCCCCGTGAGCTGCTGCTCGATCACCTGCGTCACCGAGTTCTGCAGCGTCCCGGCGGACGCGCCGGGATAGAAGGCGCTGATGTTCACCGCGGGCGGCGCGATGGTGGGATATTGCGCGACGGGCAGCGTCAGGATGGCCAGCCCGCCGATCAGCATGATGGTGATCGCGATCACCCAGGCGAAGACCGGCCGGTCGATGAAGAAGCGCGATATCGTCACGCGTCAGGATCCGGGAATTTTCGCCGGCACGGCCTGCACCGGCTGATCGGGCCGCACATTCTGCAAGCCCTGCACGATCAGCCGGTCACCTTGTGCCAATCCCTGTGTCACCAGCCAGGAATTGCCCACGGTGCGCGGCGCGGTGAGCACGCGCGATCGCGCGATGCCGCTTTTGTCGACGATGAACGCCGTCGGCTCGCCCTTGTCGTCGCGGCTGACACCCTGCTGCGGCGCCAGAATTGCGTTATGGGCGATGCCTTCTGCAATCGTCGCGCGCACATACATGCCCGGCAGCAAAAGACCTTCCGGATTCGGAAATTCGGCGCGCAGCACCACGGCGCCCGTGGTGGGATCGACGGTTACCTCGGAGAATTTCAGCGTGCCGTCGAGCGGATAGGTGCTGCCGTCGTCGAGGGCGAGCGTCACGCGTGCGGTTCCCGCCGCAGGATCGGTGACGCGGCCCGCCGCCATCGCTCTCTTCAGCGCCAGCAGCTCGGCGCTCGACTGGTTGATGTCGACATAGATCGGATCGAGCGTATCGATGGTGGCGAGCGCGGTCGTCTGTCCGGCCGTAACGAGCGCGCCCTGTGTCACCAGCGAGCGGCCGATATGGCCCGTGATCGGCGCGGTGATGCGCGTATAGGCAAGGTTGATCCTCGCGCTTTCTGCCGTCGCCGCCTGCTGGGCGACGTTGGCCACCGCCTGCTTCCAGGCGGCCTCAGCGTCGTCGTAATCCTGCGGAGCGATGGCGCTCTGCTTCAGGAGCGAGGCGTAACGCTCCGCCTTGGCGTGCATCGTTGCGAGATTGGCCTGGGCGTTTGCAAGCGCCGCTTTTGCGGTGTCGTAAGCCGCTTGATAGGGCGCGGGATCGATCTGGTAGAGAACCTGGCCCGCCTTGACCGTCGAACCTTCTTCGAAGAGCCGCTTTTGCAGAATGCCGCTCACCTGGGGGCGCACATCGGCCGTCGCATGGGCGCTGGTTCGCCCCGGCAGTTCCGTCGTCAGCAGCGCGTCGCGAGTTTGCATGACGACGACCCCGACTTCGGGCCCGCGATTCGACGCAGCACCCGGCGCCTTGCCGCGTCCGCAGCCCGCGAGCGCCACCACCATAATTCCGAGCGCGCAAAAGCGTGCCCCCCGTGCCCCTTGCAGCAAGGTCGGATGTCTCACGCTTTCTCCAGACGCGTATTGCCGGTCGGTTGAGAGGTAGTTCGCCAGGATTGCAAGGTCAACCGCATGGCAGGGCTGCGCAGAGCACGAGGAAGTGATAGCCGCGTGCTTCGCTTTCTACCCTCCCCTTGAGGGAATGGTATTCACACATCTCGACCTTTGATTTTCCTCCCCCGCGAAGCGAAGCGACGTGGGGGAGGTGGTGCGACGCGCTGCGCTGCGCGCGCAGCGCAGCGAGAGCACCGGAGGGGGCGAGGCAGACAATGACCTTCCGTGCCCCCTCCACCGCGGAGTTTATCCTCCGGCCGCGCATCGCGCGGACCGGGGGGCGGTCCCCCTCCCCCACCTTCGGCGGGGGAGGAAAAGTATTTTGACCAACTCGTTCCGCTGACGGGACATGTTGCGCAAATTGCGCGTGCGGCCTCGGTAGTGTGGTAGGCTCGATCTGCTTCTCAGCGACGGGATGGTTTCATGCGCGCGGCGAAACGGATTGCATTGGCGCTTGTTGTCTGCGCATCGGCGCCTCGCGCGATGGGAAGCGAATCGCCGGCGAAATTCGTGCCGGCGAATGTTCTTCAATCCGACATCCGCAAGGCCCCCGAACAGAGCCAGGGGATCGCTCTCGTGAGCTACCTGAGAGAGCCGGGATATTCCGCTTCCGTGGTGCGGCGAACCCGTCCCGGCAACGCCGAGATCCACAAAAACGTGGCCGACGTCTGGTATGTCGTTGCGGGCGAAGCCACGCTCGTGACCGGTGGCTCGCTGAGCGGCGGGCGCGAAACCGAACCGGGAGAGCTTCGAGGCGGCGGCATTTCCGGCGGCGCGGCGCGGCACATCGGCACGGGTGACTTCATCAGCATTCCCGCGGGCGTTCCACATTGGGTGAGCGCCGTCGCAGGCAAGGAACTCATCTATCTGGTGGTGAAGGTCAAAACGATCACCCACGCGCGATAAATGAGTCTCGAGTGCTGCTTTCCCGAAGAATGGGCACGCGGAGACGCGGAGACGCGGAGGAGTCCGCGTGGAAAATTGACAATGAGGCAGCGAGGCAGCGAGAAGCTGTCTGCGCGCTTCGCGCGCGATCTCTTCCTCACCGCCATCACTGTCTCACTGCCTCATTGTGAATCTTCTCCGCGCCTCCGCGGCTCCGCGTGAACCTCTTGTCGGCAAATTCACAGTCCCGGGTTGGGAATGCCCGCGAACTTTCATTTCCCTTATCGCCTTCACACCAGCGGGCGGCCGGTGAGGCGTTCGAGCACGCGCAAGGGCGCGCGCGACGGCGCCGCCATGGCGTCGACGTCGAGATGGAAGGTCTGCTCGAGCACGTATTGTCCGGCGAGCGCCGCATGCATGACCTGGTCGGTGAAGCAGATCCAGGCGGAGCCGGCGGGAAACGGGATCTCGGATTGCGGCGAACTCCGCTGGTAATCGTCGTCGAGCTTGGCGCGATCGTGCAGGCCGAGCATCAGCCAGTCATAGGGCGATCTGGTTCCTTTGGTGATTCCGAGCGCGCCCATCATCCAGGATTGCGCGCGCGATCCTGCGCGCGTGCCCGGAAGAAACCGTTGCGCCACTTCTTCAAACGGCTCGCCGACGTGCCAGACGCGCGGCGCGCCCGCGGGATTGATGTTGGAGAAAAGACGCAGGATCCTGCGCCCGCGCATGGGCCGCGACGGAAAAGCGTCCACATGCAGCCGCGTGTCGTCGTGAATGGCAGATTGCGGACGGCCGGCGATTTCCACCGGACGATAGCTCGTGGGCGCGCGCTCGAGACGATGGGCGTAGGCCGGGATCAGCGAGCCGAGGAACTGCGAGGCGGTTCGTGCGAAGCGCTCCATCATGTCCTTGAGAAGCTGCGCCTGCTCGCCCGGGCACGTCGTTCCGCCCATCTCGCCGGACGGTTTGAGACTGATGTTCTTGGATTTCCCGTCGGAGATTTGGGGTGAAAAAAGCACGCGCTCGCCATCGCGAAGGGGAAACACGAGGTCGGGGAAAAACAACACTCTGCCGCTCTCGAGTGCGTCGCATGCGGATGCCTGCGTCGCGGAAGAAATCGGTACGTCCCAGCTGGCGATATCCAGAGTATGGAGAATGTCCATGACCGGCGGAGAATACCCGCACAGGCCTGTTCTCGAAAGTGTGGGGCGATCGATTCCCGCGGCCTAGCGCCGCATCCCAGGTAGTTACCCCTCACCCGCTGCTGAATGGTTGTGGGGACATTGTACTTGGTCCCTCTCCCACAAGGGGAGAGGGAAGCTTCCTGCTGATTTGCCGACATCGTTGCAGCGCGTGGAGTCCCCTCTCCCCTTGGGGGAGAGGGATGCAGTTACGTGCGTTGAACTCTGCTCCAGCAGAGGTGAGGGGTAAGCTATGCCGCTTGCTCGGTCGCCGGATCGCGCAGCACATAGCCGCGGCCCCAAACCGTCTCGATGTAATTGTCGCCGTTGGTCGCCGCCGCCAGCTTTTTTCGGAGCTTGCAGATGAAGACGTCGATGATCTTGAGTTCGGGCTCGTCCATTCCGCCATAGAGATGATTGAGGAACATTTCCTTGGTCAGCGTGGTGCCCTTGCGCAGCGATAGCAGCTCCAGCATCTGGTATTCCTTGCCCGTCAGGTGCACGCGGCTGCCGTCGACCTCGACCGTCTTGGCGTCGAGATTGACCGTCAGCTTGCCGGTGGTGATCACCGATTGCGAATGGCCCTTGGAGCGGCGCACGACGGCCTGGATGCGGGCGACCAGCTCGTCCTTGTGGAACGGCTTGGTCATGTAGTCGTCGGCGCCGAAACCCAGCGCTTTGACCTTGGCTTCCACTATCGCATTGCCGGAAAGAATGAGAACCGGAGTCTGCACCTTCGCGAGCCTCAGCGACTTCAGAACTTCGAAACCGCTCATGTCGGGCAGTTGCAGATCGAGCACGATGATATCGTAATCGTACAGCTTGCCGAGATCGATACCCTC
>DASXMF010000215.1:0-20308 GCA_036495845.1 Rhizomicrobium sp.
GAACCTGTGTGATCGTGTCAAGCGGGCTTGCGGTGTTGTTGGCGGTGACGAGATTACCCGGCTGGATCAGGATCGCGCCCGTTTTGCCGTTGATGGGCGAGCGGATCGTCGTATAGCCGAGATTGAGTTCGGCCGTCTGAATTGCGGCCTTGTCGGACTGAACGGTCGCAACATCGGCATCTGCCGTCGCCACTGCCTGGTCGCGTTGCTGCGCAGAGGCGGCGCCCTGGGCAGCAAGCGCGGCGAATCGCGCCTTGTCGCGCAGGGCGCTCGTCATGTTTGCCTCGTCGCGCGCCATCGCCGCGCGCGCCTGCGCAAGCGCAGCCGCGAACGGTTTTGGATCGATCTGAAAGAGGACCTGGCCTGACTTGACGATCTGGCCTTCGGAGAATCCCGTCGAAAGAAGCTGCCCGGTGACCAAAGATGTCACCTGCACCGTCGAGAGCGCGACCACCGTTCCTATGGAATGCTCGAATCCCTGGACGTGCTTCTCCTGCACGGTCGCGACCCTTACCGGTGGAATCACGGGCGCCTGCGGGGAGGTTGACGGTCCGCTCAACAGACGCCACGACAACACCGCAACCAGAAGAATGACAAATCCGGCCACCAGCGCCCTGCGCCGGCGGGATTTCTCGTGCCAGTGCCCGGGGATATCGTCATGCGCGGCCGACGTTGCCTGCGGAGGGTTCGAAAATCTGATGTTCATTCCTTATCGGTCCCGGCGCCCCGCCTTGGGCGTTTCCTAGCATGGCAAACGTGAATTGCGAGTGTTAGGGCCGGTTTTGCGACCCTTTATTACAAATCTTTTCACAGACATCGCAGGTTAACCGGCCGGTTGCGCCGCCGGTTCCCCGAGGCCGCGCGATTGCGGGTCTGCGCAATCTTCCTCTATAAGCCGCGCGCCCTTAGGCCCGAGCGCAATGGATATCCGCAATATCGCCATCATCGCCCACGTCGATCACGGCAAGACGACGCTCGTGGACAAGCTGCTCAGACAATCGGGCGCGGTGCGCGAGCACCAGCAGGTCGCCGAGCGCGCGCTCGATTCGGGCGATCTCGAGCGCGAGCGCGGCATCACCATCCTCGCCAAATGCACAAGCGTGGAATGGAAGGGCGTGCGCATCAACATCGTCGATACCCCGGGTCACGCCGATTTCGGCGGCGAGGTCGAGCGCATCCTCTCCATGGTCGATGGCGTCGTGCTGCTGGTCGATGCGGCGGAGTCGGTCATGCCGCAGACGAAATTCGTGCTCTCCAAGGCCCTCGCACTGGGGCTGAAACCGATCGTCGTCATCAACAAGATCGACCGCTCAGATGCGCAACCCAAAGAGACGCTCGAGAACATCTTCGATCTCTTCCTTGCCCTCGAAGCCAACGACAATCAGCTCGATTTTCACGTGCTCTATGCGTCGGGGCGGCAAGGCTGGGCCGTCGCATCGCTTGCCGACCAGCGCACCGATCTCGCGCCGCTGTTCGACCGCATTGTGGCCGACGTGCCCAAGCCCAAGCCGCTCGCGCTCGGCGGCGACGACCACCCTTTCGCCATGCTGGTGACCACACTCGAAGGCGATCCCTATCTCGGCCGCGTGCTGACCGGTCGCATCGAATCGGGCGCCATCACCGTCAACCGTCACCTGAAGGCGTTGTCGCGCGATGGAGTCGAAATCGAGCGCGCGCGGGCGACGAAGCTCCTGGCCTTCCGCGGGCTCGCGCGCGTTCCCGTCGAGCGCGCCGAGGCGGGCGACATCGTCGCCATCGCCGGTCTTTCCACCGCAACGGTCGCCGATACGCTTTGCGATCTCGAAGTCCTTACTGCCGTGCCGGCGCCGCCCATCGACCCGCCGACTCTCGCCATCACCATCTCGGTCAATGATTCGCCGTTGGCCGGCCGCGAAGGCGATCGGGTGCAGAGCCGCGTCATCCGCGACAGGCTCATGCGCGAAGCCGAAGGCAATGTGGCGATCAAGCTGCGCGAAAGCGGCGAGGCCGCATTCGAAGTATCCGGCCGCGGCGAGTTGCAGCTCGGCGTGCTGATCGAGACCATGCGGCGCGAGGGCTTCGAGCTGTCGATCAGCCGGCCGCGCGTGCTCTACGACACCGATCCGGATACGGGCGAGCGCCTCGAGCCGATCGAAGAGGTGACCGTCGACGTCGACGAGGCCTATACGGGCGTAGTCATCGAGAAGATCAGCGGGCGCAAGGGCGAATTGCAGGACATGCGGCCCACGGGCGCCGGCAAGACGCGCCTCGTCTTTCTGGCGCCGTCGCGCGGCTTGATCGGCTACCACGGAGAATTCCTCACCGACACCCGCGGTACGGGCGTGATCAACCGCATGTTCCACGGTTATGCGTCGTTCAAGGGCGCGATCGAGGGCCGCCGCAATGGCGTGCTGGTTTCGACGAGCGACGGCGACGCGGTCGCCTACGCGCTCTGGTATCTCGAGGAGCGTGGGAAGCTTTTCGTCGTGCCGGGCACGAAAGTCTATCGCGGCATGATCGTGGGCGAGAATTCGCGCGGCAACGATCTCGACGTCAATCCCCTGCGCGCCAAGCAGCTGACCAATATCCGCACCCACTCAAAGGACGAGGCCATGCGGCTCACGCCGGTCATGCCGCACACCCTCGAACAGGCCATCGCCTACATCGAAGATGAGGAGCTCGTGGAGGTCACCCCGCTATCGATCCGACTGCGGAAGAAGGAGCTGGTGCCCCATCTGCGCAAAAGGGTGAAGGCCGAAGCCAGCTAAATTGCACGCAGAGTCACGGACCTATGGGTATGAAAGTTTGCACAATGAGACAGTGAGACAGTGAGAATAATATGGCGCGCCGCAGGCGCACAAAGATTCCTCACTGTCTCACTGCCTCATTGTGAATTCTCTCTCCGCAGGCGCACGTCACATTATTTATTTGGCAGGAGGCCTAGGCGGCCGGCGATCATGCGGTCGACCATGCGCTTGGGCAGCGTATTGACGAGAAAATTCTGGAATGGATCGGGCGTCACGACATAGCGCGTTTTTGGTTTTGGTACGGTCAGCGCCTGCCACACCGCGAGGCCGAGACGTTCGGGTTTCAGCCCCTTACGCCCATTGACGAGCATGTAATCGCGCACGGCATTGAGCGGGGCGGCATAAGGCGTATTGGCGTAGCGCGACACGTCGACCTGCTCGGCCTTGTCCCAGATCGGCGTAGCGACCGCCCCCGGCGCCACCACCACGACGTCGATACCGAGCAGCATCAGTTCGCGGCGAAGACTCTCCGAAAATCCTTCGAGCGCGAATTTCGAGGCGTTGTAGGGTCCGACAAAAGGCGAGGCGTTCTTTCCGCCTACGGAGGAAATCATCACGATGCGTCCGGGACGATTTTCCGCCGACGCATGCTTCGCGAGCAGCGGGGCAAAGGATTGTGTGACGATCAGCTGGCCCACGACATTGATCTCGAGCTGGCGGCGCAATTCGTCGACATCGAGATAGAGAAGGGGACCCGCAACGGCGACGCCCGCATTGTTGACAAGGCCGAAGAGCGGCTCGGCGCCGAGCAATTCGGCAGCCCCGCCTGCGGCACGCTTCACGGCCGTCTCGTCGGTAATGTCGAAGACGAGCGGCGTGAAATGGGACCCGAATTCCTTCGCGAGCCGCTCGGCGTCGGCCTCCTTGCGCACGCTTCCCATGACGTGAAAACCTTTTTCGACCAGGATTTTCGCGCAGCCCCAGCCAATTCCGGTGGATGCTCCGGTGACGACGACGGTTTTCATCGGCTCCCCTCCTCGACTTCACTGTGCAATATAGCGGAAACGAGGAACCCATGCTCGACGAGGAGACGATCGCCTTCGCGCACAGGCTGGCGGATGCCGCCGGCGGCGCGATCCGGCCCTACTTCCGCGCGCGGCTTGAGATCATCGACAAGGGCAACGCCGCCTTCGATCCGGTGACCCAGGCGGACCGCGACGCCGAAGGCGCGATGCGCGCGCTCATCCGGAGCGAGAGACCGGATGACGGCATTCTCGGCGAAGAGTTCGGTGTGGAACAGGGCAGCAATGGCTGTCGCTGGGTGCTCGACCCGATCGACGGCACCCGCGCCTTCATCACCGGCCGTCCCACCTGGGGAACGCTGATCGCGCTCGAAGAGGAGGGCCGCCGTGTGCTCGGCATCATCGATCAGCCCATCCTGCGCGAGCGTTTCATCGCCTATGGCAACGTCGCGGAATTTCATTCGCCGGAAGGCAGGTCCACGCTTGGCACGCGCGCCTGCGCGATGCTCGCCAGCGCCGCGGTGTCGACGACGCATCCGTGGGGATATTTTTCGCCCGTCGAGCGCGCAGGCTTCGAGGAACTCTGCTCCCGCGCGCGCATGAGCTATTTCGGCGGCGATTGCTATGCCTATGGCCTGCTCGCGATGGGACACATCGATCTGATCGTGGAAGCATCGCTAGCGGCATGGGATGTCGCGGCGCTGGTCCCCATCGTCGAAAAGTCGGGGGGCGTCATCACCGACTGGAGCGGGAATCCTGTTGGGCAGGGCGGCCGCATCGTGGCTTCCGGCGACGCCCGCGTCCACGCCGAAACACTCGAGGTGCTGTCGCAGTTTCTCGGCTGAAGAAGACTGAACCACCAAGGCGCCAAGGCGCCAAGGGTTGGGAATGAACCACCGAGGCACCGAGCGCGTTGAGAAATTCTTGCGCGCATTCGCGCCATACCTCTGCCCCGAGCCCCGTGTGTCTCTGTGGTGGACCCTCCTTTTTCTTGGCGCCTTGGCGTCTTGGCGGTGAATCTTTGGTGCAAATCCGATCGCTCCTGATCGCCTTCCTCACCCTGAGCTTGTCGAAGGGCAAACGTTCATCTGCGCGTTCGCGAATTCGTCGAACGCGGTCCAGAACCGCGCTCGGATGGAATCGTTCTCCATCATGATCTCGTGCTCGGCGTCGGCCAGCTCGACATAGGTCGCGTGGGGCATGCGGCGTGCGAAATCGCGCACGGCGCTGGTATCGACAATGCGGTCGCGGCCCGCACCGAACATCAGACAGGGCGTGAAAATGGATTCGGCATATCCTGGCGGCTGCATGCCACTCATGGAGCGCAAGGCCGCATCCAGCCAGCCCCAGGTCGGGCCGGCGAGACGAATGTCGGGATTTCGGGCGAGCATCGATTGCGCGCGCGCAAAGCGTATACGATCAGAAGTCACGCGATTGTCCTCGAATTTCATATGCAGCGGATCTCGCCCGCGCATGCCCCAAACGAATTCGTCGCGCTGACCGGCGAGAATGTGCGCCGAGCAAACGAGGCGCACGAGGCCGGGCGGGAGCCCGCGCCCGTTCGTTTTGAGCATCGGTGCGGTCATCACGGCACCCGCAAATGAACGCGGGTTTCTGTGAAGCGCGCGAAGGAGAATATGCGCGCCCATGGAATGCGCGAGTGCGAGCGGAGATGCATCGCCCATCGGCGTGACCACCTGGCCCAGGAAGGCGTCAAGATCGGCGTCGTATTCGGAGAAATCGCCGATGTGGACTTTCAGCGGATCGGCGAGCGCGCGTTCCGATCCGCCCTGTCCGCGCCAGTCGAGCGCCGCGCCGGCGAATCCGCGCGCGGCAAGCTCGCCGATGATCTCGGCATATTTCTCAAGAAACTCCGTCTGGCCGTTGAAGAGGACGCAGACCCCGCGCCGACGGGCGTCCGCTGCCGGTTGCCAACTCGTAACGCGCAAGCGCTTGCCGTCGCGACTGGCGATGGCGTGCGTGTTCAGCCCTACCGGCAGGGGAGAACCTGTCAGCCGCGCGCCTTCGCCAGAATGGGACCGAGCTTCATGGCAAGGCCCATGTCGCCGGCCACGCGCAGCTTGCCCTGCATAAAGGCCGATGTGCCGTCGAGTTCGCCCTTCACCATCTTTTCGAACGTGTCGAGTCCGACGCTGATCGTGCAGTCGGCGCTTTTGCCCGCGCCGTCGGTAACCGTATTGGGGTCCGACTTGCCGTCGACCAGAACGCTGCCCGGCTCGCCGAAATCGAATTTGAGCGTTCCGCCGAGACCGGAGTTGGTCCCGATGGCGTTTCCCATCTGGGTGATGATTTGATTGACCTGGTCAGAGCTCATGGCGTCGTCCTTCCGTCCGGTATCCCGTGCCGGAATATGAGCATGCGCGCCGCGCCCGCACAACTATGGGCGCGACACACCGGTTGTCGGCCTGGCCATCGCGGACATAGTGTGAGGGCGCGATCGCCGGGGCATCGTCCATGTTCAACCAATTGTCTGGTCCGGTTTGCGCGCGCGGCCGGGTATCTCCGCGATGAACGCGGCGCTGCCGCCAGACGCAGACACCGTCGCGCCGCGAAAGTCGCGCGACGCGCTCGGCCGGCTGTGCTTTTTTCTGCACCTGGCCATCATGCTCTTCATTATCGGCGGCTGGGCGCTACCTTCGCGCGGCGGGCTCCTGTTCTATCTGTGCTTCCTGCCATTGGTCGCACTGCAATGGCAGCTCAACCGGAATTCCTGCGTCCTGAACAATCTGGAATCGCTGATGCGCACGAGGCGCTGGCGCGACGCGGCCAATGAGGAAGAGGGCGCCTGGTTTCTCAACCTCACACGAAACCTGCTCGGCCTCGAAGTTCGGGCGGCCCACATGGACATTTTCATCTATGCGATGCTGCTGCTTTTTTGGGGCCTCGCATTGGCGCGTTTCCTCCGATTTCCGGCCTCTTGAAGCACCCCGCCGCGCTTCCTAGCTAACAATTGTCCGGGAAGGCCCGATGGCTTTCCGGACTGAATGAGTGGTTCGGCCCATGGTGGGCGAACCCAACCCACAACGCTTCTAAAGGAGGCTGTGAGCCATGCGCAGTTTCGATTTTTCCCCATTGTTCCGTTCGACCGTCGGCTTCGACCGGCTGTTCGATCTTCTGGATTCTGTGCCCCAGTATGACGCGGCACAGACCTATCCGCCCTACAACATCGAGCGCACCGACGACACCCATTACCGCATCACTCTCGCGGTGGCGGGCTTCTCCGAAAAGGATTTGAACGTGGAAGTGCGCGAAGGCGTGCTCACCGTTCAGGGCAAGCGCGAGGACAGCGCCGACAAGGCGTCCTTTCTCTATCACGGAATCGCCGGCCGCGCGTTCGACCGCCGCTTCCAGCTGGCCGAGAATGTCGAGGTCCGCGGCGCAAAACTCGAGAATGGTCTGCTCCATGTGGATCTGGAGCGCATCGTTCCCGATGAGCAGAAGCCGCGCCGCATTCCCATCAATGGCGCCGAGGTGAAGATCATCGAAGGCAAGGCGCGCGCCGCTTAATGGTTCGGCAAGCTCACCATGAGGGCTTCCCCTCATCCTGAGCTTGTCGAAGGATCATCCGTCAGGCTCATCGTGAGGGCTCCCCCTCCTCATCCTGAGCTTGTCGAAGGATGAGTTTGTCGAAGGATGACAGGTATCAGGCATCGGACCATACTGATGCCCGATACCTGAACGCGGATTCCCCATGCCGAACTGGCAGAGCGCGTTTTCTGCGCGCCTCGCGCATTTGGTCCGCACGCCGGGTGGAGGCTTTGGCCGCGACACAGCGCTGCTGCGGCGAAGATACGATTCTCTCTTTGCCCGCTTCGAAACGGCGCCGACCGGTGTGACGTTCGAGGCCGGGCAGGCGGGCCCCATCAAGGGCGAATGGGTTCGGCCGACGGGCATATCGCCCGAAAGAATGATCCTTTACCTGCACGGTGGAGGATTTGTTGCAGGATCGCCCCTGACGCACCGCGCGCTCGTCGCCCGCTTATGCATGGCCGCGCAGGCGGCGGCCTTTGTCCCCACCTATCGTCTGGCTCCCGAGTTTCCTTTTCCCGCAGGTCTGCGCGACGCTGTCGACACCTACCGGCATTTCGTTCAGCGCGGCGTGGCCGTTCGAAGCATCGCGTTGGCCGGCGACGAAGCAGGCGGCGGACTCGCCTTCTCGCTTCTCCATGCGATCCGCAATGGCGGATTGCCGATGCCGGCCGCCTGCGCGGCTCTCTCGCCATGGGTCGACCTTTCCCTGTCGGGTTGGTCGACTCTCGACAATGCGAAACGAGACATCTTGCTGTCGTGGGAGATGCTGTTCGTGAGTGCGCGCCACTATCTGCAGAAGAGCTCGCCCGCCGATCCCTACGCCTCGCCGGTGTTCGCATCGTTTCGCGAATTTCCGCCGCTCATGGTCCATGCCGGAGCGCTCGAGATCCTGCGCGACGATGCCAGCCGCATCGGCGAGCGCGCCGCCGAGGCGGGCATTCCGGTAAGCGTGGAAATCTACGACCGCATGGGACATCTTTTTCAGGCGAGTCCCGGCATTGCGGAAGCGCGCATTTCGCTCGACAGGCTCGGCCAGTTCATTCGAACAAGGACGGCCGAGGCGGCAGGTCAGGCGCCGTCCTCGCAAGCGGCTGGACGCGAGTTTTGAAAGATGAAGCTGCGTCACCGATTCCAGCGATCCAGCATCGCGCCCGCCCCAAGTGGAAATGCTGAAGCGGAATAGCCTGTTACGGGTCTAGCGCGGCCCTTTGAAATCTGGCTATGGTGAACGGGTTCGCGGTGACACGCCCCCGGGGCGAGATGCTGCGGCGGATGTGGGGCTTCGCCGAAGTTGGCCCCTTGAGAGCTACCGGCCTTAACGACAAGGGGTTCGCATTGAACAAGCGCGCGCTAATGCTGTCCGTCGCCACGGTCTCGCTTTTGACGGGGCATGCCCTCGCCGACACCAACATCACCACCAAAGTGACCTCGCCGGTCAACACCAGGAACGACGGCAACATTACGATCGAGTCCGACGGCTCCATCGTCATCACCACCAGCCCGCCCACGGGTCCCGCCATCCTGATCAACTCGGATAACGCCCTAGTGTTTAATAATGGCGGCACCATCACCTACACGGGCGTGACCGGCGCCAATGCGGTCGAACTTCAGACGGGATATACGGGCGAATTCCAAAGCAGCGGCACCATCGATCTGACCGGAACGGGGACCGCCAAGGTCGGCATCCTGATTTCCGGCATCAGCAGCGATATCAATTCGGGAACCTTCACGGGTCTCGTGCCTTCCGGCGGCACCGCGCCCGTCGCCATAAACCTCGAGACCGGATCGAGCCTCAAAATCCAGGGCGATGAGTCCGTCGGCATCAGCCAATTGAGCGGTACCAATATCGTTGGCGATATCGACATTGGGGGCTCGCTCGCTCTCTCGCCAACATCGGCGACGAGCGTGAACACTTCGGTGGGGAACCTGATCGCGATCAATCTCCTCGGCACGATGACCGGCAACCTCAATATCCAGACCGGCGGTTCGGTCGTCGCCAGCGGACAGGGCGCGGAGGGCATCCAGCTGCTCGGGACCCTGACGGGCGCGATCACCAACCAGGGAACGCTGCAGACCTACGGGACGGCCAATATCACTCCGACGAACGTCGCTCTTCCCCAGGCCGGCACTGCGCTCGGCATCGGCGCGAGCGTCACCGGTGGCATCTACAATGCGGGACCGAGCACGACCTCGGACACCACGACGGCACGCGCAATCATCTCCACCGTGGGCGATGCGCCCACGATCCTGATCAATCCGACCATCGGAGGAGTGACGCCCACGGCGAATCTCGAGATCGGCAAGTATAACGACGCGACCGATCCCGGCTATTCCTTTCTCAATCGCGGAAACATAACGGACTCGTCCGCGAATGCGAACCAGACCGTCACGACCTTCAGCATCGTGGGAGCTTCGACATCGGCAGAGACGGTATTTGACGGCGGGATCTTCAATGGCGGCTCGATCCAGTCGACTGCGACGACCAACACGAAAGCGGCCACCGTAGCGGCCAATGCGCTGTTCATCGGCGATTATGCCATTGTCCCCACCCTCAATAATTCCAGTGAGTCCAACAGCGGCCAGATCCTGGCGTCCGTCTCGGGGCCCGAATCGGGCACCGCGACCGCCATCACCATCGAGCCGCTGGGAAGTCTGGCATCGATCAACAACAGCGGCACCATCGCCGCTGCCGCGGTTACCACCAGCCCGGATTTCGTCACGACGCTATCGTCCTACGCCATTTTTGATGAGTCGGGCACGCTGAGTTCCATCACTAACAGCGGCACGATTTCTGCAACGGCCACGACTCTCAAGAACAACGGACAAATTGCCGTCGCCGCCGATCTCTCGGTGAACACGTCGGGCGTCAATTTCGACAATTCCGGAAAGGTGGTCGGCTCGATTCTCTTCGGAACCGGCAACGACACGCTCACCGATACCGGCACTGCGCAAATACCGGCGACGATCACCGGAAATGTGAGCTTCGGCGGCACCACCAATGGCAATGACACGCTGACTATCGGCGCGTTCGGCACGCTGTCCGGCGCCGTCACCGAGACGCTCGGCAGTCACGTCGATGTCACCATCGCGCAAGGCGGTACGCTCGATCTGGCAAACACGCCCGACAATCTCGGCGCCGGCAACGTGACGGGACTCAATGCCGGTTTCTTCGACCTCAATCCGGGCGCGAGCCTTGGGCTCGTGGTCTCGCAACCGTTCAATCTCGCGGTCAATCCGCAGACCGGCGCCCTGATCTCCTCGCAAAGCGCGGACATCGGCGACGGTACCAATTTCAAGATCACTTTCGGCAGCTATATCGGCAATTTCGTTCCCGGCAAATCGGGCAATCCGACCAATCAAACCGCTATTTTCGATCTCCTCAGCGCACCGAAGGGGAGTTTGGTCATCTCGAACGCCGAGCTCGCCACCATTCAAGGCGATTTCTCGACCAGCATTCCATTCCTTTTCACCGGCACGCTCTGCGTGTGGAACATCAACGGAAAAAACACCTGCACCGGGCCGAGCCCTGACCTTTCCGAGCTTGTGCTCGATCTCACGCCAAAGACGCCGGCCGAGCTCGGCCTCACGGGATATGCGTTGAAAATGTTTCCCTATGCGAACCAGGCGCTTGCCGTCGACGATGCGCTGGGTGCGGCCCTGCTCAACAACGTCGCCAACGCGCAGGAAGCGCAGAGCGCCTACACCCAATTTGCTCCCGATGTCTCCGGCGCCAATCGCGCGCTCGCCATTTCGCTCACCGACGAGGCGAGCAATGTCGTCTCCGCGCGCCAGCGCACGCTTCGCCAATACGCCAACCAGGACGGCGATCTGACGATGTGGGGACAGCAGTTCGTGGAGCGGCTGAACCAGGACAACACCTCGGCCGGCAGCGGCTTCGTGGACACGGGCTTCGGCTTCGTGCTCGGCGCCGACGAGGGCGATCCGGTGGACGGCCGCTATGGTGGAGCTTTCACCTTCTTTTCCGGCGCCATGGATGCCAAGGCGCCCGCGCTGCAAAAGACCACTTCGGAATGGTACATGCTGACCGGCTATACCGACTGGCATGGCAGGGGCTTCTTTCTGGATACGCAGGCGAGCGTGGGCTATGCGCATCTCGCCGGCAACCGCACCATCAATCTCAACGGATTCGTCCGCAATGCCGAAAGCATCCGGCCTGCGGAATACATGGCCGGTGGAGCGACGGCAGGTCTGCAATACGGTTTTGCCGGCGCCGCGGTCATGCCGCAGATCAGCCTGGACGGGCTCGCCATGCGCCAGGAAGGCTACACCGAAACTCACGGTGGCGGAAACATCGGTGACGGCTTCGATCTTCACATCGAGCCCGATTACGCCGCATCGCTGCGGGCGTTTACCGGCGTCGACGTGCGCGACGATCTCAACCTGGGCGATTTCCTGCTGCAGCCCGAAGCGCGCGCGGGCTACCGCTTCGATTTCGCCAACGGCCAGGAGAGTGTGAGGGCCAATTTCGTCGGCGTGACGCCGATCAACCAGTTCGAGATCAGCGGACCGAAACCGTCGCAGGGCAACGCCGTCGCCGGCGGCGGGCTCGCCGTCTCCACCGGCGCATGGTCGGTGGGCGTGGGCTTCGACTATCTCTACGCGAATTCCGGCAACACGTCGGAAGAAGGCACGATCACGCTGCTCGGCCGCATCTGAAACGAATCATCCGCGCGCAATCGCAATCAGCCGCTCGATATCGCTCTCGGGCGTCATGAACGACGTCACCAGCCGCACCAGCGTGCGTCCGCCGCGCGACGGCGCCCAGTCGCCGAAATTCGCGCCTTCGGCGCGCAGGCGTGCCGCCATCGCATCGGGCATGAAGGCGAAGATCAGGTTCGCTTCGATCGGGTAGGCGACTTCGATGCTCCGGATCTCGGCCAGGCCGCGCGCGAGGCGGGCGGCTAGCGCATTGGCGCGTGCGGCCCAGGCGAGCCACCGGTTCTGCTCGAGCGCACAGAGCAGCTGCGCCGAGACGAAACGCATCTTGGAGAGCAGATGGCCCGATTTCTTCCGGCGATATTCGAAATCGCGCGCGTCTTCCGCAGTGAAGAACACCACCGCCTCGGCGCCCAGCGCACCGTTCTTGGTCGCGCCGAACGACAGTACGTCGACGCCCGCGCGCCACGTGGCCTCCGCGGGCGTGCAGCCCAGATGGGCGACGGCATTGGCGAGCCTGGCGCCGTCCATGTGCAGTTTCAGTCTGCGCGGTTTCGCCAGCGAGGAAATCGCGCCGATCTCTCCGGTCGTGTAGCAGAGGCCCATTTCGGAAGCTTGCGCGATGCTGACGGCCGCAGGTTGCGGGTGATGCACGCTGCCTTCGACGAATTGCGAAAGCGACTCCTCGATCGCATCGGGTGCGAGCCTGCCGTTATGGGCTTCGATGGGGACCACCTTCGCGCCATGGGTGAAGAATTCGGGCGCGCCGCACTCATCGGTAATGATGTGCGATTCCCTGTGGCAGAAGATTGCGCCGTGCGCGGGCACGATCGTCGCCAGCGCCAGCGCATTCGCCGCGGTGCCGGTGATGACGGGATAGGCTGCGACCGGGCGCTCGAAGACGCGCGACATCTCGGTCTGAAGTCGCCCGGTCCACCAGTCCTCGCCGTAGGATGCGGCAGTGCCTGCACTCGCGGCCGCGAGCGCCTCCAGCATTTCCGGCGCCGCACCATAGGCATTGTCGCTGGCGAAGTTCATGCGCGATGGTCTTTCACTTTCCGTACCCCTCACCTGCGCAGGAGCGGCAGGACGGTTTCGAGTGTTGCCCCTCTCCCACAAGGGGAGAGGGAACTCAATGCGCTGATTTTCCGCCGTTGGTGCAAGACTCGGATTCCCCTCGCCCCTGGTGGGAGAGGGGTGCAGATCGTGAACTCGCGACCGCCTGGGCGCGGGTGAGGGGTACCAAGTGCGATAAAACCTGAAAATTGGCGTCTTGGTGCTGCGCGGCAGCCGCGCAATTCGCTATGTTCGCTGCCGCAGACAGAGGAATCCCCATGGCGGAGACGGCCCGCAATACCCCGGCGCGCTCGATGCTCGAGCTGATCGGCAATACGCCCATGGTGGAGCTGACGCGATTCGAGATCGGGCCCTGCCGCCTCTTCGCCAAGCTCGAAAACCAGAATCCTGGCGGCTCGATCAAGGACCGCATCGGCCTTTCGATGATCGAGGCTGCCGAACGCGACGGACGCCTTTCTCCGGGCGGCACGATCATCGAGGCGACCGCCGGCAATACCGGGCTCGGGCTTGCGCTCGCAGGCGTGCTCAAAGGCTATCGGGTGCTTCTCATCGTGCCCGACAAGATGACGCGCGAGAAGATCCAGCATCTGCGTGCGCTGGGCGCCGAAGTGCGCATCACCCGCTCGGACGTGGGCAAGGGCCATCCCGACTATTACCAGGACAAGGCTGAGAAGCTCGCGCGCGAGACCGGCGCCTTCTTCGTCAACCAATTCGCCAATCCCGCGAACCCCAGGGCACATGAGGAAACCACGGGCCCGGAAATCTGGGAGCAGATGAATCGCGACGTGCAGGCGATCGTGGTCGGCGTGGGCTCCGGCGGCACGCTGACCGGCATCGGCCGTTTCCTGCGGCGCATGGCGCCCGCCGTCGAGATCGTGCTCGCCGATCCGGAAGGATCGATTCTCGCGCCCTTCGTGCGCACGGGCGAGATCGTGCAGGCGGGCAGCTGGACCGCGGAAGGCATTGGCGAGGACTTCATTCCGCCCAACGCCGATCTGTCGCTGGTGTCGCGGGCCTATTCGATTTCGGACCGGGAAGGCGTGGAAGCCGCGCGCGCGCTGCTGGCGAAGGAGGGAATTCTCGCGGGCTCGTCTTCGGGCACTTTGCTCGCAGCCGCGCTGCGTTACTGCCGCGAACAGACCGCGCCCAAGCGCGTGGTGACGCTGGTGCCGGACAGCGGCAACAAATATCTCTCCAAAATCTACAATGATTTCTGGGTGATCGAGCAGGGTCTTGTCGACCGCGAGCTGCATGGCGACCTGCGCGACCTCATCGCCAGGCGTTTCGATCGCGGCGGCGCCGTCACCGTGTCGCCCGACGATACCCTGCTCATCGCCTATAACCGCATGCGCGACGCGGACGTTTCCCAGCTTCCCGTGGTCGATAATGACGGCGTGGTGGGAATCCTCGACGAGAGCGACATCCTGGCCTTCGTCGAAGGAAAGGACGCCCACCGTGCGGAGCGTTTCCGCGAGCGCGTCGACCGCGCGATGACGCGCGAGTTGCACACCATGCAGGTCACCGACAGGCTCGACGCCTTGCCGCCGCTGTTCGAGCGCAATGAAGTGGCGATAGTGCTCGACGGCGCGCGCTTCGTGGGTCTCATCACCCGCGTCGATCTCCTGAACCATCTGAGGCTCAGACCATGAGTGCCGGACGCAACCGCCTCGCCTTTTCGACGCGGACGATCCATGGCGGGCAGAGCCACGATCCGCTCACCGGCGCGGTGATGGTGCCGATCTATGCGACCTCCACCTATGCCCAGGAAAGCCCTGGCGTCACCAAAGGTTACGAATATTCACGCAGCGGCAATCCGACCCGCGCCGCGTTCGAGCGCTGCATCGCGGATCTCGAAAGCGCCTCGTCGGGCTTTGCGTTCGCGTCCGGTCTTGCCGCCATGGCGACCATTCTCGATCTTCTCAAGAGCGGCGATCACGTGGTGGCGAGCGACGACCTCTACGGCGGATCGTTTCGCCTGTTCGACCGCGTGAAGCGGCATTCGGCCGGCCTGGACTTCAGTTTCGT
Organism: Rhizomicrobium sp.; assembly: GCA_036495845.1. Taxonomy (GTDB): domain Bacteria; phylum Pseudomonadota; class Alphaproteobacteria; order Micropepsales; family Micropepsaceae; genus Rhizomicrobium. Next base: position 15,080 of record DASXMF010000215.1, read on the forward strand.
GGACATGAGCGATCCGTCGGCTATTGAAGGCGCGCTGATGCCCGAGACGCAGATGATCTGGGTCGAGACGCCTACCAATCCGCTCCTGAAGCTCGCAGATCTCGAGGCGATCGCCCGCCTTGCAAGAAGCCGTGCGATCCTGTCGGTGGCGGACAACACCTTCGCCACGCCCTATGCGCAGCGCCCGCTCGAATGCGGCTTCGACATCGTGGTGCATTCGACCACGAAATATCTGAACGGCCATTCCGACATCGTGGGCGGCGTGGCGGTCGTTGGCGAAAATCCCGCTTTGGCCGAGCGCCTCAAATTCCTGCAGAACGCGGTGGGCGCGATCCAGGGACCGTTCGACTCGTTCCTGGCCTTGCGCGGCGTCAAGACGCTGGCCTTGCGCATGGAACGCCATTCGTCGAACGCGTTGAAGATCGCGCGCTGGCTGGAAGCGCGCGGCGACGTCGAACGCGTCATCTATCCGGGCCTCGAATCCCATCCGCAGCATGCGCTCGCGGCCAGACAGATGAGCGCCTTCGGCGGCATCGTGACGGCGATCCTGAAGCGCGATCTCGATGGCACAAGGCGATTTCTCGAACGGTGCCGGCTGTTCACGCTTGCGGAAAGTCTGGGCGGCGTCGAAAGCCTGATCGAGCATCCCGCGATCATGACTCATGCCTCTCTGCCGCCCGGCCAGCGCGCGCGGCTCGGCATTTCCGATTCGCTCGTGCGCCTGTCCTGCGGCATCGAGGATGCGGACGACCTGATCGCGGACCTCGAACAGGCGCTGGCGGGGTAGGGTACAACTTTCCTTCCCCGCGAAGAGCCTGCGGCATGCACAGATTTTCCTTGCGGCCGCAAGAGTGTTTCTACCTCCCCCTTGCGGCCCGCCTTCACCCACGCTCAGGCGGTTGAACGTTCTCGTCTCGCGCACCTCTCCCACAAGGGGAGAGGGGAATTCGGAATCCTGCACTACCGCCGGAAAATCGGCACGATGAGTTCCCTCTCCCCTTGTGGGAGAGGGGCTAGGTGCGACGCCCCCGCAACCGCTCCGTAGCGGGTGAGGGGTTACGGAAAAAGCGCGATCACAAAATTCCGGGCAAATCGAGCCCGCGCTCCCTCGCGCAGGCGAGGGCGGCTTCGTTTTCCGCGTCCGCAGAGTGCCTGTGACGCGAGGCTACGGAATTCGCACAAAACCATGTTCAACGTGGGCGACGGAGTGGTAGCCCGCGACCGACCCCTTGTCGTTGATGCTCTCGGCATAGACGTCCCCTGCCTCCGGAGCATGGAATGTTGTCTTTAATGTCCCGATGGCATTCCGCACAAAGCCGCGAACGGGGTGTCTACTTCGCCTGCAGTAGCCAGTGATCCTGCCCCTATCATCAATGCTCGTGCCAACTGTGTAGTATGCTCCCGGACAGTCGATTGTCGTGATCGTTCCATCGGGAGCCCGGACAAAGCCGTGAATTTGATAATTGCCGTCCTCGTACTCTCCGGCGATCGCGCCCGCGCCATTGATGCTCGCGGGATTGGTGTAGATTGCTCCCGGAGGGTCGAATGTCGTGAACGTTCCGTCGACAGCGCGCACATAGCCGTGAAACGCGCCGCCACCCAAATACGGTCCCGTGACCGCGCCGGTGCCATTGATGCTGTAGGTAGTAGTCCCCGTCGATCCCGGTGGGTCGAAAGTCGTGATCTTTCCGCCGGCGGCCCGCACAAAGCCATGAAAATTGCCGCCGCCATCCTCGTAAGTTCCTGCGATCATGCCCCTGACATTGATGCTCGCGGCAAAGGTGTCGATGGATCCCGGAGGATCGAATGTCGTGATCGTTCCGTCGGCGGCCCGCACATAGCCGTGAAAGGTACTGCCTCCGTAGTAATCTCCGGTGATTGCGCCCGTGCCGCTGATGCTTGCGGCGCCGGTCTCGTTTGATCCAGGGGGATCGAACGTCGTGATCGTCCCGTCGGCCGCCCGCACGAAGCCATGCTGAGCGTTTTTGCCATCCCGGTAAGCTCCCGCAATAGAGCCCGTGTCGTTGATACTGACGGCAAAGGTGAGGGTCGATCCCGGAGGGTCGAAGGTTGTGAATGTCGCGGCATTCGCGGAAGAACCTGGGCCCAGGAGGCAGAGCGCCGCGAGAGCGATCCGTTTGAGCATCGTATCCCCCGAACTGATTGCTGCCGCGAATGATAGCGCAAAGCGCGGGACGCGGAAAGCGCGTGGCTCGGCATCCGAATCGCACGCGGCGATAGAAGCACCCCTCACCCACGCTCAGGCGGTTGAAAGTTCTCGTCTCGCTCACCTCTCCCACAAAGGGAGAGAGGAATCCGATGCGTTGCATCAGCGCTGCAAGATAAGTACGCGAAGTTCCCTCTCCCCTTGTGGGAGAGGGGGTACGAATGAAGGCTTTTCAACCGCCACATTGCGGGTGCGAGGTTACGGAAAAAGCGCGATCACAAAATTCCGGGCAAATCGAGCCCGCGCTCCCTCGCCCAGGCGAGGTCTGTTTCGTATTCCGCGTCCGCGGAGTGCATCTGACGCGAGGCTACGGAATTCGCACGAAGCCGTGATAGACTCCGTGCTTGTCCAGATATTTTCCCGTGATCGCGCCTGCGTTGTTGATCGCTGCGGCCCACGTGACCGAGGAGGCCGGAGGGTCGAACGTGATAATCTTGCCGCTCGTGGCCCGCACAAAGCCATGAGATTGGCCATTGCCGGCGTAGTACGTTCCGGTGATCCTGCCCGCACGATTGATGCTGAAGGGCAGCGTTTCAACAAATCCCGGAGGATCGAATGTCGTGATCGTTCCGTCGGCAGCCCGCGCAAAACCGTGAGTAACGTAGGCGCTGTCCTGATAGTTTCCCGTAATCGCGCCCTTGTCGTTGATACCGAGCGCACTGGTGTCCAACGCTTGAGGAACGTCAACTGTCGTAAACCTTCCGTTCGCGCCGCGCACGAAGCTGTGACCCTGGCGATTGGCATCCACATAGAATCCCGCGATCTCTCCCTTGGCATTAATGCTTCTGGCTACGGTATCCGTCGATCCCCGAGGATCGAACTTCGTGATCGTACCGTCGGCAGCCCGCACAAAGCCGTGAGTACGGGAGTTACTGTCGTAGTAAAATCCCGTGATCGTGCCATTGCCGTTGATGCCGGTCGCTTGCGTGTTGTTTGATCCCTGAGGATCGAAAGTCGTGATTGTTCCGTCGGCGGCACGTACAAAAGCGTGCGCCTGGCTGTTGCGGTCGATATAAAATCCCGCGATCGCACCCGTATCGTTGATGCTCGCGGGAAGAGTGCTCAAAGCTCCCGCAGCATCGAAGCTCGTGTAGCTTCCGTCGGGAGCGCGCACAAAGCCATGCGCAAACAAAGGGGTGTACGAATAATCGCCCGCGATCGAGCCGGAAGCGTTTATGCTCGCGGGATCGGTGCCCAGCGATCCCGGAGGATCGAATGAGATGAAATTTGCGGCATTCGCGGAAAAGACTGGGCCCAGGAGGCAGAGCGCCGCGAGAGCGAGCCGTTTGAGCATCATATCCCCCCGAACGGATTGCTGCCGCGAAGGTTAGCGCGAAGCGGGCGGAGGGGGAAATGCGCGTGTCGACCCGCCCCCTCCGGTTTGCTGCGCTTTGCTCCACAAACCACCTCCCCCGCAAAGAGCGGGGGAGGAAAGAGATTTACAAAACTCCCGGCAGGTTAAGGCCGTGTTCCTTCGCGCAGGCCATGGAGCTTTCAAATCCAGGACGCCTGCAGCGCGCCTCAAGTTGGATTACGGGATACGCACATACCCGTGAAAAATGCCGTTGACATCCTCGTAATAACCCGCGACCGATCGCTTGCCATTGATGCCAAAGGCATAGGTGGCATAGGCCGCGGGAAAGTCGAATACCGCTATCTTTCCGCCTGCGGCCCGCACAAATCCGCGCTCGCGACCCTTACGGGAGAAATCCCCGGCGATCGCGCCCCTGGCATTGACGTCTCTCGCGTTGGTGTAGGTTGATCGCGGAGGATCGAATGTCGTGATCGATCCGTCGGCAGCGCGCACATAGGCGTGAATTTGATAGTTGCCATCCTCGTAATATCCGGTGATCGCGCCCGCGCCATCGATGCTTGCGGCGCTGGTATCGATCGATCCCGGAGGGTCGAATGTCGTATACGTTCCGTCAACGGCGCGCACATAGCCGTGAAAGGCGCCGCTGCCCGAGTAAACTCCCGCGATCGCGCCCGCACGATTCATGCTGGCGGCACTGGTTGCCGTTGATCCCGGAGGATCGAACGTCCTGATCATTCCGTTGGGCGCCCGCACAAAGCCGTGTTCGTTGCCGTCGCTGCCGTCAAAAGATCCCGTAATCCAGCCCTTGCTGTTGATGTACGCAGGAAAGGTGTCGGTTGATCCCGGGGGATCGAATGTCGAGATCGTTCCGTCGGCCGCCCGCTCATAGCCGTGAGAAACATTACCGCCACCATAGTAATATCCTGCGATCGCGCCCGTGCCGTTGATGCTCGCGGCGCCGGTCTCGTTTGATCCCGGAGGGTCGAATGTCGTGATCGTTCCGTCGGCCGCCCGCACAAAGCCGTGCTGGAGGTTGTTTCTCTCCCGGTAATCTCCCGCAATCGAACCCGCGTCGTTGATACTGAAGGCAAAGGTTTGAATCGATCCCGAGGGGTCGATGGTCGCGAATGTCGCGGCGTTCGCGGATAGATGCGAGCCCAGAATGCAGAGCGCCGCGACAACGAACCGTTTGAGCATCACGTCCCACAGATTGATAGCTGCCACCAAACATAGCGCGACGCGACGGAAGCGGAAAGTGCGCGCAGCGCGGCATTTCCGGTTCGCGCGCGGCGACAGAAGCACCCCTCACCCATGCTCAGGCGATCGAGACTCCTCGTCTCGCTCCCGTCGAAGACGCTGGCGTTGTCGATCCCACAAGGGGAGAGGGGGGAGTTCGGAGTCCTGCATCACCGCCGGAAAATTGGCACGACGAGTTCCCTCTCTCCTTGTGGGAGAGGGGCTGAGCACCATGTCCTTTCAATCACTCGGTGTGGGTGAGGGGTTGGAAAAAGCGCAATCCCCGGCAGGTCGAGGCCGTGCTGCCTCGCGCAGGCGCGGGCCGTTTCGTATTCCGCTTCCGCGGAGTGCAACGGTAGCGAGGTTACGGGATTCGCACGAAGCCATGATAAACGCGGCTGCTGTCCGTGTAATATCCAGTGATCGAATGCGTGGAATTGATGCTCACCGC
>DASXMF010000216.1:0-7426 GCA_036495845.1 Rhizomicrobium sp.
CTCGTTCTCTTCTATGTGTTCTTCGAGGGCGGCCTGGTGCCGATGTTCCTGATCATAGGCATCTGGGGCGGCACGCGGCGCGTCTATGCGAGCTTCAAGTTCTTTCTCTACACGCTGCTTGGCTCGCTCTTGATGCTGCTCGCGATCTTGTCGATGTATATCGAGACGGGCACCACCGACATCGACGTTCTGCTGCGCACCGCGCATTTCTCGGTCGCCATGCAAACCTGGCTGTGGCTCGCCTTCTTCGCCTCGTTCGCGGTGAAGATGCCGATGTGGCCGGTTCACACCTGGCTTCCCGACGCCCATGTCGAGGCGCCGACGGCGGGCTCCGTGATCCTCGCGGGCATCCTCCTGAAGATGGGCGGCTACGGTTTCTTGCGGTTTTCGGTGCCGATGCTGCCCAATGCCTCGGAATCCTTCGCGCCCTTCATCTTCGCGCTCTCCGTGATCGCGGTGATCTACACCTCGCTTGTGGCGCTGGCGCAGGAGGACATGAAGAAGCTGATCGCCTATTCCTCCGTCGCCCATATGGGGCTCGTCACCATGGGCATTTTCTCGCTAACGCAGCAGGGCATCGACGGCGGCATTTTCCAGATGCTGTCGCACGGCATCATCTCGGGCGCGCTGTTCCTTTGCGTCGGCGTCGTCTACGACCGCATGCACACGCGCCAGATTGCGGCCTATGGCGGGCTCGTGGAGCGAATGCCCCTCTACGCCGCCTGCTTCATGGTGTTCACGCTCGCCAACATGGGCCTGCCGGGCACGACCGGATTCATCGGCGAATTCCTGACCATGCTCGGCACGTTCCAGGTGAACACCTGGGTGGTGATCTTCGCCGCCACGGGCGTCATCCTGTCTGCGGCCTACATGCTGTGGCTCTATGGCCGCATCATGTTCGGCGCGCTCGTCAAGCCGGCGCTGATGACCATCGGCGATCTGAGCGCCCGCGAAATCGCGATCCTTGCGCCACTGGTCGCGCTTACCATTGCCTTCGGTGTCTATCCCAAGCCGATTTTCGACGTGACGTCCGTTTCCGTCGCCAATCTCGTCGCCCAACATAGACTCGCGATGCAGTACCGCCCGCAGGAATGGATGGCACGCGGAGACGCGGAGACGCGGAGAAAGACTCCAGAGTTACGAATTCGGACAGTCGTGGAAAGTGGCGGGCCGACAACGCTCAGCAACTCGTTCGCGAATAACCTGGTGCCTGCCAATTTCCGCGTCTCCGCGTCTCCGCGTGCAAACCTTCGTGTTCAACATTCTGGGGCGACGCAGTGAGCGGGATTTCGACGAACCTTCTGGTCCTGCTGCCGGAATGCCTGATCGCGCTCGCCGCGATGGCGCTTCTCATGATCGGGGTGCTCGCAGGTCGGAACGCGTTCCGCATCGTCACACTGGCGGCGATCTTCGCCCTTGCGGTCGCGGCCTGGTTCGTCTTCGCGCCGGTTTCTGCGAGCGAAAGTGCGTTCGGCGGCGCTTTCGCGGCCGACGGTTTCGCACGCTTCGCCAAGCTCCTTGTGCTGCTCGGTTCGGCACTGACCATCCTCATGTCGCAGGAGTTCCTCGAGCGCGAAAAGATCGCCAATTTCGAATTTCCGGTGCTGGTGATGCTGGCGACTGTCGGCATGCTGCTCATGGTCTCGGCCGCGAACTTCATCGCGCTCTATCTCGGCTTCGAGCTGCAGAGCCTCTCCCTCTACGTGCTCGCCGCGTTCAACCGCGATTCCGTTCGCTCGAGTGAAGCGGGCCTCAAATATTTCGTTCTGGGCGCCTTGTCGTCGGGCATGATGCTCTACGGCATTTCATTCATCTACGGCTTCGCCGGCACGACCTCGTTTCGCGAAGTCGCCCACGCGGTGGCGAATTCCGGTCCCAATATCGGCCTGATCTTCGGTCTCGTTTTCCTGATCGCGGGCCTCGCCTTCAAGGTTTCGGCCGTGCCGTTTCACATGTGGACGCCGGACGTTTACGAGGGTTCGCCCACGCCCATCACGGCGTTCTTTTCCATCGCGCCCAAGACGGCGGCGATGGCTCTGTTTCTGCGCGTAATGATCGTGGCGATGCCCGGCGCAATCCACGAATGGCGCCAGATTGTCGTCTTTGTATCGGTTCTGTCGATGTTTCTCGGCTCGATCGCGGCAATCGGACAAAACAACATCAAGCGGCTGATGGCCTACAGCTCCATTGCCCATATGGGCTATGCGCTGATTGGAATTGCGGCGGGAACGCTGCAGGGCGCGGAAGGCGTGCTGATCTATCTGCTCGTCTATGTGATCACCAATGCGGGCGTTTTCGTCTGCATTCTCGCCATGCGTCGGAACGGGCAGATGGTTGAGACGATTCCCGATCTTGCAGGTCTTGCGCGCACCAATCCGCGGCTGGCCCTGGCATTCGCGGTGCTGCTGATAAGTCTCGCAGGCATTCCGCCTTTCGCCGGCTTCTGGGCAAAGTTCTACGTGTTCCTCGCCGCGATCGGCGCCCATCTCTATGTGCTCGCGATCCTCGGCGTCCTCTCCAGTGCGATCGGCGCCTATTACTATCTGCGTATCGTCAAGATCATTTATTTCGACGAGCCGGCGCCCGCCTTCGACCGCCCGATGGGGGCGCGCCTCGGCGGCATCGCGGTCGGCGCGAGCCTGTTCAACCTGCTCTTCATCGTATTCGCGCCGCCGCTCATCGGTGCAGCCGTGGCGGGGGCGAAGGCCCTCATACCGTGACCTGCGGCGCGTTCGCGATCCGTGATTTCGCCGAGATCGATTCCACCAATGAGGAGGCCAGAAGGCTGGCGCTTTCCGGTGTAGAAGGGCCGCTGTGGCTCATTGCCGATCGCCAGACGAAGGGCCGCGGCAGGCGGGGCAGGGAGTGGCAATCGCCGGAAGGAAACCTCGCGGCCACGCTCCTGCTTTCTCCACTGGAGCCCATAGGCCAATGCGCGCAGCTTTCCTTCGTCGCCGCGCTCGCGGCCAGCGATCTTGTCGGCCGATACGCGCCGCGCGCCGACATCAAGGTGAAATGGCCAAACGACGTGCTGGCCAACCAAAAGAAGATCGCCGGAATCCTTCTCGAATCAGCGAGCAATGGCGGCCGGCGCGCGGACTGGCTCGCAATCGGATTCGGCGTCAATCTTGCGGCGCATCCGCGCGATACCGAATTCCCGGCCGATTCGATCGCTGGCCTCGGCGAGACGACGCCTGCGCCGCGCGCCGCGCTCGACTATCTCGCCGGCTCGTGGTCGAAATGGTATGAATCCTGGTCGAAACGGGGTTTCGAGCCGATACGCGATGCCTGGCTCGCGCGCGCCGCAAGGCTGGGCGCGCGCATCGTGGCAAGGCTCGGCGACGGGGAGGCGACAGGGGTGTTCGAAGGCATCGACCGCGACGGCGCATTGATCCTGCGCGAAAGCGCCGACCGCACGCGTACGATTTCGGCGGGAGAGGTGTTCTTTTGATGTGGTGTTTGTTGCACCCCTCACCCACGGCTGGGCTGAAATCGACGCTCGTATCTGCATCCCTCTTCCACAAGGGGAGAGGGTATTCGGAGTCTTGCATCGACGTTGGCAAACCAGCGCTGGGCGTTCCCTCTCCCCTTGTGGGAGAGGGGACAAATGCGATTCTCTCTCAACCGCTCCTTCGCGGGTGAGGGGTACATGCTGCTCGCGATCGACGCCGGTAACACCAACATCGTCTTCGCCATCTGCGAGGGCAAGGAAATCCGTGCCGAGTGGCGCGCGGTGATGGAGCAGCATCGCACCGCCGACGAATATGCCGTGCTCCTCAATCCCCTTCTCGCGCTCGAGGGAATGAGCTTCGCCGATCTCGACTGCGCGATCATCGCCACCGTCGTGCCCGCGGCCTTGTTCGATCTGCGCCTGTTCTGCCGGCGTTATCTTCAATGCGAGCCGCTGGTGGTGGGCGAGCCCGACGTCGATCTCGGCATCCAGATTCACGTCGACCGGCCGGTGGCCGTGGGCGCCGACCGGCTCGTTAATACCGTGGCGGCGCATGAACGCTACGACGGCGCGTTGATCGTGGTCGATTTCGGCACGGCGACGACGTTCGACGTGGTAAGCGCGATGGGCGACTACGAAGGCGGCGTGATCGCTCCTGGCGTCAACGTCTCGGCCGAGGCGCTACACCAGGCCGCAGCCATGCTGCCCCGCGTCGCCATCCAGAAGACGCAATCGGTGATCGGCAAGGACACCATGCCCGCGATGCAATCGGGCCTCTACTGGGGCTATATCGCCCTGATCGAGGGCCTGGTCTCGCGCATTCGCGCCGAATATGGGGAACCGATGACCGTAATCGGCACCGGCGGACTGGCCGGGCTGTTCTACAAGCAGACCCAGGTGCTCGACCATCTCGACGCCGATTTAACCATCCGCGGCCTCGTCCTGATTCACGCCCGGAATACGATCCCGGTCGCGGCGCGTTTGCAGAACTGATGGACGCACGCCTGAACGGGAGCGAGCTTGTCCTGCTGCCACTTGGCGGCGCGGGCGAGATCGGCATGAATTTCAACGCCTATGGCTGCGGGCCGGCAGACGACCGCAGCTGGATCGTGGTCGATTGCGGCGTGATGTTCGGCCGCGAGAGCGCGACGCCGGGTGTCGACGTGATCCTGCCCGACATCCGCTTTCTCGCGGAGCAGCGGGAGAATGTTCTGGGCATCGTGCTCACCCACGCCCATGAGGACCATATTGGCGCTATCGCCACCCTGTGGCCGCTCCTGCGCTGCCCGATCTATGCGACGCCGTTCACTGCCAGGCTGATTGAAAACAAGCTCGCGGAAGCCGGTCTCGCCGAGCGCGTGCGCGTGAATATCGTTCCCCTCGGCGGGCGAATTGCGCTTGGCCCGTTCGAGATCGATTTCATTTCCATCACCCATTCGATTCCGGAACCCAATGCGCTCGCCATCCGCACGCCGTTCGGCGTTGTCGTGCACACCGGGGACTGGAAGCTCGATCCCGATCCGCTCATCGGCGAGATCACCGATTCCGAATCGCTGCGCGCGCTGGGCGACGACGGTACGCTGGCGCTGGTCTGCGATTCCACCAATGCGCTGGTCGCTGGAGAGTCGGGATCCGAGGCACGCGTGCGGCAGAGCCTGATCGATCTGATCGGAACTCTCCAGGGCCGCGTCGCGGTGACGGCGTTCGCCTCCAACGTCGCGCGGCTGGAATCGGTGGGCAAGGCGGCGCGCGTGCACGGACGCACGCTGGCGCTGGTCGGGCGGGCGATGAACCGGGTGGTCGAGGCTGCACGAGAGACCGGCTATCTCACGGACTTCCCGCCATTGGTCGACGCCGACGAAGCGGCGCAATTGCCGCCGAACCGCGTTCTTTATCTCTGTACCGGCAGCCAGGGCGAAACGCGCGCGGCGCTTGCGCGGATCGCGGCTGGCGAGCATCCCTCCGTGACGCTCGGACCCGGCGATGCCGTGATTTTCTCTTCGCGCGTCATCCCCGGCAACGATCTCGCGATCTTCGAGGTGCAGAACAAGCTGTCCGCGCTGGGAGTGGAGGTGCTCACCGAGCGCGACCATTTCGTGCATGTGTCGGGCCATCCGGCGCGCGACGAGCTGGCGCAGATGTACCGCTGGGTACGGCCGAAGATCGCTGTGCCCGTCCACGGCGAGATGCGGCATATGACCGAGCACGCCCGCCTGGCGCGCTCGTTACAGGTGCCGCAGGCCATCGTCCTTCAGAACGGGCACATGCTGCGCCTCGCGCCGGGCCGCGCGGAAGTCGTCGATGAGACGCCGTCCGGCCGGCTGCATCTCGACGGCAAAGTGCTGGTCGAGGAGGGCAAGGGCCACGCGCGCGCCCGCGGCGCGCTCGGCTATGCGGGGCTCGTCGCGGCGACGATTCCTGTGGACGACAAGGGCCGTGTCGCAGGCGATCCGGCGCTCATTCTCGAAGGCATTCCCGACCAGGTACATGACTCCATCCGCACGGCGCTGGAGGAATCGATCCGGCGGCACAAGCGCGGCGGCGAGGAAGCGCTCAAGGAGAATGCACGGCTTGCCATCCGCCGCGCCGCCATGGCCCATTGGGGAAAGAAGCCGGTGACGCGCGTTGAGATCGTCTGGGTGTGAGGAAAACATGATCGGCCGGCTCAATCATGTCGCCATCGCGACCAGGGACATTTCCGCTGCCGCGCAAATCTATCGCGACACGCTGGGCGCGAAGGTTTCGGAAGCCGTTGCCCAGCCCGACCATGGCGTCACCACCATCTTCGTCGAGCTACCGAATACCAAGATCGAGCTCCTGGAGCCTCTCGGCGCGAATTCGCCGATCGCGAAATTCCTCGAGCGGAATCCCGCTGGCGGCGTTCACCATGTCTGTTACGAAGTGGACGACATTGTGGAGGCGCGCGACCGCATGCGCGCAGCAGGCGCTACGATCACGGGATCAGGCGAGCCGCGTATCGGCGCCCACGGCAAGCCCGTGGTCTTTCTTCACCCGAAGGATTTCGTGGGCACGCTGATCGAGCTCGAGCAGGCGTGACCCTTCGACAAGCTCAGGGTGAGGACACAATGCCTCATCCTGAGCCTGTCGAAGGATGAGGGAGCTTCTGGCTGATTTCACATGCGATATGTCGTTCTCGTCAGTGCCTTCGTCATTCTGTGGTTCCTCGCGCTTCAGATTCTTCTGCCGATCGGCAACGGATCGGCGCATGAGAACGGCATTCCCGCGAACCCGCGCATCGCGCTGAAAGTTGCGCTGGCAACAATCGCGGCTGCTGCGTTGTGGACGATCTTCTATGTGCTGGTGCTGATGCGCTTGATAAATCTTTGATCTCGTTCTCTTAAATAGAAGTATCATGGCCCGCCGCAGAGCGGGCCACCCAGATGAAACCTGTAAAGGCTCGTGAATTCACGCGCAGGTTCTTGCTCCACTTCAAGCGCGACGTCGCTTCAAACTGGGTGGCCCGCTTGCGCGGGCCACAAGAAAGAGAGAGCGAATAGCGCCGCTTCTATTCGCCCGACGATTCCTGTTGGGCGAGCGCGCCGCTCTCGCAAAGAGTTTTGGTAAGTTTCGCGTAATCTGTCTTGCCGGTGCCCAGTACCGGAATGCTCTCGATGAGCACGATGCGCCGCGGGATCGCGAGTTCCTGGGCGCCGTGATTGTGGACCCAGCCGGCGAATTGCGTGCGCTCGGCGTCGGGGCAGGTGGTGACGAGCACGATCTCCTCGCCCTTTCGCCCGCCCGCAACCGCGAGCGCCGCATGGTTATAGTCGGGCCACATTGCCGAGGCGCAGCTCTCCACCACCGCGAGCGACACCATCTCGCCGCCGATTTTGGCGAAGCGCTTCAGGCGTCCCTTGATCGCGATGTATCCGTCATGGTCGAGGCTGACGATGTCGCCCGTGTCGTACCATCCGCCCGGAGGCGCAGCGAAGGTGCCGGGTTTGTCGGGCCGGA
>DASXMF010000217.1:0-14144 GCA_036495845.1 Rhizomicrobium sp.
CTGTCCATTGTTGCCATCGACAAGCACGAGCACGCTCTTGCGGCCGCTGGACTGCGCACCCGCGATCTGACTCTTGATGTCCTGGGGCGTGTGAACCGATTTGTTACCCACGGAAACAACGACGTCGCCCGGCTGGATGCCCTTGTCCGCGGCATCGCTCTCGGGATCGACCCGTGTGACCAGCACACCGTTCACGCGTTCGTCGAGATTGTAGTTGCGGCGGATTTCCGGCGTCACGGCCGCGAGCCCCAGGCCCATGGCCTCACCCGTGCTCGCTGCCGCGCTGCTGTTCTCCTGCGGCCCGGCGTTGGAAGCCACGCGCTCTTCCTTGCGCGCTCCGATGGTCGCGGTAAAGGTTTTTTGGGTTCCGCCGCGCACGACGGTAAACGCGGCCTTGATGCCGGCCGGCAGCGCCGCGACGCGACGCGTGAGATCGCGCGAATCCTCGACCGACTTGCCGTTGATCGCAAGCACGACGTCGCCGGGCACAAATCCCGCTTTGGCAGCCGGCCCTCCGCCCACCACGGAAGCGACGATCGCGCCCTTGGCGTCCTTCGAACCGAGGGATTGCGCGATTTCCGGGGTCATGTTCTGGATCTGAACGCCGAGATAGCCGCGTGCCACGCGCCCATGCGCTTCCAGCTGCGCGACGACATCGTGAATCGTCGAGGATGGAATGGCAAAGCCGATGCCGACGCTCCCGCCCGAAGGCGAATAGATCATCGAGTTCATGCCGATGACCTTGCCCCGCAGATCGAATGTCGGACCGCCGGAGTTTCCGCGATTGATGGGCGCGTCGATCTGCAGATAGTCCGTATAGGGACCATTGCCGACATCGCGGCCGATCGAGGAGATGATGCCCGCGGTTACCGTGTTGCTGAGGCCGAATGGATTGCCGACCGCGATCACCCAATCGCCCACCCTGACCGCGTGATCGTCGCCGAATTCGACGGAAGGCAGAGGCTTGTCGCTCTTGACCCTGAGGACCGCTATGTCGGTCGCCTGGTCGGAACCGAGAAGCTTCGCCGTGAACTCGCGGCCATCCGGCAACTTCACAGTGATCTTCTTGCCGTCTTCGACGACGTGATTGTTGGTAACGATGTAGCCGGATTTGTCGATGATGAATCCTGACCCCATCGCCACCGCCTTGCGCGGAGCGGAAAACTGGCGGCCACCGTCGCCGAACTGATTGAAGAAATCGCGGAACGGCTCGGGCAGCTCTTCGGGATTGAAAGCCTGCATGGGCTTCATCTGCTGCTCGACCGTCACGGTGACGACAGCGGGGCTTACGCGCTCGACGAGATCGGCAAAGCTGAACGGCGCCCCGTTCTCCAGCATCCGCGGAGGCGAGGATTTGACTTGCGGGCGGCTTGGCGTGACGGGATGGGCAACCACCGCGGGGGGATGGCCAGAATTCGCAGCGGGAGCCAGAGCAAATCCGCCCAGACAGATAATCGCCAGCGCTCCGGCGGAACTCGCCGCGAGCGTTCTGTATCGCAGATTGCGTGATTGGACTTCCAGCTGTTTCAAGCCCTTCATCATGTTCTCCTTCCCGAACAACGGACGCCTTCTTCGCGACCGGTCCATGAGCCCTACGCCAGTCTCATTACGTGTTTCTGTCTCAGATGTTAAACGTCCGACACCTGTCATTCCACAGCGCCCCACAGCGCAGACATAAACACCAGCGTGGCAATTTTCACCCGGCCGTATTGGCCCGTACGTTTCGGCGAGCGCGAAACACCGCAGCTGCCGCCATCACCGCCCCGATCGCCAAAGCAATCATCGGGCCGAACCAGAGCAGGTAGGTCTCAGGCTCGAGTGGCGGTTTCATTAATATGAAATCCCCATAGCGTGCAACAAGATAGTTCTCAATCTGCCCGTCCGAATCGCCTTTCTCCAGCCGGGCCCTGATCAATTTGCGGAGATCGCCCGCCAGAGGGGCCGCCGATTCGTCGAGCGACTCGCCCTGGCATACAACGCAGCGCAGTTCCTTCTGCAGGGCCACCGCGCGCGCTTCGAGGGCCGGATCCTTGAGTCTTTCGGGTCCGTCGACGGCGAGGGCCGCCCCGGAAACGATTCCGCCCAGGCACAAAAGGAGAAGGATAAAGATGTGCTTCATTCGGCGGGAGCGAGCGCGGCGCGGCGCACACGCAGCTTCATCCGGCCTGCGAAACTCGCGAGTCCACCCAAGGCCATGATCCCGCCGCCGAACCAGATGAAGGGCGCCAGCGGATTGACATAGGCGCGGATGGCGAATCGTCCACCGCCACGATCGTCTCCGAGTGCCACGTAGAGATCGGACAATCCCGTGGTGCGGATCGCGGTCTTGGCGATCGCCTGCCCCTCCACGGGATAGAATCGCTCCTCGGGCGTAAGCGTTGCAATCCTTTGGCCGTCGCGCTCGACGGCGATCGCGGCCCGGGTCGCGCGATAGTTTGGCCCCTGAATCCTGGCAACGCCGTCGAATCGCAAACTGTAATCGCCAAGCGCAAGGGATTGGCCGGGTGCAAGCACTTCGATGGCAGAACTCTTCCAATAGGTCGTGCCGGCGACGCCGAGAAGCGTCACACCTAGTCCCGCATGCGCAAGGATGGAGGCCATCGAACCCAGAGCGAGCCGATTCGCCCTCACCCTCTTCGCCAGATCGATAAGGCTTGCCGCGATCACCCAGCAGAAGAGTCCGACAGCGCCCGCCGCGATCACCACGCGGGGCACCGCAAATACAAGCGCGATTGCAGCCGCGAAGACGGCGACGCCCAATCCGGGGGCAAGTGTGCGCAGGACAGGCACAATATCGTCGCGCCGCCAGGCGAGCCGCGGACCAAACGGCAGAGCGACAAGAAGCGCCACCAGCAACGGTGCAAAGGTGATGGCGAAATATGGGGGCCCGACCGAAATGCGCGTGCCGGTAAGCGCTTCGAGGAACAGGGGATAGAGCGTTCCGAGAAATACGGTCGCGGCAGCCGCGCTCAAAAGGACATTGTTCAGCAACAGTGCCGATTCGCGGCTGACTGGCTCGAACGCACTGCCGCTTGCGAGTCTCGGCGCGCGCCAGGCGAAAAGTCCGAGTGCGCCGCCGATCGCAACGAGCAAAATGCAGAGAATGAAGCGGCCGCGCGCGGGATCGTTGGCGAAGGCATGCACCGAAGTGAGCACGCCGGACCGTACGAGGAAGGTGCCGATCAGGCTGAGCGAGAAGGCGCCGATCGAAAGCAGGATGGTCCAGCTCCGGAACGCGCCCGTGCGCTCCGTGGCAAGCGAGGAGTGCAACAATGCCGTCGCTACCAGCCAGGGCATGAGAGACGCATTTTCGACCGGATCCCAGAACCAGAATCCGCCCCAGCCGAGCACGTAGTAAGCCCACCAGCTGCCCAGCGTGATGCCGAGCGTGAGTGCGCACCACGCTGCAAGCAGGAAAGGTCGTGCGGCGCGCGCCCAGTTCGCATCGGCTTCGCCCGTGATGAGCGCCGCTGCCGCATAGGCAAAGGTCGCCGACAGGCCGACATAGCCGAGATAAAGCATCGGGGGATGGAACGAGAGTCCCGGATCCTGCAGGAGCGGATTGAGTCCCGCGCCTTCGATGGGCGGAGGATCGAGTCGAAAAAAGGGATTTGAGGCAAAGAGGATATAGATGAGAAAAGCGGCGGCAATCAGACCTTCGACTCCGAGCGCGGCCGATGTGAGGCGCGCGCTTCCGCGTTCTCCGAGCGCGGTGCAAACCGTATAGACGGCGAGCACCAGTACCCACAGAACCATCGAGCCTTCGTGGTTCCCCCACACGCCCGTCACCTTGTAGAACAGCGGCTTCAGCGTGTGGGAGTTCTGGGCCACGTCGAGAATGCTGAAATCCGACGTGACGAAACCCGAAACGAGGGCGCCGAAGGCGACACAAACGAACACGGCAAAACCGAGCGCTGCGCTCGATGAGACGCGCCGCGCGAGAGAGGATTCTCCGAGCCCTCCGATCAGCCCCGCACCCGACTGTACGAAGGAAAGCGCAAGTGCCAGGCAGAGCGCGAGCTGACCTATCTCGCCCGTCACGAGCCATGCTCCTTCCAGCGTCCGGCGCGCTTCAGAGCATCGACGACTTCGGGAGGCATGTAGCGTTCATCGTGCTTGGCGAGAATCTCACTGGCCGCGAAGACGCCGCCGGTATCGAGCGCGCCCGTAGCGACGACGCCCTGCCCTTCACGGAACAGATCCGGCAACACGCCCGTATAAGTCACGGGGATTTGCTTGCGACCGTCCGTCACCACAAACCTTACATCTGCGCCCGGACCGCGCTTCACGCTGCCCTGCGCCACCAGACCGCCGATGCGGAACGCGACGCCGGGTTCGACGGATTTCGCCGCGAGATCGCTCGGGCTGTAGAAGTAGACGATGTTTTGTTTCAGCGCGGAGAGAACGAGCGCGGTCCCGCCTGCGCTTGCGGCAATGAGGGCCGCCACAAACCAGAGCCGGCGGCGCTTTTTGGGATTCATCGAAGGCTCTCCTGGGCCGACAAACTATAGAGACACGAATCGTCCTATCCAACGGGACCGGGTGCCGCGCTTTCGCTGGAATTGTTGCTCGGCCTCTGCTCTGTGCTCGAAGGGGGACAAAATCATGACTCGCCACTGGATCCGGTCCGCACTCGCGATCGGCGTATCGCTGCTCTCGACCGCGTGCCTTCCCGTCGCAAGCACCTCTCCCATCGGCTCGACCGCCGGATACAGACCCGATCCGCAATTGACCGGCATGTGGAAGACACGGCCCGGCGAGTCGTCAACCGCGTACTTCACATTCTTCCCGCAAGACGACGGCTCGATGAAAGTCGTGTTCGTCGAGCCCCCGGCGTCCGGCGACAAGGGCGGTTGGATGAACTTCGACATCCGTACCGCGGTCCTCGGCGCCTACACCTATATGGATGCGCGCGAAACCGAAGATGCCGGCAAGCCCGGCGATCCCAAGCTCGCGCATGTGCCGGTTCTCTATCGCGCCGGCGCCGACGGATCGCTCGTCCTCTATCTGATGGACGACGACGCCGCGAAAGCGGCCGTCAGGGCAGGAAAGATCCCGGGGACCGTCGAGCAGGGAGAATATGGCGACGTGACGCTCATAGCATCGCCCGCCGCTCTCGACGCATTCCTCGCGAGCCCTGCCGGCCGCGCGATGTTCACGAAACCGTTTGTCGCACTCGAAAGAATCAAATCGTAGCCGGCTCAATGAGGCGATTTGCGGAGGATCTCTTCTGCGAGTCCCGTTTCGTAGGCCAGCCCCGCCGGCGTCAATGTAACCCGGTGCGGCCAGTCGGCGCGCGCGAGTCCTTTGCGCTCGAGCGCGTGCCAGACTTTCTCGTTGTAGAGACCGCTCGCGTCCTTGGTCGCCACCACGAATTCGCCCAGATGGAAATGCTCGCCATGCGCCTCGGGAAAGCGCTCGACGGTCATTTCGCCTGCGCCCGGGCCCCGGCCGGCCGTGCCCGGATTGCGCGCGAGCGCCTGCAGAACGGTGAGCGTGCGCAATTGCAGGGGATTGAGCTTCAGCGGATTCTCTCTGGGCGGCATGGCGGTGCAATTCTCTGCAGAGTCGGGACCGTTTGGCACGGGGCGCCGATGCCGTCGAGTCCCGGTCGCCGTGCCGCCGCGCTATGCTCGCGGGCGCGAGCGGAGGGATGTCATGGCCGGACCACTTGAAGGCGTGAAGGTGGCCGATTTCGGCCGCTACATTGCAGGGCCGTTTTGCGCGGCCCTGCTTGGCGATCTTGGCGCCGACGTGATCCGCGTCGAGAAGCGCGAGGGCCGCGAGGACCGCACCATGATTTCGCTCGGCGAGACGCCCGACGGCGCGCCCCGCGAAGGCGCGCTGTTTCTGCAGATGAACCGCAACAAGCGCAGCCTCACTCTCGATCCCTCGACGCCCTCCGGCCGTGAGGTGGTGCGGCGGCTCGTGACGGCAAGCGATGTCGTCGTCGCCAATCTGCCGCGCCAGACGCTCGCCGCCATCGGTCTCGACTACGAAACCGTTTCCGCGCTCAATCCGCGCGCGATCCTTGGCGTGGTTTCCGCCTTCGGTCTCGAAGGTCCCTATGCCGATCGCGTCGGCTTCGACGGCATCGCGCAGGCGATGTGCGGCTCGGCATGGTTTTCGGGTAGCGAGGACCAGCCGGTGCGCGCGGCCGCGTCCTGGGTCGATTTCGGAACGGCGTCGCTGCTCGCGCTCGGTGTTGTCGCCGCGTTGCGCGAACGCGACAGGAGCGGTCGCGGTCAACTGGTCGAAGGCGCGCTGTTGCGCACCGCAGTCAGTTTCTTCAGTCCCATGCTGATCGAGGAGTCGGTGCTCACGACTGGCCGCAAGCCCACGCTCAACCGCAGCCAGACGGCAGCGCCGTCCGACATCTATCGCACGCGCGACGGCTGGGTGATGATTGCGGTCAACGGCGATCCGCTCTTCCGGCGGGTCGCCAGACTCATCGGCGCGCCGGAATGGATCGAAGATTCGCGATTTGCCAACGACAAGGCGCGTGGCGATCATGGCGAAATCGTCAGCACGTGCATCTCGGAATGGTGCGCCGCGCGCAGCACGTCCGAAGTGATTGCCGAATGCGAAGCCGCGCGCGTGCCCGCGGGACCTGTGTACCGGATGCGCGAAACGCTCGAGGACCCGCATGTTCGCGCGAGCGATTTTTTGACCGCGATCGACTTTCCCGGAATCGGTTCAGCGCCGATCGCCGCCACGCCCGTCAAACTGCACGCGACCCCGGGTGAAATTCGAAGGCGCCCGCCACTCCTCGGAGAACACAATCGCGAGATTCTTGCGGAACTCGGATACCGCGATTCCGAGATCGTCGCGCTTGAGAAAGAAGGCACGATCTGAGCGCGTTTTCCTGTTTATCAGGCGATTTACAGGGGAATTCTATTCCGCGGCGGTGACATTGTGCGAACGCCATCCGGATCGTTCTTGAATTTCAATGCGTTCGCCGCGATTCGATTTTCTTCGGTAACAGGCGCGCAATCGCCGCTTTGCCTGTATTTCCGGATTTTATCAGACGATGCGCGAACCAGAATGCAAACGATTGTTTCACGGGAAACATCGCGCGCACCCTCACGCCATCGCCGGCAGTGTGAGCTTCGCCTCGAGGCCGCCGAGCGCGCTGTCGCCGAGCGCAATCGACCCGCCATAGAGTTTGGCGATGTCGCGCACGATGGCGAGGCCGAGCCCGCTGCCCGGAATGTTTTCGTCGAGCCGCTCGCCGCGCTCGCCGACGCGCGCGCGCTCTTCCCTGTCGAGACCGTCGCCGTCGTCGCCGACGCTGATCTCGAACGAGCTTCCCGAATTCCGCCGCGCCACGATGGCGACGCGCGCGTGCGCCCATTTGCAGGCGTTGTCGATGAGATTGCCGGCCATCTCCTCGAGGTCCTGGCGCTCGCCCCGGAAAGCGAGATCGCGCGGACAATCGACATCGATGGCGAGGCCGCGGCCCGCGTGAATCTGCGAAAGCACGCGCGACAGGTCGTCGATGACGGGTTTGACCGGCGTGCGGTTGCCCAGCACGTCGACGGCGCCGGCGGCGCGGGCGCGCGCGAGATAGTGATCGACCTGGCGGCGCATGGTGGCGACCTGGCGCAGCACCGCGTCGGCGAGCACGCCCGGATGGGCGCCGGCTTCGCTGGCGAGAACCGTGAGCGGCGTTTTGAGGAAATGGGCAAGGTTCGAAACATGCGTGCGCGCGCGGCCGACCACTTCCGCACTGTGCTCGATCAGGCTGTTCAGCTCGGTGGCGAGCGGCGCGATCTCGGAGGGAAACTCTCCATCGAGACGCCTGGCCTTGCCGTCGCGGATGCGCGCGAGCGCGTGGCTCACGCGATCCAGGGGCTGCAGGCCGATGCGCACCTGCACGAAGATCGCGCCGATCAGCCCCACTCCCAGAACAGCAAAGGACCAGAACAGCGTGCCGTTGAAATTGGCCACTTCCCTTTCGAGCTCCGCCTCGTCTCCGGCTATGAGGAAGGAGAAACTCCGCATGCCGGCTTTGGGCACGCCGGGCGTCACGGGAAATTCGATGCGCTGCGCAACGAAGCGCAAATTCTGATTGTCGGGGCCTTGGCCGTGGCCCCAGACGAGCCCTTTGCTCGTACGGAAATCGGTGACCTTGATGGTGCGGTCCCACAGCGAGCGCGAGATCTGCGCATTGTTGGTCTGCGGCCCGCCGGCGCCTTCCGGCGTGATCTCCCAGTACCAGCCCGAGTAGACGCGCTCGAAGCGCGGGTCGGTGAAGCGGCCCTGCAGCGAGACTTCGCCTTGCGCGTTGGGCTCGGCCGCCGCGATCATCTCGTCGAGTTCGGATTTCAGCCCAGCGTCGAAATTGCCTTCGACTGAGGAGCGGAAGACTCCGGATATCAGATAACCGCCGACCAGCAGGCCGGCGAGCGTCCAGATGGCGGCGGCGGCAATAAGCCGCGCGGCGAGGGAATCAAACCTTCGCGCGACCCGCTGCCCCGTCGCGCTAGCGCGGCGCGTCCGCGGCCTGAGCCGCATCCGGAGTGTCGAGACAATAGCCAAGTCCGCGCACCGTCTGGATCAAATTCGCATCGAGCTTTTTCCGCAAGCGCCCCACGAACACCTCGATCGTGTTCGAATCGCGGTCGAAGTCCTGATCATAGAGATGTTCGACGAGCTCGGTGCGCGAAACCACCCGTCCGCGGTGATGGGCCAGATAGGCGAGCAGCCTGTATTCGAGCGAGGTGAGCTTCACGGGATTTCCGTCGAGCGTCACCCGCGAGGCGCGCGTGTCGATGTGCAGGGCGCCGATCTCGATTTCCGACGTTGCAAAGCCCGCGGCCCGGCGCAGCAGCGCACGCACGCGCGCGAGCAGCTCTTCGGTGTAGAACGGCTTTGCCAGATAATCGTCGGCGCCGGCGTCGAAACCCGCGACCTTGTCGCTCCAGCGGTCGCGCGCGGTGAGGATCAGAACCGGCATCTTGCGGCCGGCCTTGCGCCATTCCTGGAGCACGCGCACACCGTCCATCTTCGGCAGGCCGAGATCGAGAATCACCGCATCGTAGGGCTCGGTGTCGCCGAGAAAATGTCCTTCTTCGCCGTCGCTCGCGCTGTCGACCACATAGCCCGCATCGCCGAGCGCTTTTTTCAAGAGGCGCTGCAGATCCTGATCGTCCTCGACAAGCAATATACGCATCTATTCCCTCGAACCGGGAAACAAGAAGGAAGACTTAGCGCAGAGGACGCAGAGGTATCGCAGAGGACGCGGAGAAAAAAGTTGCGCGCTTCGCGCGCGGTTCTTCCTCTGCGACCTCTGCGCATCCTCCGCGTCCTCCGCGTTAAATCTTTTCTTGTGCATCGATCATCTGACTCTCAGCGGCCACGCCAATGTGGGCCCGGTCGCCATCCGCCGGGCCGCCATCCGCCGAAGCGGCCGCCAAATCCCGGGCGCGGACCCGGTCCGCGCGGAGGGGGACCATAGGGAAAGAATCGCAACCCGCTAGGCGGCATTCCCATGCCAGCATAGCCCCTGTAGGGACCGAGCACATGGCCCGTTCTCGCATCGGCGTCGAGCCACACGACGCGGCCCTCCGGCGTCAGCCATTTGATGCGATAGTGCCATCCGCCCATCGGATCGGCGAACGGTCCTTCCGCATCGTAGAAGCGGCCCGGTCGCTCATTGCGGATTCCGGGCAGAATGCGGTCGAGCGGCTGGACATTGTATCCGTAGGGAACAATGTGCCGCCCCTGCGCAATTGCGGGCGAGCAGATCGCCACGAGCGCCAGAAAAATCGCCGGGACAGCGCGCCTGAACATGAGCTTTTCTACCGATTTTGCAATGAATGGCGGATGAACGGCCCCGCCCGCCTCTCATCCTGAGCTTGTCGAAGGATGGTTCGACAGGCTCACCATGAGGGTAACCTCCTCATCCTGAGCTTGTCGAAGGATGTTAGAACAAGGCTCAAATCGTCGGGTTTTGCGTTACCGGGCAATGGGACGCGCCGATCCGTGTGACGCGCGCGCGGAGGCCCGTTTGCAGTCTTGAAACTGCCGCAATGGCCGTCGAGAAATCGGGAGCATCATGCCGGGCGATCAATTGTCGGAGAAGCTGGAGGCCTCGCGTATCTGGGTCGCGCGCCACAAGCGCGGCGTAAGCTGGACGCTCTGGATCGTTTTGGGAATTGTCGCGATTCCCCTGGTGCTGCTCTATCTCGCGCCGGGCTATTTCGTCTGGACCGCGCCCGACATCGACCCACAGAAGGATCTCTACGCAGCGAACAGGCCGATAGCGTTCACCTTTCTCGACGCGCAGGGAAACATCGCCGGCCGCCGCGGCGCCATCGTCGGCGAGCGTCTGGGGCTCGCGGACATGCCGTCCTATTTGCCCGCCGCGTTCATCGCGATGGAGGACCGCAGCTTTTACGAAAACGACGGGATCGACGTCCGCGGGCTTCTGCGCGCAGCCTGGATGAACCTGCGCGCCGGTCACGTGGTGGCGGGCGGGTCCACGATCACGCAGCAGACGGCAAAGATCGTCTTCCTCACTCCGCAGCGAACGTTCGTGCGCAAATACGAAGAACTGATCGACGCGGCGGCACTCGAGAAATCTCTCACCAAAAAACAGATCCTCGAACTCTATCTCAACCGGATCTATCTGGGATCGGGGGCCTATGGCGTCGACGGCGCGTCGCACGTCTATTTCGGCAAATCGGCGCGCAATCTCACGCTCGCCGAAGCGGCGATGCTGGCGACGTTGACGCGTGCCCCGTCGGCCTTTTCGCCGCGCCGCGATCTCGCGGCCGCACAGCAGCGCGCCGCCCTCGTGCTGCGCGCGATGGTGCACACCGGCGCGATCACCCCCGATCAGGCCGAAGAGGCGATCCGGAATCCTGCTTCGATCAGCGACCGCTCGATCGTCGATGCGCGGAACTTCTTTCTCGATACGGCCGCGGACGAAGCGCTCAATCTCGTCGGCTCGGATGGCCAGGAACACGCCACGGACCTTATCGTGCACACCACGCTCGAGCCGAGGCTCCAGGAAGCCGCGCGGCACGCGCTGGCGCACACGCTGAACGCGCGCGGCCGGCGCGCGCACGCCAGCGAAGGCGCGATCGTGCTGATGAAGCCGGACGGCGCGGTCTCCGCCCTGATCGGCGGACGCGACTACGATTCGAGCGTGTTCAACCGCGCCACCCAGGCCAAACGTCAGCCGGGCTCGGCTTTCAAGCCGTTCGTCTACCTCGCGGCACTGGAGAACGGCTTCACGCCCTGGGACGAGCGCGAAGATGCACCGGTCGACATCAACGGCTGGACTCCCACCAATTACGGCGGGCGCAGCTACGGCACCGTGACGCTGGCGAGCGCGCTTGCGCATTCCATCAACACGGTGACCGCCGGTCTGGCGCAGGAGGTCGGCATCACCAACGTCGTCGACGCCGCCCATCGCTGCGGCATCGCTTCGCCGCTCGCGCCCAATGCGTCGCTTGCGCTCGGCACGTCCGTGGTGACGCCGCTCGAACTCACCAGCGCCTATGCGGTGTTCGCTTCGGGCGGGGTGCGTGCATCGCCGTATCTTGTCACCGAAATCGAGGACCGGGCGCATCGCAATCTTTATGAGCGAAAGGCGAAGGAGCCCGACCGCATCATCGCATCCCATGTCGATCGCGACCTGACGGGAATGCTCTACGGTGTGGTCGTCGAAGGCACCGGCCGCGCGGCCGCACTCCCCGGACGCGAGGCCGCGGGCAAGACGGGTACGACCCAGGACTACCGCGACGCCTGGTTCGTCGGCTTCACTCCGGACTACGTGGCCGGCGTGTGGGTCGGCAATGACGACAATTCGCCCATGCGCAATGTGACGGGCGCAACTCTGCCGGCGGCCATCTGGAGAGACGTCATGGTCGCGGCCGAACATGGGTTGCCGGCAAGGGCGCTCGACAAATCCGCCGCGCCGCCGCCCGAAGATGTCAGCGACACAGAATCCGCGGGCGCCGACGAGGAGGCCACGAACCCCGACTCGTCCACGGCATCGAACGACGCCAGTACGCGCGAACCCGGCCCGGACGAGGAAGGCGCGCAGGCTCCGGCGCAGCAAAACGAATCCGGCAATTTCTGGGATTGGCTGCTCGGGAAGGGACATGATGCCCCGCCGCCCAGGCCGCATGCTTCGGTGGACGACTCCAGAGGCTCTTCGCATGCCGAAGCCCCGCCCCCGCCGGACCGTGGCGAGACCCAACGCGACGTGGAGAGCGGTCCGCCGCGCGGCCCGGACGCGATCGACACGCCGCCGGTCCGCGATCCCGACGAAGGTCCGCCGCCCATCGTCGTGCATCACGAGGACAGAACGGAGCCCCCGCCGCCGGACGATCTCTCCGCCGGGCCGCCGCCCCCGATCGTCGTTCATCGCGAGGAGCGCCCGCCGCCGCCGCCACCCGACGAGTTCTCCCCGGAGCCGCCGCCTGCCATCGTCGTTCACCGCGAGGAACGGCCGCGTCCACCCCCGCCTCCGCCGCCACCTCCCGACGGCGACGACAATGGCGGGAATTAAGGTGACATAGTAATAAGCGCTTCATCCCCGCACGATCTCGGCACGTAACAACCAGGCAACCCAGCGTGTCATTCCCGCTTGCGCGCAGGGCTGTCCGGGGAAATTGCACGCAGAGTATGTCTCGATTGGTTGGACGCATCAGTGGCGCGCGGCAAAGCTTGCGTGCTGTTTTCCCGAAGAATGGGCACGCGGAGGCGCGGAAAGAAACAGCTTCACAGTGAGGCGGTGAGGCAGTGAGAGATTTTTTGCGCGCTCTCGCCGCGCTGCGCGCACGGCGCAGCGGGTCGCGCGCTATCTCTTTCTCACCGCTCTCACTGCCTCGCTGCCTCATTGTAAATATTCCACGCGGACTCCTCCGCGCCTCCGCGTCTCCGCGTGCCAATTGTCTGCTTCGCGTCCTTCGTGCCTTCGTTGTGATTCCGTGTTTCACGGAAGAGAAAGTTGAACCGCCAAGGCGCCAAGACGGCCCGGAAACAGTTTCACCACGAAGTCACGAAGACGACGAAGGAAAAGACGGCGCGCGAATGCGCGCAAAAACTTCTTGGTGTCCTTCGTGCCCTTTGTGGTGAATCTTTCTCCTTGGCGGCTTGGCGCCACCGCCGCGATGCACCCGACCAACAGGCGCAGTTCAGAGCTGCGTCGTTCCTTCCAGCCTCGCAAACCTTCTGTCGAACGTGCCGAGCGGTAAATGGCCGGACTTGCGGGCGTTTTCGAGTATGAGGCAATCGGTGAATTCCGTCGCGGGACGCCCGCGAAGCCTTTCCAGCGCTTTGCTGACGATTTCCGGATCCTGAACCACCAGGTCGCGATGGTTCAACAGGCCTTCGACGGTGGCCGCAATCTGTCGCGGCGTGCGATTGTAAACGGATTCGAGCACCCACGCCGTTTCTGCAAGAACGAGCTGCGACACCCAGGCCCCTCGTGAAACGAACGCTTCGGCAAGCTTGACCTGCCGGCTGTCGTCCCGGACGAGCAGGCGCACAAGGACGTTTGTGTCAATCGCGTGCATGCTTCTTGCGGATATGCGCACGAATGGCGTCGTCGACGTCCACACGAGGCCCTTTCGACTGCCCTTCCGGGAAAAGCGCCCGATGCAGATCCTCCGAACTGTACCGACCCGCCTTGCGCACGACGATGCGTCCTCCCTCCTCCTCCCATTCGAGGACCGAGCCCGGACCGACGCCAAGCCGTCGCCGTATTTCGGACGGCACGGAAATCTGACCCTGAGCGGTGAGTTTCGACTGGGCGATCGTCATATGCGCACATTACCACGGTAATAAGAACGATGCAACCGGCCGTCGATACGCTTTTCCGGGAAAAGATGGACCGCCAGGACGCCGCCTCGGATCGTCGTTCACCGCGAGGGCGTGCTCCGCTCGGGGCTGCGAATTTTCCGACAAGAGGTTCACGCGGAGGCGCGGAGGCGCGGAAAGAAACAGATTCACAATGAGGCGGCGAGGCAGCGAGGGATTTTTTGCGCGCTCCGCGCGCTATCTCTTCCTCACCGCTCTCACTGCCTCGCTGTCTCATTGTAAATATTCCACCCGGACTCCTCCGCGCCTCCGCGTGCCCAATCTTCGGAAAAACAGCAGGCAAGGTTTGCCTGAGCTGTTGCGCC
>DASXMF010000218.1:0-5028 GCA_036495845.1 Rhizomicrobium sp.
ACAAGCTGGTGCTGACGACCGCTGCCGTCAAGGCGATCGAGGAGCGGTTGTCATGAGCAACTACGACGTCATCCTGTCGCCTGTCATTACGGAAAAAGCGACGCAGCTCAGCGAACGCAACCAGGTGGTGTTCCGCGTCGCGACAACGGCCACCAAGCCGGACATTGCGAAGGCTGTCGAAGCTCTATTCAAGGTCAAGGTGAAGGCGGTCAACGTCATTCGGCAAAAGGGCAAGCCAAAAACGTTCCGCGGGCGCCCCTATCTGCGAAGCGATTCCAAGAAAGCGATCGTGACCCTCAAAGAGGGTTACCAGATCGATATCACGACGTGGCTCTGACATGGCGCTCAAACAGTACAAGCCCACCACACCGGGACAACGCCAGCTCGTGCTCGTCGACCGTTCGCAGCTCCACAAGGGCGCTCCGGTCAAGGGGCTGACCGAGGGGCAGACGCGCCACGGCGGACGCAACAATACGGGCCGCGTGACCGTGCGCTGGCAAGGCGGCGGTCACAAGCAGCGCTACCGCATCATCGACTTCAAGCGGCGAAAATTCGATATTCCGGGTCGGGTGGAGCGCCTTGAATACGATCCCAATCGGACCTCGTTCATCGCTCTCGTGAAATACAGGGACGGCGAGCAAGCCTACATTCTTGCGCCGCAGCGTCTGGCGGTCGGCGACACGGTGATTTCCGGGGACAGGGTGGACGTAAAGCCCGGCAATGCGATGCGGCTTGCGGCGATGCCGGTCGGCACGATCGTGCACAATGTCGAAATGAAGCCGGCCAAAGGCGGGCAGATCGCGCGTTCTGCGGGTACCTACGCGCAATATCTGGGGCGCGATGCGGGTTACGCGATGCTTCGACTGAATTCCGGCGAGGTGCGACGCGTTCAGCTCGAATGCATGGCAACCGTCGGCGCGGTGTCCAATCCCGACCACATGAACGAAATCATCGGCAAGGCCGGCCGCAATGTCTGGAAGGGCAAGCGGCCGAATGTGCGCGGCACGGCGATGAACCCGATCGACCATCCGCATGGTGGCGGCGAGGGGCGGACCAAGGGCGGCCGCCATCCCGTGACGCCGTGGGGAAAGCCGACCAAAGGCGCCAGAACCCGCAAGAACAAGCGCACCACGAAGTTCATCATGCGGTCGCGCCATGCCAAGAGGACGCAAGGATAATTTAATGGCTCGCTCAGTCTGGAAAGGTCCGTTTGTCGACGGTTATCTGCTTAAGAAGGCGGAAACCGCGCGAGGCTCTGGACGCAAGGACGTGATCAAGACCTGGTCGCGCCGCTCGACGATTCTCCCGCAATTCGTGGGGCTGACGTTCGGCGTTCACAACGGTCACAAGCACATTCCGGTGCTCGTCACCGAGGACATGGTCGGCCACAAGCTTGGCGAGTTTTCGCCCACGCGCACGTTTTACGGGCATTCCGCCGACAAGAAGGCCAAGAGGACGTCATAGATGGGCAAGAAGGCACGCGCGCGCATTCTTCCGGATTCGAAAGCCCAGGCGATCGGCCGTACGATCCGCACGAGTCCGCGCAAACTGAATCTCGTCGCGCAGTCGATTCGCGGAAAGACCGCGGAGCATGCTCTCAACGAGTTGACGTTCTCGCCAAAACGCGTTGCGAAGGACGTAAAAAAGGTCCTGCAATCGGCGATCGCGAATGCCGAAAACAACCATGACCTCGACGTCGACGATCTCATCGTCAGCGAAGCCAGCGTCGGCAAGAACCTCGTGCTGAAACGCTTTCATGCGCGGGCGCGGGGCCGTGGCGCGCGCGTGGAAAAACTGTTTTCGCAGGTGACAATCATCGTCGAACAGGCGAAACGCGAGGAACGTGCGAAGAAACGCGCAACGCGCGGCAAATCCACAGCGAAGGAGACGGCCTGATGGGTCAGAAGGTCAATCCGACGGGCTTGCGTCTTGGCATCAACCGCACCTGGGACTCGCGCTGGTACGCGGGCAAGAGGGAGTACGGACGGCTGCTCCAGGAAGACATCAAGATCCGCAGTCACCTGAGCGAAAGACTGAAGCAGGCGGGCGTCTCGCGGATCATCATCGAACGGCCGCACAAGAAGTGCCGCATTACCATTCATTCGGCGAGGCCCGGCGTCGTGATCGGCAAGAAGGGCGCCGACATCGAGAAACTCAAGAACGATGTGCAGCGGTTTACGGGAGACGAGGTCCATCTCAACATTGTCGAGATCCGCAAACCCGAAATCGACGCGAAGCTCGTGGCAGAGAACATCGCGCAGCAACTGGAACGTCGCGTCGCGTTCCGTCGCGTGATGAAACGCGCGGTGCAGTCCGCGATGCGGCTCGGCGCGCAGGGCATTCGCATCAATTGCGGCGGACGGCTCGGGGGCGCCGAGATTGCCCGCATGGAATGGTACCGCGAAGGACGCGTGCCCCTGCATACGCTGCGCGCCGACGTCGACTACGGCGTCGCCACCGCGAAGACGACTTACGGCACCTGCGGCGTGAAGGTGTGGATATTCAAGGGCGAGATCATGGAACACGACCCGATGGCCGTGGAACGGCGCCAGGCCGAAGCCTCCGATCCCAACCGCTCTGCGGGCGCCGGGCGCGCCCATCCGGCAACGGCTCACTGACGGACGGCAGCCATGCTTCAACCCACTCGCACCAAATTCCGCAAACAGCACAAAGGCCGCATTCACGGCGCGGCCAAGGCGGGCACATCTCTCAATTTCGGCGCCTATGGGCTGAAAGCCACGGAGCCGGAGCGCATTACTGCGCGGGAGATCGAAGCCGCGCGCCGCGCCATCACGCGCCATATGAAGCGCGCCGGGCGCGTGTGGATTCGCGTGTTTCCGGATGTTCCGGTGTCCAAGAAGCCGGCGGAAGTCCGCATGGGCTCCGGCAAAGGGGCGCCGGAATTCTGGGTTGCCCGAATCAAGCCGGGACGAATCCTGTTCGAGGTCGATGGAGTCGACACTGAAACGGCGAAGGAGGCGTTGCGGCTGGGTGCGGCGAAGCTCTCGATAGACACTAGGTTTATTGCGCGGCTCGAGGTCTGAACGAAATGGCGAAGAAGACGACACAGGCGACCGACCTCCGCGCGCAAACCGCGGACGAACTCGACGACTCGCTCGTGAAGCTGAAGAAGGAGCAGTTCAATTTGCGCTTCCAGCGCGCCAATGGGCAGCTCGAGAATACGGGCCGTATCCGCGTGGTGCGCCGCGAAATCGCGAGAATTCAGACCGTGCTCGGCGAACAGCGCCGCAGCGCAGGCAAATAGAGACAGGGAAAGCGGATATGCCGAAGCGCATCCTTCAGGGCGTCGTGGTCAGCGACAAGAACGTGAAGACCGTGGTGGTCAAGGTGGAGCGCCGGTTCACCCATCCCGTGATGGGAAAAACGGTGCGGCGGTCGAAGAAGTACCACGCCCATGATGAAAACAAGGAATTCAAGGTGGGCGACGTCGTGCGCATCCAGGAATGCAGGCCGCTCTCCCGTCTCAAATCCTGGGAAGTGATCGGGCGCGCGAGCGCGCAGGAACGCGGCACCGGAGCCTGAGCGATGATTCAGATGACAACCGAACTCGACGTTGCCGACAATTCGGGCGCGCGCCGGGTCATGTGCATCAAGGTGCTGGGTGGCTCGCGCCGCAAATACGCCGATGTCGGCGACACGATCGTCGTCAGCGTGAAGGAGGCCATTCCCCGCGGCCGGGTGAAGAAGGGCGAAGTCCTCAAAGCCGTCATCGTCCGCACCGCTCACGGCGTGCGTCGGCCCGACGGAAGCCTCATCCGTTTCGATACCAACGCTGCCGTGCTCGTGAACAATCAGAACGAGCCGATCGGGACGCGAATCTTCGGTCCGGTGACTCGCGAATTGCGCTCGCGCAACCACATGAAAATCATCTCGCTTGCTCCGGAGGTGCTTTGATGACCGCCAGAATTCGCAAGGGCGATCGCGTCGTCGTGACCACGGGCCGTGACAAGGGCAAGAAGGGTGAGGTGCTCAAGCTTTACCCGAAGGACGATCGTGCGGTTGTTTCGGGCGTCAATGTCGTCAAGCGGCATCAGCGGCAGACCGCGCGGCAGCAAGCGGGAATCGTCAACAAGGAATTGCCGATCCAACTTTCGAACCTCGCCCATGTCGATCCCAAGACGGGCGAGGCGACCAGGATTGGTCTCAAGTTTCTGGCGGACGGACGCAAGGTCCGCTTTGCGAAGAAATCCGGCGAGGTGATCGATGGCTGACAAGGGCGCGAAAGAGCCGCGCGCGAAGAAGCAGGCGCCGCCGCAGGGCGGAAAGGACGACGCGCGCGCACGCGGCACGAAAGGCGAGTCGAAATCGCAGGCCGGCAAGACGGAAGCGGCAGCTGCCCGCGCGCCGGAGGCGGTCCGCGACCCGGATTACGTGCCCCGATTCAAGAAGCGTTACGAAGAGGTGGTCCGTCCCGAGCTCGTGAAGGAATTTGGCTACAAGAATGCGCTGCAGGCGCCGCGCATCAAAAAGGTCGTCCTGAATATCGGCGCAGGCGAAGCGGCGGGGGACCAGAAGAAGATCCAGTCTGCGGTCAACGATCTGACGGCGATTGCCGGCCAAAAGGCCGTCGTGACGCGCGCCAAGAAGGCGATCGCGACCTACAAAATCCGTCACGGACTGCCGATCGGGGTCAAGGTCACGTTGCGCAAGGACCGTATGTACGAATTTCTCGACCGGCTGATCACGATCGCCTTGCCGCGCGTGCGCGACTTTCGCGGCCTGAACGGCCGCAGCTTCGACGGGAACGGCAATTTCGCGCTCGGTCTCAAGGAGCACATCGTCTTCGTCGAAATCAATTACGACAAGACCGAAAACGTCTGGGGCATGGACATCATCATCAACACTTCCGCAAGGACGGACGCCGAAGCGAAAGCGCTCCTCAAGGGCTTTCAATTCCCGTTCATGAACTAAAGCGAGACGCGAATGGCGAAACTCAGTCAAATCAACCGCAACAAGAAGCGCGAGAACCTGGTCGCGCGGTACGCGCAAAAGCGTGCCGCGCTCAAG
>DASXMF010000219.1:0-14054 GCA_036495845.1 Rhizomicrobium sp.
CCTGCTGCCCGTGATCAGTTTCGAATCGAAGAAGGACTCCGATACCGAGACCAAGCATAATGAGTTCGTCAAGCGCATGCTCGCGCGAGGCTACACGTCGAGACAGGTGCGCCGTCTTGTCGAATGGTACATGCGCGTCAACAAGGCGGGGTGATTGCGCGCTCCGGCACGGCGGAAAACCGGCGCCGAAGCGCGAAATGTGAATGCCCGGCTATCGCTGCGAGTGGCTCCTGCGCAATGATCGTCCCGTCATGAGCTATTTCATCGACCGGCGGCTCAATCCCAAGGGAAAAAGTCTTGCCAACCGACAGCGCTTCCTGCGCCGCGCGCGAGCCCAAATCCGCGAAGCCGTCCAGAAGTCGCTCAAGGAAGCCGGCGTCGCCGACATCGGCAAGGAACGAAAAGTCACCATTTCGACCAAAGGAACGCGGGAGCCGCGCTTCCGTCTCGATCCCCGGGCTGGCGGCGAACGCGACTTCGTGCTGCCCGGCAACAAGGAATTCGTGCCCGGCGACGAGGTCAAGAAGCCCCCGGCGGGCGAAAGCGGTGGACGCGGCAAGGAGGCAAGCGATTCGGGCGAAGGCGAGGACGAATTCGAATTCACGATGACCCAGGAAGAAGTTCTCGACGTTTTCTTCGAGGATCTCGAACTCCCCAATCTGGTGCGCACCACTCTCAAGGAGACGCCAAGCCGCACCTGGAAGCGCGCCGGCATCAGCACTTCCGGATCCCCGACCCAGATCAATCTGATCCGCACGATGCGCAATGCCTTCGGCCGCCGACTCGCCCTCAAGCGCCCGCGGGCCGCCGATATCGACGCGCTTCAGCAACGTCTCGATGCGCTCGAACGCACGGACCCGGAAACGGAGGAAACGCGCACCGCGATCGCTGCCCTGAAGGACGAGCTCGCGCACTCGATTTCGCGACGCAAGTGGATCGCCTTCATCGATCCTGTCGACGTTCGCTACAATGCATTCACCGAACAGCCCGTGCCCACGAGCCAGGCGGTCATGTTTTGCCTGATGGACGTGTCCGGCTCGATGGGCGAGCGCGAAAAGGATCTTGCGAAACGCTTCTACATGCTGCTGCACCTGTTTCTCAGGCGCCGATATGAGCGCGTCGACATCGTGTTCGTCCGCCACACTCACGACGCCCAGGAGGTGGACGAGAACGAGTTCTTCTATTCGCGCCAATCCGGCGGAACGATCGTCTCCTCCGCACTCGAGAAGATGCTCGAGATTCAGAGAGAGCGTTATACGACCGCCGACTGGAACATTTATGCGGCCCAGGCATCCGACGGCTACACGCAGTCCGGCGACGCGCGACGCTGCGCCGAGATGCTGAACGACGAGATCATGCCGCTTTGCCAGTATTACGCCTACATCGAAATCCTCGACGAGCGGGAAATGGAGGTTTTCGCCAACGAGGATTCCGGAGCGGAACTGTGGCGCGCCTACCGCACAGTGTCGGCCCTGTGGCCCAACTTCGCGACCAAGCGCATCGCCCGTCCTTCCGATATTTTTCCGGTGTTTCACGAGCTGTTCAAGAAGAGCGAGAATGCCTGATGGGACCCACGCCGCTTTTCGTCGAGTCGTCGTGGGATTTTCCCACGCTCGACCGCGTCTATCGCGCCGTGGAGAGCATCGCGGTCGATGACCTGAAGCTGGACGTGTATCCCAATCAGATCGAGATCATTTCCTCGGAGCAGATGCTGGACGCCTATTCGTCGTTGGGCATGCCGCTGATGTACAGCCATTGGTCTTTCGGCAAGCTTTTCGCGCGGGAGGAACAACTTTACCGCCGGGGCTATTCCGGACTCGCTTACGAAATCGTGATCAACTCGAGTCCGTGCATTTCCTATCTGCTCGAGGAAAACACGATGACCATGCAGGCGCTGGTCATCGCCCACGCCGCCTTTGGCCACAATCACTTCTTCAAGAACAACTACCTGTTCCGGCAATGGACCAATGCCGAAGGCATTCTCGACTATCTGGCCTTCGCCAAACGCTACATCTCCGCCTGCGAAGACCGGCATGGACGCGACGAGGTGGAAGCCGTGCTCGATTCCGCCCATGCGCTCATGGACCATGGCGTGTTCCGCTACCGGCGTCCGCCGAGGCCATCGCGCGAACGCGTCCTGGAAAAACGCAGAAGGCGCATGGAACACGAAGAGGAATCGCGTAACGAGCTGTGGCGCACGTTGCCGGCCGGGATCGAGCCGCCGGCCGCGCCTCCAACGATCGATCCGGAGGAGGATTACGGCAGCGATATGAAGCTGCCCGAAGAGAACCTTCTGTATTTTCTTGAAAAGTACTCGCCGACCTTACGTCCCTGGCAACGCGAGATTCTGCGGATCGTGCGCAGCCTCGCGCAGTATTTCTATCCGCAAAAGCAGACGAAGGTGATGAACGAGGGCTGCGCCACCTTTGTGCACCATACGATCATGCACATGCTCTATGATCGCGGACTGATCAACGAAAGCTCGCTGCTGGAATTCCTTCACAGTCACACCAGCGTCGTCTACCAGCCGGATTTCAATGATCCGCGTTGCAACGGATTCAATCCCTACGCGCTCGGATTCGGCATCATGGCGGACATCAGGCGCATATGCGAGCAGCCGACGGCCGAGGATCGCGACTGGTTTCCCGCGCTTGCCGGGTCCGGCGACTGGATGGCTGCGCTGAAGGACGCCTGGGCGAATTATCGCGACGAGAGTTTCGTCGAACAGTTCCTGAGTCCCAGGCTGATGCGCGAATTCCGGCTGTTCGAACTTCACGACAAGGCCGACGAACAGGCCTACAGGGTTTCGGCAATTCACAACGAAAGGGGCTACCGCCAAATCCGCGGCTCCCTGGCGCGCCAGTACGATGTGGGCATCGCCGATCCGAACATCCAGGTGGTCGATGCCGATCTGAAGGGAGACCGCAAGCTTCGCCTCCTGCATCAGATGCACCGCGGAATCCCGCTGCACGCGAGGTCGCGGGAACAAGTCTGCTCCCATCTGGGCAGATTGTGGGGCCACGAAGTCATTCTGGAAGAAGCAGATCTCGCGCAATAGCCCGCCTTGTGCAATTGACCGGGCTTCGTGCTAAACAATTATCAAGTTTGCGCCACTTCACCCGCAAGGGCGTGTTTTATGAAAATGACGGCGCAATCGAGGAGGAACTCATGCAATTGAAACATGCAGTCCTGGCCGGGGCATTGGCTGTTGCGACCCTGGCCGTGGCGGCGCCCGCTTCCGCGGTTGTGGTTGGCGTGTCGGTCGGCGTGCCGGCTCCGGGCCATTATTGCGGATGGCGTCACCGCTGCTGGGCCTATCGTTGGCACGGCGGCTATTACAATTATTATTGGCGCGGCAGGTATTGGCACGACCGTTGGCGCTGCCGTCGCGGCTGGTGCTACAGGTAGGGTTACGGTCCACGCGGGTGAACGGGAGTCAAAAAACCTGTTCGCCCGCGTTTGCCTGTTGCATCGACTTGCGGGACTGCGCCACCGGAGCGGTTTCCGGGAATGCGAGCATTGTCAAAAGTCCCACCACGATCGCGGCCATCAGATACCAGGCTGGCGCAAGCGGATTTCCGGTCCGCGCAATGAGCCAGGCGACGACGAATTGCGTCGTTCCGCCGAACGTGGAAATCGCAAGCGCATAGATCGTCGAAAGCGCGCCTGAGCGGATTTGCGGGGGAAGAGCTTCCGTGATCGCGGTCAGAACGGTAGGCGAGCCGACCGAGACCAGTGTCTGCATCGCCGCCATCGCCGCGTAGAGCGCGGCAGGCGAACGAAACCGCGTCATCAGCATGAACGCGGGCAGAACCGCAAAGAACAGCAGTGCCCACGGCACCATCATCACCGGCTTTCGCCCGAACCGATCCGACAACCAGCCGCTGACCGGATCGAAGCAAACTCCGCAGAGTCCACCGACCACGGTCGCGCCAAACGCGTAGTTCGCTGCAATGTGCAGTGTCGTGGTGGCGAAGGTCGTCATATAGATAAGCACATAGCTCGCGATCGTACCGCTGCCGAGAAGCAGAAGAGCGAGAAGCGCGACACGCAGATGCGGCCGCAACGGCTCGCGCGCGAGCGGTGTTGCCGGGCGCGCGTTGAGCGTCTCGGGAAGCTGGCGCCGGATCAGGAGAGCAAACGGCACGATCGCAGTGCCTATGAGAAACGCGATGCGCCAGCCCCAGGCGTCAAGCGCGGCAGCGTCGAGAATATTGGCGAGTGTGACGCCGACCAGCCCCGCGCACAGAATGGCCAGATCCTGCGTTGCGTATTGGAGCGAACCGAATAAGCCGCGGCGTGACTCCGGAGCGGCTTCGATCATATAGGCGGTCGTTGGTCCAACCTCGCCGCCCAGCGCAAAGCCCTGCAGCAGACGAAACGCGATGGCGAGAATGGGAGCGGTGATCCCGATGGCCCGATAGGAGGGCGTGAGCGCAAGCCCGACAATTGCGAAGCCCATGAGCGAGAAGGAGACGAGCATCGCGGGCTTGCGGCCCCGGCGATCGCCGAAAATGCCGATGACGATGCCGCCAAGCGGACGCGTGAAAAAGCCGGCGCCAAAGGTCGCCAGCGACAGAAGCAGACTCGATGCCGGATCCCGCGACGGGAAAAACGTATGTCCGATCTGGACAGCAAAGAAAGCGTAGGTCAGAAAATCGTAGAAACCGAGGGCGTTTCCGGCAGCGACCGCGGCGACATGGCGCAGCGGCAGGCGGGTCGGTCCGCGCGCCTGGATATCGTCGAACGCGACTACCGCCACCCGAGCCCCACATTAACCACCCCAACGTCCCAGTGTAGCATGACCTGAGGGTCGGACTCGCGCAATCCGATTATCGGACGCCGAAAGGTTCCGAATCGGACCCGGGCGCGGTCAAGGTGCGCGAATGATAGCTCAGTGCTGGCTGCACATCGGGACGGAAAAGACCGGCAGCACGTCCATCCGCAACTACCTCGCGCGCAATCGCGAGGCTCTGCTGTCGCTGGGTTGTCTGTATCCCACGGCCGCCGGCCCTATCAATCACTATGCGCTGACGGCTTTTGGGCTCGACGACGAACGGATCGAGGGCGCGCGCGGCGTGTTCGGCATCGACCAGGGAACAAGCGTCGCGGAATTCCGGCGGCGATTCGCGGACTCGTTGAAAAGGGAGCTTGCCGCCAGCGGAGCGCGCACCGTGGTCCTCTCGAACGAGCTCCTGAGCTCAAGGCTGCGCTTGCCCCGCGAGGTCGCCCGCATCAAGGCGCTCTGCGACGGGATTGCGCACGACACCAGGATTGTCGTCTACCTGCGAAACCAGACGGACTTTCTGGTCAGCCGCTATACGAATATCGTTTGGGAAGGCGGCACGAAGGAATTTCGCTTTCGCGGACCACCCGCGCTCGCCGACTATTCGCGATTGCTGGATCGATGGGCTCAAGTTTTCGGACGCGACAACATTGTCGCACGGCGGTTCGAACCCACGGATCTTCCTGATGGAGATGTCGTCGCGGATTTCGCCCGGGCGATAGGGCTCGACACAACTGGGCTTCATTCTGTCGGACGCTTCAATGAATCCCTCGACGCCGAATCGCTGGCTTTTCTTCGCGCCATGAACCGGCGCCTGCCAAGGTGGCTCGCGAAACGCATCGTTCCGTTCCGGGGACACATGGTACGGGTCCTCCAGCGTCGACGTAGAGGAACCAGGTTTGTCGTTTCGCACGCGCTCGGCCAGCAGATCGAGGAATCATTCCGGAAATCGAACGAGCTTGTCTCCGAATCGTATTTCGGGTCGCGATTCGATCCCCTGTTCTCGCCGCCAACCCTCGCCGCGACACCGGAATCCCTGCCCAGAGACATGATCGGCCTGCTCGCCGCGCTACGTACGGCGGGCATTCTTGTGTCCGGACTCGTATGGGATTTCGCAAAGAAAGGACTTGTCAGGCCCTGACTTAGGGCATCGGGCTGGACACGATTCTGTTGGAGCGGGCGAAGGGAATCGAACCCTCATATACAGCTTGGGAAGCTGTCGTTCTACCACTGAACTACGCCCGCGGCACCTGCTGCTTAGCACGAAAGGCAACGCATGCGAAGAGTGGCGAATACGCTCCCTCACAGTCCTGCGGCCGGCGCGTGAGCGCACATCCCGTCGAGCGGACAGGCCATGCACAAAGGTGCGGTACGCTTGCAGAGCGTTCGGCCGTGATCGCGCAACAGCATGTATGCGGAAATCAGCCAGTCGGATTCATGCGGGCATGTCTGTTCGACCAGATCGATCGCCGCCCTGTAGGCCGCCGCGTAGGACTTGCCTTGTGCGACGAGACCGAGACGCAGCAGAACGCGCAAGCCGTTGGAATCGAGTGCCGGACGCGCAGCCATCCCGCTGAACAGCAAAATGCGATCGGCGCCCGGATCGCCAATGGAAGGAAATCGCTTCAGGAGAGCCCGAGCTTTCACGGGCGGCAAGGCGGGCAGGGCGCCATCGAGATCGCCCCCGCATTCGTCGAGAACGATTTCGGCGATGCGCCGCCAGCGCTCGACGCGCACCTCTGGCCGCATTCCGCCGCGATTCGCGATGTCGAGAAGCAAAGATTTCGGAGCCAGCGCTATCCGCTTTGCATCGAAGCCCACACGCACTCTCATTTCTTCAAGCAAAGCCAATCGCCGAGACTCGTCGATCAGATAGCCGATGTTCTCCCACAGAACGAGAGCGAGCGGATCGGAGAGCGGCGCGGGAGCGGAGTAGTGCCGCGAAAGTTCTCGTATCAAACGGGGTAGAGACTCCGCCGATGGTGCACCGCCCGCCGAAGCAGCCTTGCGCCGCATGTTCGACCTGTAAAACGGTTCCTGCGGGACCGTATCACGGGTTCGCTTCGATCTGGTTGCTCAACGTATGGCAATTCACAACATCCAGGCTGCCGCAACAGTCGCGAAGCCGAGAAAAAATCCGACGAGACGCTCGCCGGCACGAAACCACACGTCTGCGAATTCTTCGCCGAGCTCGAAATCATCTTCCGTGGCAAGCGAGGCGCCGGCAGCAAAGTCGGGTGGAACGAACCTGGGGGAGATTGGCGTTCGGCGATCTGCCGGCTCTCTCAGGGGGCACAAGAGGTTACCGGCCAATCGCTTCACCCTCGGCGCCTCGCGAACCACGGCATGCTCCGTCAACAACACAGGTACAAAACACTACTTAATCCATCAAGTCAATAGTGTTCGATTCAGATCCTCGGCCTCGCCGCCCGACGGCCATCTGAGTTACTTTTCGCCCATGGCCGCCCCATTCGCGTGGTTCGGTGCCTCGCACGTCGCGGCAATGACGCTCACAGTCGTTGTTCCGCTCGGGCTGGCTACGCTTGTGCATTTGACGAGATACAAGAATGCAGTGCGGGTCATTCGTCTGGCGTTTGCGGCGGAGCTGATCGCAACCTGGATCCTCTGGTATTGGATGATTGCCGCGCGCGGCTGGCTGTCCGCGCAGACTCTGTTGCCAATGGATTTGTGCGGCTGGGCCTCGATCGCTGCAATCGCGACGCTGCTTCGCCCCGGCCAGCGCAGCTTCGAGCTCGCGTATTTCTGGGCATTGACAGGTACGGTGCAGGCGCTCGCGACCCCCGAATTGTTCTACGATTTTCCCGATCTTCGCTTCATCGTCTTCTTCGCCTTTCACGGCGGAACGATCGCCGCGGTCCTCTTCCTCGTGTTCGGCGCAGGGATGCGTCCCACCGTTGCGTCGATCCCGCGGGTGCTGGCCGCTTCGCTCGTCTACCTCGTTCTGACGCTTGCAACGAACCGTGTGTTTCACACGAATTTCGGCTATCTGAGCGCCAAGCCCGCCAAACCATCGCTTCTCGATGTGATGGGGCCATGGCCCGTCTATATTGCCGAAATCGCGGGCGTCGCCATCTTGCTCGTGCTGATACTCTATTCCCCCTTTTTTGTTGCCGACGCCCTGAAAAAGCGCGGGCCGGGCCACATCGTTGCAGAGGACGGAGGGAAAAAATCCCTACCTTTTCCTGCGCCCCGCTGATAGTTCTTGATCGCCGGATATCTCCGGCCGACGCTGCAGCCTGGACTATCAGCACATATGCTGGATTACGAACGATTCATCTCCGCCGAAGTCACCACCGATCCGTTTCCCTTCGCAATCGTTCCCGGCTTCGTCGCCCAAGATGCGCGCGAGCCAATCGAAAACGATTATCCGAAGATTGCGCGGTCCGGGAGTTTTCCCTTGTCGACTCTTTCCTATGGTCCGGCATTTTCGCGGTTGATCGACGAGCTGACGGGCGATCGCCTGCGCGCGCTCGTTTCCCGAAAGTTCGGTGTGGACCTCGAAGATCGGCCGGTCATGGCCACGGTGCGCGGTCAATGCACCGCGCGCGACGGGCACATTCACACCGATAGCGCGACGAAGCTCGTTACCATGCTCCTCTACACCAATCGCAGCTGGGAATGCGCGAGCGCGCGCCTTCGGCTCCTTCGCTCGCCGACACGGCTCGACGACTATGCTGCCGAAGTGCCGCCCGAGGAAAGCACGCTGGTGATCTTCCGCAACGGTCCCAGGGCCTGGCATGGTTTCGCACCGTTTCACGGTCAGCGGCGCGTCATCCAGGTCAATTGGGTGACGGATCGCAGCGTGGTCGCGCGCGAAGAAAAGCGACATCGCGTCAGTGCCTTTTTCAAGCGCCTGGTCTCCGGCCGCAACGACGCCCATGCCACTGCGCATTGAGACATTTCGCAACGACGCCGGCGGCAGCGCCGTCTACAAGGCGCTTTCTCACCCCCTTGCCGCACCCGCCGCGCAGTCATTGATCGAAAGACTTTCGGCAAGCGGTCCGGTTGCCATCTATGATCCGCACAGTCTCGCCGCGGCATTCGACGTGTTCTATCCGCTGTCCGGCATCGCAATCGCGCAATATCTCGTCCAGGACGTCCGGCAACTTGGCCGGGATTTTCGCGGTGTAGCGGCGCGACCGGTAACGGACGTGGCGTCGGCGCAGACGCAAGCCATTCTCGTGGCGAGCTTCGATCCTCAGAAGTCGCTTGCACCTGTCCGCAGTCTTCTGCCGGCGGCGGCAGAAATCTTCAGCTTCGAATCGCTCAAGCTCCCCGTCGAGTTGCATACCGACCGCACCCGTTATCTCGTGCCTCTCAATTTTGCGACGAATTTTGTTTTCTTTCGCGACGAGACCGGAAAGCATACACGCCTTGTCACCGCAAACTATTGGACGCGGTATGGCGCATCCAATGTGAGCTTGTGGTGCCGACTCTTTGGCGAAGACGGCCGCGCGCTTGCGACCTGGACACAATCCTGCGGGGGACCCGAAGCCTCGCTGGTCATCGACAGCCGCGAAGTGCGCGCGCGTTTCGGGCTGGAGGCATTCACCGGTCAGCTGTTTGTGCATGTCGTGGGCGCGGCGGGGCACGACATCGTCAAATATGCACTCGATCTTTACGGCGACGACGGAGCCACGCTGTCGGCGACGCACGACGCGAATTCGTGGCCTGCGGACCTTTACGCCGGATTGCCCGCACCCGCCGAGGACGAAGACGTGGTTCTCTGGGTGCAGAACAGTCATCCGCGCGCCATTCCCGCGGGCGATGTCGGCCTGTCGCGCATGGGCACCCAGCAGGTCGCAAAATTCGAGGAAGAAATCTCGCCCTTTGCCACGCGCGCCTTGAGCACGAGGATATTGCTGCCCGGCCTGCGCTGGCCGGACCAAATCGAGATTCATGCGGGCAAGCACATGGTGCGCCCGCGATATGAAATCACGGCGCGAAACGGCCGCTCGCGCATGGCCCATCCCAATGTCGAGCGCGACGACCTCGAAACGGATCCGTC
This sequence comes from Rhizomicrobium sp., assembly GCA_036495845.1. Classification (GTDB taxonomy): domain Bacteria; phylum Pseudomonadota; class Alphaproteobacteria; order Micropepsales; family Micropepsaceae; genus Rhizomicrobium. The sequence continues at coordinate 9,816 of DASXMF010000219.1, forward strand.
ACTTGCCGGACTTGGCCGTCATTTCGGGAAGGGCCACATATTGCCTGCCGCATTTCTTCCGCCCCGGGACTTCGAGACGATCCTTTTGCCGACGCCCATGTCGACCGCGCAATATCGGCTTCCGGTCAAGGCGATTGTCTACAATTCCGAAGGCGTATGCGTGAAAGAACATCGATTCGGGGCGCTGGCGCGCGATCACAGCGAAGCGCTCGATGTGTCGGAACTTGCGATATCGGTTCTCGGAACGGAATTCGGCCATGTCGAGCTTGCCTATGATTTCGAGGCCGGGCGCGAGGCGGATGGCTGGCTGCACGCCCTGTTCCGCTACCGCAACCGAAAGAGCGGTCACGCCGCGGAAACCAGCTTCGGCTCGCACATGTTCAATTCGGCTCTCACCTATCGCGGCGAGCCGCAATCCTATTCGGGAGCGCCACCGGGTCTCGCCACCCGCCTCTTTCTGCGCATCGCACCGCCGCCCTGGCGCACGTTCTGCCACCTCATCTATCCCGTGTCGCATTCGTGGCATCCGCGCTCGCAAACCGCGCTCCTGCTTCGCGGATCCGGCGGTGAGGAAATCGCGCGCGTCGAATTTACGATCCCCGCCTCCGGTTCCAGGCTCTGGCGCGTCGACGAGCTGTTCGATGAAACACTCCTGACGCGCGCCGGCCCCCATCCCTATATCATCGTGCGGGACGAGACCTGCCGGCTGTTCGGCTATCACGGCGTCGAAGGCGGCGAAGGCAGCTTCAGCCTGGACCACATGTTCGGCTTCTGACGTGGTTGCTCCAATCACGTCGTGCTGGGTTGTCACCGATGGCAAGGCGGGCATGGAAAGCCAGTGTCTCGGGCTTGCCGAGGCATTGGGCGTCGAGCCTCTGGTCAAGCGAATCGATCTCAAGGAACCATGGAGGCGATTTGCCCCGCATCTGCGGCTGAGGCTTCGGCATGCTTTCGCCGGCGATCCTCTGGTTCCACCCTGGCCACATCTCGTGATTGCCACCGGCCGCATCAGCGTACCGGCATCGCTTTATGTGCGGCACATGAATCCGCGCACGCGCAACGTCCAGATTCAGAACCCGGGAATCTCGCCGCGACATTTCGATCTCGTCATCGCGCCGATCCACGATCTGCTCGGAGGAGCAAACGTCATCCAGACCATCGGCGCGCTTCATCGCGTCACGCACGAGCGCCTGGCGAGGGAAGCAGACCTTCTGGCGCCCCGCCTCACCCACCTGCCTCGTCCGCGCATTGGCGTTCTGGTCGGTGGCGGCAACGCGGCCTACCGATTTGGGCCCGATGAGGCGCGCGCGCTTGCCGCCGAACTTGCGCGACATGCCTTGCGATCGGGCGCAAGCCTGCTCGTTACGACGTCGCGCCGCACGGGCGCAGAGAATACGGCGATCTTGAGCGGAGGTCTCGCCGGCACACCGCTCTTCATTTGGGACGGCAAGGGAGACAATCCCTACTACGGCATCCTGGGCGTTGCCGACATCCTCGTGGTCACGGCGGACTCGGTGAACATGATCACCGAGGCCTGCGCGACGGGCCGACCCGTCTACATCTACAATCTGCCGGGCGGCTCGACGAAGTTTGCCCGCTTTCACGAGGCGCTGACGCTGCGCGGTTACGCGCGCTTCTTTGCAGGGGCGTTCGATCCCTTCAGGAATGATCGACTTGACGAGATGCTGCGAGTCGTTCGCGCCGTGCGGCAGATCGCCTGATCCGGGCACTCACATTGCGCGACAATCGAGATGGCGATCGGCGAATGCACAGTTCGCTTCTCGCGTGCCGTCGGCGCGCATCACATCGATCGACCAGCGGCCACCTTGCCGCGTCAGCAGAAGAAATCCATAACCGGGCAACGACATGCCCGAAGAGATTTTGAGCGATCCCACGCTGTGGCCGGCCAGGTCGCGCGGTGCGGCGTCCAGCAGATCGCCACCCTCGCCTGCGATAAGTTGAGGGGGCGTGTCCGTCCCATAGTTGATGGCTTCGAAGGTATGAATGTGACCGGCAAGCATCAGAGCGACATCTGCCGGAATGCCGCCCTGATCCTGCGCCGACATCATGGTGCGATTGCCGCCGACAACCATTCCGAACGACAGTTGTACGACACCCCAGATGGGTCGATGCATGGCGAGCCACACGGGCGGCGTCATCCTGCGGATAGCGGCAAGATCGGCGCGATACAGTCCGACGAGATCGCCTGGCGCGAAGAGATCGGGGGCGTGCGCATCGTCCATCACCGCGAGCGTCACTCCCTGGAGCGGCACTGCCCACGGCGCGACGTGGTCGGTGCAGGGCGAGGGTGGAGTGGCCGATAGCGGGCCGAGCAGCCTCAGCCAGCCGGCACCGGACCGCGAGCATTCCTCGTGATTCCCGCGCACAAAGACGAACGGCGCGGCAGCGAGCAGCGGAGCCGCTGGAGTAAAGAAGTCGGCTGCCCAGCTCGGCCAGTTATCGCCCGAAGGGCTCCCGGCGCAGGCCGCGTTGCCAGGCGGGCAAGCGTCTTCGCGATAGAGATAGTCCCCGACGTGAATGACGAGGTCCGGCTTCAGTCTTGCGGCGATCTCCGCGATTTGCGGGAAAGGCCATTTGCTCCGATCGTTGCAGGCCTGTACCGCCCATTTCTTGATGCGGCAACCGGTGTCGCCAAGCACAATGATTCGCTGCGGTGCGAAATCGGGTATCGGCAACGCGTGTCCATATATCGAGACGTGCCGCACGTCCCTGGGAAGTGTCGCCGCGCACAGCAGGCCGGCAAATCCGTTGGCCGGCAGGGCGCGCAAACGCATCGAAATCTTTCGGCCGTTTATGGTCGCGTCCGGACAAGTTTTCCCCCGAATCACGGCTCTCGCCTCGGACCATCCTCCGGGCGCCATCTGGACCCAGCTTGACACCAGCGCAGCGCCGTCCGCGCTTGCCTGCGCACAACAAAGCGATGTGGCCAGGAAGACAAATGCTGCGAGGCTGCGAGAGAGCAACCGCATTAGTGGCGCGCCGCTCCGTCCCGATATTTGCGCCACAGATCGCCAATCAGCGCGACCGCGCCATACTGGCGAGCCAACCAGATCAGGATCATGATGACGACGACCGCGCCGACGCTCTCGGCCAATCCCTCGCCATGCGCCAGACCCACGGCCCGCGTCGCCGCACGGAAGCCCGTGCCGATGAGCAGGAGCGCAGGCGCCCAGACGATCGCCGAGGACACGTTGGCGATCCAGAACTGGCGCCACGACATGACCATGACGCCCGCCACAAGAGGAATCGCTGCCCGTACCGGTCCGAAGAACCGTCCGATGAACACGCTCGCGGTCCCGAAGCGTTCGAAAAATGCGTATCCGCGTGCGAGGAGATCGGGATGGCGAACAAAGAACCAGTGTTTTTCAACGTGGTGACCGAATTTTCGCCCGAACCAGAATGAGATCGCGTCGCCAATCACCGCGCCGAGAATCCCACCGATCAAGATCGGCCAAGGATCGAGCGGGCCATGGGGGTTGAGCTGCCAGTGCACGAGCGTGCCGGCGATCACCATGATTGTGGTTCCCGGGAACAGAAAGCTCAGACCGACAAAGGATTCGCCGAAAGACACGATGAACATGACCGGTCCGGCCCAGACGCTGTGAAGTCTGATGAATTCGATGCAGGCATGGGCGAGGTCGTGCATATCGGTGGCCTTACCACGCGGCCCGTCACCAACGCGAATTGCAGCAGACAGTGCCCGAAAATGTCATGAGGCGGCCGGCGCTATTCGCGCCGTAGCCGCCTCACGCTGCCCCCTTCAATGCGGACCCGCCGCACCTTTCTCATCCCCCATGGCGAAAGTTGCGGCGTGAGAAGTGTGCCGGGACGGCGGCGTTACGCAATGGGTGTCGTATGCTCTCCTACAATTTCCGACACAGTGTGGATTTGCCGCAACAACGAATGCTGCTTTTGGAAGCCGCGCCGCTAACCATGTTTGAAATGCTTGGACAGCCTGAGCCCCTGGCGCTGATAGCTGGACCCTATGCCCTGGCCATAGACCTCGGGCGGCGGCTCGGTCAGCCGCTCGAAAACCAGCCGCCCGATGATCTGGCCGTGCTCCAGGATGAAGGGAACCTCGCGACTTCTGACCTCCAGCACGGCACGGGCGCCGCGGCCTTGCCCCGTCTCGTGCCCAAAGCCGGGATCGAAGAAGCCGGCGTAATGCACCCGGAACTCGCCGACAAAGGTGTCGTAGGGCAGCATCTCGGCGGCGTG
>DASXMF010000220.1:0-28148 GCA_036495845.1 Rhizomicrobium sp.
CCGCAAGAGATTTTCTTGGAATCGCTGGCCGCGCAGATTGGAAGAAGTGGGATTGCTGGACCAGTTATGATAGCTTTAATCGAGTTGCCACTAGGGGACCGGGCGCAGCGCTATACTCGGCTTGCCGCCGAGGCCCGGCACTTGGCTGGCGCCCATATGGAGCCTGCGGTCGGTGCTGCATATTGGAGTATTGCAGCCTGCTGGATGGAATCTGCGGCACGAGCCCAAGAGGTTAGTTGGAAGGCAGAGCAAAACCCGGATGCCCTCGTTGGCGCACGTCGGAATGCCTTGCGCCGATGATCCAAGGAACGACAACGCTGTTCCACGCTGACTACATTTCGTCAGCAGCCGAGCTTATGGCCACGGTGATTCAGGTCAGAAAATACTTCGATCATTTCAATTTGCCGCAGCCACCGTTGCCAGAGAACCTGGCTGATTTTGTGAATTGCGAACTTCTCATCACGGAGACGCGGCACACGGACGGCAAGCGAACCGGCCAAATCAGGTTCATCCGCGCCAACAGAGACGTCTGCTACGAACAAGAGTGGACTATCTCGCCTGGATAGCCTTAGCGCCCGGCTATTTATTCCGCGTCTTGGCGATAGCTCTTGCCGGGCTTGGCACAATTACTTGCACCGGCAAGGGGACAAGGAGCGGTAGATCACTCCCTGCCGGGCCAAGGCAGACAGAAACGCGTCTCGCGTCCCTGTGGCACGAAACCGCAATCGATTAACCCGACTTTCTGAAAAAGGCGACAAGCCCCGATTTATGCGATAATGTCCTGTCCAATCTGAGCCGCCACTGCTCTGGGCGTGCGAAGACGAGAGTCGTCCCGAGTGCCTTCGACACCTGGACGACTCGCTTCGCTCGTCCTTTTTAGAACGTCAGACGGAAATGGATTTTCCTTCGGATCGGACATTTGCACCGCGGTGGGACAAAGCGGTTGCAATGGATTGACGGGCGATATTACCGCCGGTAATGGCATGCTCACAGTTCCCGAGCCCCTGTCGCTATCGTTGTTTGGAGTCGGCCTTCTCAGAATGGGCATGGTCGCGCGCCGCCGCAAGGGCCGCAGCGCCTAGGCTCCATTCGGGAAACTTTCTTGGCAGTCGGCGCCTTCTCGGCGCCGTTTTGCTCTTGACCGGTCTCCTGCCCGCGACCCTGATGATTCGGATGAACTCAATGACCTGCGCATTCCCGCATGCGCCGGAAGTCTTTCGCTGGCCTTATCCGCGTCGGCCTGCTTTCCCTGAGCGTTAGCCAAGCGTAAACGCGGGCATGCGCTAATGCGGGATGGTGCCGTCTCCGCCCGCGTTAGAAGTCGTCTCGCTCGCCAAGCGCTTTTCGGGGCGCGATGGAATCTCCGACGTTTCGATGTCGGTCGAAGCCGGCTCCATCACGGGCTTCATCGGCGCCAACGGTTCGGGCAAGAGCACAACGTTGCGCTGCATTCTGGGCATGCTTCGCGCCGACGCCGGCGAAGTCTCGTTGTTCGGCGCGCGCGCCGGCCTGCAACAGCGCCGGCGCGTCGGCTTCATGCCGGAAGAACGTGGACTCTTTGCGCATGAGCGCGCGCGCGAGGCCATTGCCTTTCACGGGCGGCTCAAGGGCATGAAACGGCGCGACGCCTTTCAGGCCGCCGACCGGCTGCTCGCGCGTGTCGGACTTGGCGGCCGCGAGAAGGCGCGCATCGGTTCGTTGTCGAAGGGCAATGCCCAGCGCGTGCAGATGCTCTGCGCTCTGGTGCATGGCCCTTCGCTGCTGCTGCTCGACGAACCCCTGTCCGGCCTCGATCCGGTGGCCCAGGCGGAGATGCTTTCGCTGTTTGCCGAATTCCGCGCGGCGGGCGGGGCAATTCTGTTTTCGACGCATGTGATGGCTGCAGCCGAGACCCTTTGCGACCGGGTGGTGATGCTCGCCTGCGGCCGCACCGTCTTCGAGGGCACTCTTTCCGGCGCCTCGGCGTTGGCGCCGCACGGCGCCGTCGTGGTGACCGCCGATCCGGTGGGGCTCGCGGCTGCAGCCGCAGTGCTGGGAGGCGCCGTCCAGCCGATCGGCTCGCGCCTCGGCGAAGCCTGCCGCTGGCGCGTGGTGCTGCCAAAAGGCGTTGCCCATCCTGCGCTCTTGCAGGCATTGGCGGCCCGCGGCGTTTCTATTTTCAGCTTCGAACAGATAAAACCCGACCTCGAAGCCGCATTCTGGCAATTGGCCGATGCGGGAGCCAGCGGCGGCGCCGGAAAGCTGAGAGCAGCATGAGCAACGCACTTTCGCCGCAGGCGGAGCGGCACTTGCAGCGGGCAGTGGACGTGGCGGAACGGATCTTCGTTCTGCTGCTCTTCACCGCCTATGCCGTGCGCGTGTGGCGGAGCCTCGCTCTCGAGCCCTCGAACGTGCTCGCGGTCATTTCCGAAGGGCTGGTCGTGTTCTTCATTCTCATCCGTCGCGACGCGACGGAATTTACCGTCCGTCCGGCCGATTGGGCGATCGCGCTCGGCGGAACCGCGCTCGCACTTTTTGTCAAGCCGGGCGGGCATCCGTTTCTTCCGGGCATTGTGGGGACAGCTTTGATGGTGACCGGCCTGTCGCTCGCGATCACGTCGAAATTGACGCTGCGGCGGAGCTTCGGCGTTGCGGCGGCGAACCGGGGCGTTGTCTTGGCCGGGCCGTACGCGTTCGTCCGCCATCCGATGTATGCGGGCTACGTGCTTGTCTACGCGGGCTTCCTTCTGAACAATCCGCTGCCGTGGAATCTGGCCGTCTATGCCGCGACGCTGAGTCTGCTCGTGGCGCGCATCGCGGCCGAGGAGCGGGTTCTGGCCAAGGATCCCCGCTATGCGGATTTCATGAGCCGCGTGCGCTACCGGCTGGCGCCGGGTCTCTTCTAGGTACCGCGCGATGTGCAGGGCCGCCTTCCTGATCGCGGAACGCGAATTCCGGACTTACGTCGCGACGTTGAGCTTCTGGCTGGCTTTGGCGATCGGACCGGTGCTTGCAGTTGCTTCTCTGGCGCTTGCCCCGGTTGCGCATGCTCCCGCGCGGTTTGCCGTGGCGGTTCACGCGCAGGATGCGCGCCTGGCGCAATCCGCGGCGCGCGCGCTTTCCGAGGCCGGACGCATCGAGAAGCAGGACTTTGCAGTGGTCGAAAAGGGCGAAAGCGCGGCACTGACGTTGACGGGAAGCGGCGTCAGTTCGATCGCACTGCATGTCAGCAAAGGATTCCCGCTCTCGGCCGAGGGCAGGTTGCTTGTCGCGCGCACGCTGGAGCGCGATCTGGCCAGAGCCGGCGTAACGGGTAACGCGCCTGTGTCGGTGAGCGAGATTGCCGCCCCGATCCCGGATCGGGAAAGCGGCGCGCCGCAGCGTTTCGTGATGGTCGCAATTCTGTGGTTTGCCCTCACCGGTTCGCTTGGCATGCTGTTGCAGGCGGTCGTCCGCGAGCGCGCCAATCGTGCATTGGAAGGGTTGCTCGCTGCGACCGGGCCACGGGAAATCATGGCGGGAAAAATTGCGGGCGTCGGTGCGGTCTCCGCGCTGGTCCTGGTTGCGTGGCTCGGATGCGTGGCCCTCTTATCGTCGCTTGCGCCGCACGAAGCGGGATCCGTTGCGCGCGTTCTCCACGATCTCGCGCGACCCGCGATGCTTGCCCGCGCCGCGGCGATCTATATGGGCGCATATCTTTTCTACGGCACGGTGACGTTCGGGTTGGGCGCAATGGCGCGCGATTCGGCTGCGGCGCAGAACCTGTCGCGGCCCATGTTCGCCATCCTGCTTGCGGCGTTCTTCGTCGCGCTCGCCTGTGCACTGGGCGCGCATGAAGGCTGGCTGCTTTATGTTCCGCCCTTCACGCCTTTCCTGCTTCTCATGCATGCGCCGGAGTCGCTGCCGCTTGCCTCGCAGGTCGAAGCCGTCGGCGCGCTGCTGGTCGCAACCGTCGCTGCGGCATGGCTGGCGATTGCCCGCCTGACAGTCCAGAATTCGTGGGCGGCTGGCGCGGCGGGATAACGAACATGCGATGCTGCGTCGCCCACCCCTCACCCAAGCTCAGGTAGTTGAGACTCCTTGATAGACACCCCTCTCCCGCAAGGGGAGAGGGCACTCGGAGTGCTGTATCAACGGGTGCTAAACAAGCGCGCGGACTTCCCTCTCCCCTTGTGGGAGAGGGGCAAGATGCGATTCTCTTCGATCGCTCCGTTGCAGGTGAGGGGTACTCAATTTGACATTCGACACGCGCGCCTTCCGCAACGCCCTGGGCTGCTTCCCGACAGGCGTCGCGGTAGTGACGGCCCAGAGCGACGGCCCTCATCCCAAAGGGATCACCGTGAATTCCTTCACGTCTGTCTCGCTCGACCCACCCCTCGTCCTCTGGTGCGTCGACGGCCGTTCCGACCGGTGCGACACCTTCGTCAAGGCGCACGGCTTCACGATCTCCATTCTGGACGCGGTCCATAAGGGCCTTTCTGCCAAGCTGGCGAGGCGAGGGGAGCACAGTCTCGACGGCATCGCGCTGCTTCCGACCGAACTGGGGGCCCCGGCGCTCGCGGAAGCCCTCGCTGTTTTCGAGTGCGGCCGCGAATCCGTCCACCCGGGCGGCGATCATGTCATCCTGCTGGGGCGTGTGCTGCGGTTCGCGTTCCGAAAGGCCGGGGCGCCTCTTGTCTTCTATCGCGGACATTATGTTGCGCTCGCGAAGGGCATCTAAAAACTTTGACTCGCCATTAGAGGCGGAGTACTCTTTGTCTTATGGGGGGTGTATCCCGAGAGGGGGGGTAAATCCCACATTTCCTTCAGGTCGCGCGCCGAAAGGCGTGCGCGCTTGCAACAACGGTGTGCGGTGCGCTGAGGGAGCCGCACACGTGATATGTTCCTTGGGAAAGGGGAAACTTCAATGAAATCGACACTGCTTCTCTCCACGGCGATCTGCCTTGGTGCAGCTCTTGCGCTCAGCACCACCGCCATTGCCGCCACAAAATCCACGAACTCCGTCGGCGTTCGCGTGACACAGCATAATCCGGTTACGCCGACCACCAAGATCAAAGGGACGGTTCTCAATTCCGGTTATTATGGCGCTTATGGCTCCGGCGCCACGCTGCTCGACAGCAAGACCGTCAACTGCGCTACAAGGACGACTTGCACTTTCGCGCTTAGTGCGATGATCCAGGACTGCAACTTCGCCGGCGTTGTGAACGACATCGCAATCCAGGCCACGGTCGATGGCAACTATGTCGATGGCGGTCCCTACGCCGGTACCACCTACAATTTCTGCGTTGTGACCAATTGGCAGGGCGTCTATGGCGGCCTGGCATCGGGTGCGCATACAGTGGACTTTTACGCTTACAACAGCGGCTCGGACGATATCGCGCAATGGTCCGATCGCGTCGACTCAGGAAAGCCCTGATCGGGAATTTGCAGACCTTTAGTGGAAGGCGGCGAGCTTCGTGCTCGCCGCTTTTTTTCGAGCAGGCGACGCGCATTGACAGCGGAACGCCGCGCACCCTTTGATCCGGCCGGAAACGATCGCGCTGTCGGAACACCTCTGGGTACGGTTGTGAAAGTTGTGAAGGATTCGCGCGCCCGCACAATCGGCGACAAGGGCGTCGCGCCCACCGCCGACGACCGGTCGAAGCGACCGCTTCCTGGCAATCCGCGCCTGCGTGCGGCTGCAGCGGCGCTTCAGGATGATCGGCCGGATATTGCCGAAAACATCCTGCGGGAATTTCTCGAGCTTCACCCCGGGAACGTTGAGGCGCTCCGTCTCATGGCGGAGACGGCGGCGCAGAACAGGAGACCGGGGGAAGCCGCGGCCCTGTTGGCGCGCTGTCTGGCACCGGCTCCGGACCTCGCTTCCGTGCGGTTCCGCTATGCGGAACTGCTGTTCGAGATCAGCGATTTCGAGACGGCGAAAAGCGAGCTCGAGATTTTGCTGCAGCACGACTCTCGAAACAGTTCATGGCGCAAATTATACGGCGCCGTGCTGAGGATGATGGGGGACTACGCGGGCGCGATTTCCCTCTATCGGGAAATGCTGGAAGAAAGTCCGGATCGTCCCGATCTATGGACGGATTGTGGTCACGCGCTCCGGTCGCTCGGGCGGACCGATGAATGCGTAGCCGCGTACCGGAAGGCCATTGAGCTTTGCGAGTCGCTCGGCGGCGCGTACTGGAGTCTGGCAAACCTGAAGAGGTTCCGCTTTTCCGATGCGGAGGTTGCTGCGATGGAAGCCCAGCTCGCGCGAACCGATCTTTTGGCGAACGATCGCTCCTATCTGCATTTTTCCCTGGGCAAGGCGTTCGAGGATCTCGAGCTCCACGAGAAGGCGTTCGAGCATTATGCAAGGGGCAACGCGATCGTGCGCCTCGCCAACGATTACGACCCGGATGTGACGACGGCGTATGTGGCGCGCTGCAGGGAGGTGTTCACGCCCGCATTTTTCCACGAGCGGAACGGCGCAGGCTGCCCCGCGCCCGATCCGATCTTCATCGTGGGCATGCCGCGGGCCGGCTCGACTCTCGTCGAGCAGATTCTCTCAAGCCATTCGGCGATCGAGGGAACGACGGAACTCGACGACATCACGGCTCTCGCCCGGCATCTCGAGGAAGCCATCGCCCCGAACCATCGTTCGGATTACCCGGGTGTCCTTGAATACCTGGATGCCGCCGCGCTTAAAGCTCTTGGTGAAGATTATCTCAGGCGAACGTGCTACCGCAGAAGGCTCGGGCGCCCGTTCTTCACCGACAAGATGCCGAACAATTATCTTCATGCCGGCCTGATCCATTCGATTCTGCCCAATGCGAAAATCGTCGATGTGCGGCGCCATCCTCTGGGTTGCTGCTTCGCCAATTTTCGGCAGCATTTTTCGACAGGACAGCTTTTCTCGTACCGGCAGGCCGATCTCGGGCGCTGCTATCGGGACTACGTCGAGCTCATGGCGCATTTCGACGGCGTGCTGCCAGGCAGGATTCATCGCGTTGTCTACGAACGCCTGGTCGCGGATCCGAAAGCAGAGGTTACGCGCCTTCTCGCCTATCTTGGATTGCCCTTCGAGGAGTCGTGCCTGCGTTTCTATGAAACCAGTCGCGCCGTGCGGACGGCGAGTTCGGAGCAGATCCGGGTACCGATTTACAGTGATGCCGTTGAACAATGGCGCCACTACGAGCAGTGGCTCGGGCCGCTGAAACAGGCCCTGGGCCCCGTACTCGAGACTTGGCCCGGCGCGCCTGCACTTTGAAACCTTTTGCGAGGAGCGCAGACATGCGCAATGCAATCGCCGGTGGAATTCTCGGGCTTGCGCTGATCGGCGCGCTCTTTGCCGCGGCGCATCATCGCGAGTCGCATTCGCAGGTTGCGGTTTCGGCCAGGGCGCTGCCGCCCGGCGAGATCGCCGCAGGCATCAAGCCTGGATTCACGGGGATTCAGCACATTGGTGCCTGGGATCTTGTCTGCCTGAAACACCGCCAGATCCCTGCCTGGGCTCGCAGCATGCGGCCCGCGGCCGGTGCAAGCGGCGCGGCGACCGCTCCGCCGGTTTTTCATTGCCATGTGGTAACCAAACTCGGCGGAACTCCGGGTCAATGGGCCGATGTCAATTTTCAGCTTGTGGGGCCGAAGCGGTCTCTTCTCACTTACCTCAAATTCGCGCCAGGGTTGAACGCCATCGGCGACTATTTGAACGTGCACTTGAATCAGACAGACGTTCGGTTTCGAGTGGTTCTGTGCGGTCCGAAGGAATGCGCTGCTTTTCCGGTGATTCATCCGGAAGATTCTGTCGAAACGAAATCGTCCGGGCCCGAGGAAATCGTGGCGGCCGGGAAGGCCGCGCTCATGCTTCCCGCAAGTTTCGACGGCAAACCTGTGCCGCTGAAAATTCCGTTGTACGGACTGCAAGAGGCAATTTCGGCGCTGCGCCGCGCGGAGCAGAAATCGAATTAGAAGGCGCCGCCGGTATCCCGATTCCGAAATTCGCCTGATCTCATTATCGGGTTCTGGGCGAACTTCGAAACCACCACACCAGCGGCAGTTGCTTGACTGCGAATGCAAGGGCATTAGGCTTCGCGTGCCGACATCAAGCACATTGTTGCAAACGGGGAAGCGATGCGCGTCGTTCGACCGATTGGCTGCAAGCCGGGTGCGCCCGTGTCCCAGAGAATGACCGGATTCCGGCGGACACCGCGCATCGGGTTGTTGTCGCTCGCCGGCGTGACCGGGCTCCTGATCGCTTCTGCAAGCGCATCACCGGTCGATGGTGTGAGCCCGTTGATCTGTGACGGCCAGTGGCACACCGTTCGAGCTGTCGATGTGACAAAGCAATACGGCGATTTCAATTCGCTGAATGCGATGGCGGCCCTGTCGTCGTCGGATGTGTGGGCGGTCGGGCAGTTCCGGCAATTCGCGCTCAACGATTACGATCAGACATTGGCGGAGCACTGGAACGGCACGAAATGGAAGGTGATTCCGACACCAACTCCCGCCAAGCCCATCAGCATTCTCTGGGGCGCGGCCGCGATCAGCCCGCAGGACGTGTGGGCCGTCGGTTACGAACGGGACGTTGGAAGCGGTTACTACACGCTGATCGAGCACTGGGATGGGAAAAAGTGGACGATCGTGCAGGACGCGTCCGGGCAGGGATGGCTTACGAGTGTCGCTGCGGTCTCTTCCACCGATGTATGGGCCGTTGGATCCACGGATTATATCGGCCATGGGCTGATCGAACACTGGGACGGCAAAAGCTGGACTAGAAAAACACTGCAAGCGTCGAGTTTCCTCCGCGCGGTCACGGCGATCGGCCAGGACGATGTGTGGGCGGTCGGACAGACGCCGCGCAATGGAGACGGAGACCACACCTATGCCCTGCATTTCGACGGCACGAGTTGGACCCACGTCCGCACCCCGAGCCCGCTCAGGCTGCACACCGTTGACCAGAACTGGCTGACGTCGGTAACCGCCCTCGCGTCGGACGATGTCTGGGCTGCCGGGGTCACGCGCGACCCGGATTATGGAATTCTTGATCGCACGCTGACGGAACATTGGGACGGCCGCCATTGGCGCGTGGTTCACAGCCCGCATCTCGGCCACGATGTCGGCAACGATTTCTGGGCGGCCGCGGCGCTTTCCTCGACGGACGTCTGGTCGCTGGGTTCGGTGGGCAACGATCCGAATTTCCGGCCTCTCGGCGAGTACTGGAATGGCGGGTCCTGGACGCGCACCAGGGTTCCCTCGTCGGGCACGCTCCTGGGCCTGGCAGCGATTTCCTCCACGCCCGAGCTCTGGTCGGCTGGGAATCGCGTGAAGCAGAATCTCTATACGGGAACCTTGGCAGAGCACCTCTGCCCCGCGAGTGGTCGCTTCGCGCGCTAAAAGTCCAAGACAGCCCGGAGTCCGCCGGGCGGTCGAGCCGAAAGGGCCGACTTGCACCAAATTGCTCCCGGATAGTCGCGCATTAACACGAAATACATCTTGTTCCTTATAATAGCGTTGCTTATATTGTCTCTGCTCAGAGGATATTGCGATGCAACAATTCGACCGTGACCTCATGCTGCTTCTGCACGACGTGGCGCGGCTCCTGCGGACCCGGTTCGACCAGCGTGCACGCGCCACGGGGATGACGAGGGCGCAATGGGTGATCCTCGCGCGGCTGAGCGCCAAGCCCGGTCTCTCGCAGATCGAAATGGCGTCGCTCCTCGAAGTGGAACCAATCAGCGTCGGCCGCCTGGTCGACAGGCTCGAGGCACGAGGACTTGTCGAGCGCCGTCCCGATCCGTCCGACCGCCGGGTATGGCGTCTGCATCTCACGCCGTCAGCGCAACCGATCCTCGACCAGATTTCCAAGGCACGAGACGTGCTCGGCGAAGAGCTCTTCGACGGCGTCAATCCCGCGTCGCGCACGACCATGGTCGATGCGCTGTTGCGAATGAAGAACAACCTGACGGCGGAAACTCCGCCAATGGCGGTGGGAGAATAGAAATGGCTGCCATGCAGACCGACAGCATCGCATCGCCCTATGTGGCAACGGGTGCGCGTCCGGTGTCCTCCGCACCGGACTGGCTCGCGCGGTTGAAGACCGACCGCGCACTTCTGAGGCGCGTGTTGATGATCGGGGGCGTCGCCATCGTGGCCCTGGTTTCACTGGCTTTCTGGCTCATGGGCGATCGCTACATCGGCACCGACGATTCCTACGTTCACGCGGCGCAATTGATGGTGTCGACCGATGTTTCCGGTCTCGTCACCGATGTCGAAGTGCATCAGGGACAGCATGTTGCGAAAGGGCAGGTGCTGTTCCGCATCGATCCCAGGCAGTTCCGGATCGCACTCGACAATGCCAAAGCCAATCTCGGCCAGACGCGGCTGACGCTGCTATCGATGAAGGACGATTACGCACGCATGCTGAACGACATCTCCGCGCAGGCGGCGCAGGTGGCGCTCGGCCAGGTCACCTTCAACCGCTATTCGGCGCTCATGCGCGCCAACAGCATCGCGCAGGCACAATACGACCAGGCGCGATTCACGCTTGCGACTGCCGAAAGCACGCTCGCGTCGCTGAAGGAGCAGGCCCAGACGCAACTCGTCAAGCTCGGCGGCAACATCTCCACGCCGGTCGAGCAGCTGCCGCAATACCAGGCAGCGCAGGCGCAGGTCGACGAATCCCAGAGGCAGCTCGATCATACCACCGTTCGCGCGCCGTTCGACGGCATCGTGACCGAGGTCGACTCGCTGCAGCCCGGCGCGCTCGTCGTGTCCGCGCTTTCCGCGTTCACGACCACGAGCGCCGTGGGGCTCGTCTCCACGAACAATTTGTGGGTGGAAGCGAACATGAAGGAGACAGATCTCACCCACGTGCATCGCGGCGATCCGGTCGACGTCACCGTCGATACGTATCCGGGCCGAAGCTGGAAAGGCGAGGTGGATTCCATCAGTCCGGCGACGGGATCGGATTTCTCGGTCTTGCCCGCCGAAAATGCGAGCGGCAACTGGGTCAAGGTCACGCAGCGCGTCACCGTCAAGGTGCGGCTCGACCTTAAGCCCGGCGATCCGCCGCTGCGCGCCGGCATGAGCACCTATGTCACCATCGACACCGGCCACCGCCGCTGGTTCCGGATGCTGTACGGATGATGTGCGACATTGGAGCCAAAAGAGTTTGAACCGCCAAGACGCCAAGGCGCCAAGAGAATTGACACGAAGATAGTGAGGACAATGCGAATGAGATGGCGCGCTTTCGCGCGCAATTTTTCCTCACTATTCTCACCGCCTCATTGTGAAACCGCTGGGGCGACCTTGGCGTCTTGGCGTCTTGGCGGTTCTCTTATTGCTGAACGCGATCAATGCGTAACTGAAGTTTTGTAACGAGCGATGCGCGCTGCCGGACTTACCCACGAAGCCTACACGACGAAGTTCGAGCTTCGCATCGTGATGCTGTGCTCGATGGCGGGCACGCTGATGCAGGCGCTCGACAGCACGATCGCGAATGTGGCGCTGCCTTACATGCAGGGCAGCCTTGCGGCGTCGCGCGACCAGATCACCTGGGTTCTGACCTCGTATATCGTCGCCGCGGCGATCATGACCGCGCCCGTTGGCTGGCTTGCTGCCCGTTTCGGACGCAAGAATGTCGCCATCGCGAGTCTCGCCGGCTTTACCGTCGCCTCGATGCTGTGCGGCGCCGCGCAGACGCTCGACCAGATGATTGTCTTCCGCCTCGTCCAGGGCGCGTTCGGCGCGGCGCTCGCGCCGCTCTCGCAGGCGATCATGCTCGATCTTTATCCGCCGCAGAAGCGCGGCCAGGTGATGGCGATCTGGGGCATGGGCGTCATGGTCGGCCCGATCCTCGGCCCGACACTCGGCGGCTACCTCACGGATGCCTATGACTGGCGCTGGGTCTTTTACGTCAACCTGCCTTTCGGCATCGCCGCGATCACCGGAATCAGCCTGTTCCTGCGCGACACGCATCGCGACGTCAGCCTGAAATTCGACTGGTTCGGTTTTGCGGTGCTCGGCCTGGGCCTGGCCGGGCTGCAACTGATGCTCGATCGCGGAACGACCAAGGACTGGTTTTCCTCGAG
This sequence comes from Rhizomicrobium sp., assembly GCA_036495845.1. Lineage (GTDB taxonomy): Bacteria > Pseudomonadota > Alphaproteobacteria > Micropepsales > Micropepsaceae > Rhizomicrobium. Next base: position 12,048 of record DASXMF010000220.1, read on the forward strand.
CGAAATCGTGATCGAGACGCTGGTGGCTTGCCTAGGCCTCTACCTCTTCGTCGTTCACATCCTGACGACGAAGAAATCCTTCATGCCGCGCGAGATCTTCAAGGACCGCAATTTCATCACCGCGCTCTTCCTCATGCTGCTCGTCAGCCTCATCATGCTCGCGAGTTCCGCGCTTCTTCCGCCCTATCTCGAGAATCTGGCCGGATATTCCGTGACCCAGACCGGCCTTTTGATGGCGCCGCGCGGGCTGGGCACCATGCTGTCGATGCTTTTCGCCGGCCGCCTCGCGATGCGCCTTGATGCGCGCTACGTGATGGCGGTGGGCACGGGCCTGCTGCTGTGGAGCCTGTGGGAAATGTCGCATTGGACGCCGGAAATAGCGGCGTGGTGGTTGTGTTTCGTCTCCTTCGTCCAGGGCATCGGCATGGGGCTGATATTCGTGCCGATGAATCTGATCGCGTTTTCCACGCTTGCTCCCGCATTGCGCACCGACGGCTCGGCGCTGTTCAATCTGATGCGCAATGTCGGAAGCGCGATCGGCGTTTCGATCACCACCACCATGCTCGCCAACAGCATCCAGACCATCCACGCCCAGCTCGCCGGCAACGTCAATCCGTTCAACCGCGCGCTTTCGGTGAATGCGCCGAGCATGCTGTGGAATCCGCATCTGCCGTTCGGTATTGCCCAGCTCGACTCCGTCGTGCGGTACAACGCGCAGCTCATAGCCTATGCGAACGATTTTCTCTTCATGTTCTTTATTTCGCTGCCGGCGCTCGTCGTGCTGTTCCTGATGCGTCGCCCCGCACTGCTCCAGCGCCCGCCCGCCATCGACCCCGCTGAATAGCCGAACCGTGGAAACCGGCATACACCGAATGTAACCCGGGGCACGACGCCAAAGAATTGACACAATGAGACAGTGAGGCGGTGAGAAATGAGATTACGCGCCGCATGCGCGCGCTAATTCTCACTGCCTCACTGTGAACCCTTTCTTCTTGGCGTCCTGGCGTCTTGGCGGTTAGTTTTCTTCGATCGAACAGGGAACTTCACGATGTCGCGCGTGGCTTTCATCGGACTGGGCGTCATGGGCTATCCCATGGCCGGCCATCTCGCGCGAGCGGGCCACGATGTTACGGTCTTCAACCGGACGCCCGCGAAAGCCGAACGCTGGGTAAGCGAATATGGCGGGCACGCGGCACCCACGCCTGCGGAGGCGGCGAGAGACGCCGATATCGTGCTCGCCTGCGTCGGGCGCGACAACGACGTCGATGAAATCGCCCGCGGTGAAAAGGGCGCATTCAATGCGATGAAGAAGGGCGCCGTATTCGTGGATCACACAACAGCATCGGCGGCGATCGCGCGGGATCTGGCGGCTGCGGCGCGCGGTCTCGGCCTCGGTTTCGTCGATGCGCCAGTGTCGGGCGGCGAGCAGGGCGCGAAGAACGGCCAGCTCACCATCATGTGCGGTGGGAGCGAAGCGGACTACGCCCGCGTCGAGCCCGTGATCCGCATCTATGCGCGGCACAGCCAGAGGATGGGCGAGGCGGGCGCCGGCCAATTGACCAAGATGGTCAATCAGATTTGCATTGCGGGAGTCGTGCAGGGACTTTCCGAAGCGCTGAGCTTTGCGCGCGCGGCCGGGCTCGATGCCGAGGCCGTCGTCGGCGTCATCTCGAAAGGCGCCGCGCAATCCTGGCAGATGGAGAACCGTCACAAGACGATGCTCGCCAACCAGTTCGAGCACGGCTTTGCAGTGGAATGGATGCGCAAGGATCTGGCGATCTGTGTCGACGAAGCGCGGCGCAATGGAGCTTCGCTCGCGCTTGCCGCCCTCGTCGACCAGTTCTATGGGGACGTCGAAAGAATGGGAGGAAAGCGCTGGGACACGTCGAGCCTGTTCGCGCGCACCGAAAAGCTGCGCAAGGGTCGGGAATGACGGCCCAGGTGAAGGGGGACCGCTATCATCATGGCGACCTGCACAACGCGCTGCTGGCCGCGGCGCGGGCCATCCTCGAGGAGGAGGGATTGCCCGGACTCAGCCTGCGCGCCGTAGCGCGGAAAGCAGGTGTCAGCCATGCCGCGCCCTACCGCCATTTTTCCAGTCACGAGGCGCTTCTCTCGGAACTGGCGAAAGAGGGATTCGAAGCATTGCGCGCCGAGATCGTTGCGGCGGCCTCGCGCCCCGGCGTCGAAGACGACCGCATCGCCTCGATCGGCGGCGCCTATATGCGCTTTGCGGCAAAGCGGCCCGCGCTCACCCGGCTGATGTTCGGCCCGCAATTGCCCAACCGCGACAAATTTCCGGAATTGGCAGCCGCCGCCGATGCGGTCGGCGTCGAGATCGGCGTGGCGCTCGACGACGCGGCAATGGGCGTGGCAGTGTGGGCCGCGGTACATGGCCTCGCCATGCTCATTCTGGAAAATGTGGTCGATCTCGGCCAGCGTCGCGCGGGACTTCACGTGCTGCCTTCGCGCGCCGAAATTCTCCTGCGCAGCCTTTTCACGCACGTTCGCAGCTGAGCTATCAGTGCTGAAGCAGGCCGCGGCGCTGGAGTTCTTGCACTTCGCGCTCAAGATCGATGCGCTGGCGCTCCCACTGACTCGACGTGCGGCAATCGCGGCGCGCGATGATGCTTCCTTCGTGGTATTGGTAGCGGCAGAAAAGAACGTCCCCCGGGCGCAGCGTGGAAACCGCCTGGATGACCGGCGGCACCTCGCCGGCAAAAACCTGGAGCGGTGCCCAGGCGGCAAATCCCGCGGCAATGACGATCGTTCGAACGCTCATGATTGCCTCCATGCTCGATGCCTCGCGCCCGTTCGAATCGATCCCGTCAATGTTCGTTCACGGTGAGGCCGCGTTGCTGGATTTCCAGGATTATCCGCTGCTGTTCCGAACGGCGGAATTCCGCCTCGTGCGCCGAAACGCATTGCCTGAGCGGAATGACCCGTCCTTCGTGAGATTGATATTCGCATACAACGGTGCGCATTTTGCCCGCGGCGGTGGCCGGGTTCGTTTGCGCGGCCTGCGATGCCGTGTCGGGCTGCGCCGGCGCCGTGGCCGTTTCCTGGGCCATCAGCCCCGACGGCAGCAGCACTATTGCAAAAGCCATGAGATGTGCACGCATTTGTCGCCTCAAATCAGCGAGTTTCGCCAGCATTCTCCCGCAGCCCGAATGACCGGACAAGCCCCAAACGGTGCAGTCACGAGAGAGTGACATCGCCATTAACGACGTTCGTGCGCCGGACGTGGAGGCGCAAATCGGCGGACGTGGCTATGGAATTGAATGGCTTTCCGATAATCAGGGACAGTTTCGGAGTCTCGGCTTTGCACGACGATGTGAAGGAGCGAAGGTTCAATCGCACAACAGTGAGAGCGGCACTCGCCCTGACGGCGACGGGCAAGCATCGGGATGCGCTCAATTGCTATCGCGAACTGGTTGAGCACGAACCCCGATCGGGCGAGCTGAGGGTCCGTTTGGGTCATGCGCTGCGGATCATGGGTTCGCGGGAGGAAAGTACCGCGGCGTTTCGCAAGGCGATCGAATGCGATCCCACGCGCGGGGACGCTTATTGGGGCCTGGCCAACCTTGGCGGATTTCGTTTTTCTGCCGCCGACATCGAAGCGATGCAGGCATTGCTCGCGCGTTCGGATCTATCCGGCGAAAATCGCGTCTATCTGCATTTCGCGCTGGGCAGGGCACTGGGTTCCGCGGAGCTGTGGGAGGAATCCTTCGGGAATTATGCACGCGCGAATGCCATCCGGCGCATTGGCGTCGCCTACGATCCCGAGACCACGACGTCACGCGTGGCCCATGTCGAAGAAGTTTTCACTGCGGAATATTTCCGCGAGCGGACGGGGACAGGGTGCGCATCGCGCGATCCGATCTTCGTGGTCGGCATGCAGCGCTCGGGCTCGACATTGGTTGAGCAGATTTTGTCGAGTCATTCGGCGATCGAAGGAGCAGGGGAGCTGCCCGATCTGCCACAGCTGGCGGACGCGCTCGAACACGCGCAATCCCTCCGGAGTCTCGACGAGACGGCTTTGCGGGAATTGGGCGAGCGCTATCTGAAAGCGACGCTCCCGCGCAGGGTTCTCGGCCGGCCATTCTTCGTCGACAAGCAGCCCTTCAATTTCTGGCATACGGGTCTTATTCGCTTGATCCTGCCCAACGCGCGGATCGTCGATGTCCGGCGCCATCCGCTCGCCTGCTGCTTCTCGAATTTTTCGACATTGCTCGGCCATGAGCAGCAATTTGCATACCGCCTGAGCGATCTCGGCCGCGCCTATCGCGACTACACGCGCCTGATGGCGCATTTCGACCGGCTGTTTCCGGGCAAAATATATCGGGTCAATTATGAGCTATTGATTGCGGAGCCGGAAGGCGAGATCCGTCGGCTGCTCGATTCTCTGGACCTCCCGTTCGAAGAGGCATGCTTGCGCTTCCACGAAAACGTCCGCGCTTTCGACTCGGTCAGCAACGAACAGGTGCGAAGGCCGCTCTTCGCGGAAGCCGTTGCGCATTGGCGCAATTACGAGCCCTGGCTTGGACCGCTCAAATCGGCGTTGGGACCTGCAATCGAATCCTGACCACCATACCAGGTGGCAATTTCATGCAGCGACCGAGTTTCGACCGATGTCGGGCAAGACCCGTCTGTCGAGTTTGTTTTCTCCGTCGATACCGAGATAGAACAACTCAAGCTGACCGCCGACCCCTTGCGCGGCAGTCAGTTGGCTTGCCTTCGCATCGAGGGCGGCAAATTCCGTCCACCCGCCGCCGGGCCAACGTTGCGAAGCACGATAGATCACATGGTCGGCTCCGATGTGGAACAGTTCCAGCCGCCCGTTGACGTCTTGTGCGACGGCGATTTGCCTCGCCCGTCCGCCGAGGGCAGCAGGTCCATCCCAGGCTCCCCCGGGTGACATCTGCCACTGATGGTAGATGCCCGAATCCTTCCCGACGAAAAACAGTTCGAGGCGCCCATCGGCATTGCGTGCCGCCGCGATGTGCGTTCCTTCACCCTTGAGTGGAATCGACCCACTCCAGCCTCCGCCGGGTGTGGCCTGCCAGTCGTGATACAGGGCGGAATCCGATCCCACGTAAAAAAGTTCGAGCCGTCCGTCGGCATTTTGAGCGAGTGTGATGTGTTCCGCGGTGCCTGGAAAGACCGATCCACCTTCCCAGGAGCGGCCGGGCACAAATTGCCAGATGTGATAAAGACGGGAGTGGCTTCCGATCCAAAACAGCTCGAGCCGTCCATCGGCATTTCTCGCGGCGGTAATATGCGCCACACCGTCAATGAAGCATTTGGATTTGCCCCACGCGCCGCCGGGTGACGTCTGCGAGCTCTGATACAATCTGCAATCGGTTCCTATGAAGAAGAGTTCGAGGCGTCCGTCGACGTTTTGCACCATCGTCAATTCGTGCGCCAAATCTCCAAAACCAACCGCACCATGCCACTTGCCTCCTGGCTGAATCTGCCAATCGTGCCGGATCGACGCATCGTTGCTGCGATAAAACGCTTCAAGGCAACCTTTGGCGTTTTGCGCCACGGCAATCCGGCCGCTGCTTCCCGCACTCATTGTTTCCCAACGCTATTTTTTAGCCGCATCCACCACTAATACATGAAATTTTAACAGTTAAATGAAGGTTGTGGACTTCAAGATTGCACGTGGTAAACCGCAGCCGTAGAAATGTGGGGGAACCAGGAGCAATTGCCGGCGTTTGGAATGAGGGGGCACCATATCCCGCATTGGGACGCTTTGCCGGCCGGCTCAAGCGTCGGCTGGGGTTGCCTCCCTCCTTTCCGCTAGGGTCGAATTGACAATTCTGCAGAACCGTTCCCGCATGTCAGGACAGCGCGCGCCGGGCGCCGAGCTTAGCGTTTCCGACTATCGGCTTCTGTCCGACTTCCGACACGTGCTCAGGAAGTTCTTTGTATTCAGCGAGGAGTCTGCAAGAAGGGCAAAGATAACGCCGCAGCAGCATCGAGCGCTTCTGGAGATCAAGGCGTTCAATGGGCAGCCGACAGTGGGCGATCTGGCGAACCGGCTGGTGATCAAACCCCATAGCGCTGTCGGACTTGCCGACCGGCTGGTCCGCGCGGAACTGGTAGTCCGCAATCCCGATCCGTCCGACCGCCGGCGGGTCACTCTGGCCCTGACCGCGAACGGAGAAGAGAAACTGCTTGCGGTCTCGGGTGCCAATCGACGGGAGTTGCGCCGGCTCGCGCCGTTGCTCAATGCCGTCGTGGCGCAGCTGGAGCGGTAAGAATAAGCCCGGCCCTTGCGGGCCGGGCTGAAATAAATTGGCGGAAGGCTGTTCTTGGTGTCAATTCGTACCCGGATCGTTACAGCGATCCGGCAACCGTGCTGAAGGTGCCCGACAGGCTCGTACCCACAGTTGAAACAGCGGCGATGATCACCACCGCGATGAGCGCAGCGATGAGGCCATATTCAATGGCAGTCACGCCCGCTTCGTCGGCAACGAAATGCGAAAGCAGTCTTTTCATGGATGGTTCCTCTAAGCGAGCGCCAATTTTGGCCCAGGCCGTTTAATACATCGTTTCACGATATATCGTAGGACGCGCGGGCTCACGGCAACCGAATTGATGGTTTCCAATTTCTTATTGCAAGAACCGCCGTCGCAAGATTTTGCGCGAATGCCGTCGACTCGATTCCTACCATCCGTCCAGATCGAGCGACACTTCCGCTTGAGTCCCGTGGGACTCACACGCCGCGCAACAGCTTCGCTGCGTCGCGGGCGAAATAGGTGAGTACGCCCGAAGCGCCGGCGCGCCTGAAGGCGATCAGGCTTTCGAGCATGACGGCATCGCGCTCGAGCCAACCCTTCTCCGCCGCCGCCATCAGCATCGCGTATTCGCCCGACACCTGATAGGCGAAGACGGGAACTTCGAAGCGTTCCCTGGCGCGGCGAAGCACGTCGAGATAGGGCATGCCGGGTTTGACCATCACCATGTCGGCGCCCTCGGCGATGTCGAGCGCGATTTCGCGGAGCGCCTCGTCGCCATTCGCGGGGTCCATCTGGTAGGTGCGCTTGTCTCCGCTCAGCGCCTTTGCCGAGCCGACCGCGTCGCGGAAAGGTCCGTAGAACGCCGACGCGTATTTCGCGGCATAGGCCATGATCAACGTGTCCCCGAAACCGTGCGCTTCGAGTGCGGAGCGCACGGCGCCTACCCGCCCGTCCATCATGTCCGACGGCGCGACGATGTCGCAGCCGGCCTCCGCCTGGACGATGGCCTGGCGGACAAGAATCTCGATCGTCTCGTCGTTGGCGACGTAGCCGTCGACAAGCACGCCGTCATGGCCGTGGCTGGTGTAGGGATCGAGCGCCACATCGCAGAGAACGCCGATTTCGGGGACGGCGCGTTTGATCGCACGCACCGCACGGCAGACGAGATTGGACGGATTGAGGGCTTCGCGTCCGTCCGCGGTCTTGAGGGCGGAGTCCGTGTGCGGGAACAGCGCCAGGACGGGAATGGTGAGCGTGGCCGCTTCCTCGGCGGCGATCACCGCCTGGTCGATGGTGAGCCGCTCGACGCCGGGCATGGAGGCAACCGGTTCGCGCCGGTTGTCGCCGTCGACGAGGAACAGCGGCCAGATCAGATCGGCCGCTGTCAGCGTCGATTCGGCGACGAGCCTGCGCGTCCATTCGTGCCGCCGCAACCGCCGCATGCGGACCGCGGGAAAAGAGGCCGAAGGTGTGTTCATGGATATTCCGTGTTCCCGGTCCGCATCTCCTTGCAGATTAAACGCCAAGACGCCAGGACGCCAAGACGTCCGCTGGCCGATGTCGCCGAATTGAGCCAGAGCACATCGAGCGCCATGTGTCTGGTCTGCGCGTTCACCAGACTATGGAAGGCAAGAACGAGATCATGCGGGTGACCGCCCCACGGGAAATGTTACGGCAGTGACGGGCGAGGAGCAGGACATTCTCTTCGAGCGGCACGGCGCGCTCGGTCTCATCACGCTCAACCGGCCCAGGGCGCTCAACGCGCTGACCCGCGCCATGTGCGTCGCCATGAGAGAGCAACTCCAGCACTGGAAGGACGACAGGGAGATCAGGACCGTTCTCGTGCGCGGCGCGGGCGAGCGGGCCTTCTGCGCCGGCGGCGACGTTCGGGCGCTCTACGAGTCGCGCAAGACCGGCACATCCGGCGCCGTCGATTTCTATCGCGACGAGTACCGGCTCAACGCCGCCATCAAGCATTTCGCGAAGCCCTATGTGGCGCTCCTGCACGGCATCGTCATGGGCGGCGGCGTGGGCGTGTCCGTACATGGCAGCCACCGTCTCGCTGATGCGAGTGCCGTCTTCGCCATGCCCGAGACAGGCATCGGACTCTTTCCCGATGTCGGTGGGAGTTATTTCCTGCCGCGCATGCCCGGCGAGACCGGTCTCTATGTCGCGCTCACGGGCGAAAGGCTGAAAATGGCCGATCTCGCCTATGCGGGAATATCGACCCACAATGTACCCGCCGCGCAGTGGGACACACTGATTGCAAGATTGTCCGGCGGAGACGATGTTGAGGGCGCGCTTGACGGCCTTTCCCATCTGGAAGAATCACCGCCGCTTGCGGGGAAGCGCGCGGAAATCGACCGTCTGTTTGCGGGCGACACGGTGGAAGCCATTCTTGCCGCGCTGGACGGGGAGGGAGCGGAATGGGCGCGCTCCGTCGCCGCCACCATCCGAACGAAATCGCCGACCAGCCTCAAGCTCACGCTCCGCCAATTGCGTCAGGGACGTTCGCTCGGCTTCGACGATTGCATGCGCATGGAATTCCGCATGGTGAACCGCGTCATTGCCGGGCACGATTTCTACGAGGGCGTGCGCGCGACAATAATCGACAAGGATGGTGCGCCCCGCTGGCGGCCAGAAGCGCTGGCCGAAATCCGCGATACCGATGTTGACGCGTGTTTTGCGCCGCTCGCCGATGGGGAGCTGCGATTGTAAGGATCGGGCCATGAGCAGGATCGGCTTCATCGGCGTGGGCCATATGGGCGGACCCATGGCGCGCAATCTCGTCAAGGCCGGGCACGAAGTGACGGTCTACGATCTCGCTGCGGAAGTTCTCGATCCTGTCGTCATGGCAGGCGCGCGCGGCGCCGCCTCCGCCGCAGAAGCGGTGCGCGACGCTGAAACCGTGATCACCATGCTTCCCACGGGGCACGACGTGCGCGGCGTCTATCTCGGGAGCGGGATTCTTGCCCAGGCGCCGAAGACGACAGCGCTGATCGACTGCTCGACCATAGATATGGAATCGGCGCACGCGGTGCACGAGGCGGCCGCGAAAGCGGGTTTCGATTTTCTCGACGCGCCGGTTTCCGGCGGGGTCGGAGGAGCGGAAGCGGGAACGCTGACCGTCATGTGCGGCGGGACGGAACGCGCCTTCGAACGCGCCCGGCCGATTCTTGAGCGCATGGGCAAGCGCATCGTGCTGGCGGGCGGCGCAGGAGCGGGACAGGCCGCGAAAATCTGCAACAACATGCTTCTGGCCGTGTCCATGATCGGCACATGCGAAGCCTTCGTGCTTGCGGAGAAACTGGGTCTCGACACGCAGAAACTGTTCGACATCGCGTCCAACTCGTCGGGGCAATGCTGGTCGCTCACGACCTATTGCCCGGTGCCCGGGCCGGTGCCGTCTGCGCCCTCGAACCGCGACTATAAGGGCGGATTCGCGGCCCAGCTCATGCTGAAGGATCTCAAACTCTCGCAGGCGGCAGCGCAGGGCGCCGGCGCGCCGACGCCGCTGGGCGCCGAGGCGACGCAGCTTTACTCCCTGTTCACCGCAAGAGGTCACGGCAATCTCGATTTTTCGGGGATCATCCGCATGTTGCGCGGAGAGCTGTGACGGTTTACCGGCCCTTAAGGTCTCGCGCCTAATCTTTCGCCAACACGGGTCCGGTTTGGGGTCAACAATGACGGCAATGGCGAAGCCGCAGTTGCAAGCTGCAGCAATTCAAAGCGATCAGCTTTTGCGGAAGCGATACCTCGAGGTGCTCAGCCTCATCGAGCGTCTGCACCGCCAGGTGCTCGATGTCATCAAGGACGAGCTGGACCGGCGCGACGAACGCGAAATCAACAGCGTCCAGGCGCTGCTGCTTTTCAACGTCGGCGACCAGGAATTGAGCGCGGGCGAGTTGCGCACGCGCGGCCACTATCTCGGATCGAACGTCTCCTACAATCTTAAGAAGCTCGTGGAATCCGGCTACGTTCACCACGAACGCTCGCAGGTCGACCGCCGCTCGGTGCTGGTGCGTCTGACGCCCAAGGGCGAGGCGGTGCGCGACATGCTCAAGGGCATGTTCGACCGTCACCTTCTTTCACTCGAAGCGGTCGGCAATGTCGGCGCGGGCGAACTCGAAACGGTGAGCACGAGCCTGCGGCGCATCGAGCGCTTCTGGATCGACCAGGTCCGCTTCCAACTTTAGTTTCCGCCGGCCGCATCAAACCCTTCATTGTCATGGCCCGCCAGAGAGCGGGCCACCCAGTTGAAAGCGCTGCCGCGCCTGAAATAGAGCAAGGAACCGCGGGAGAAATGCGCGGATTCGTACGGGTCCCATCTGGGTGGCCCGCTTATCGCGGGCCATGACAAGATAAGGGAAAAAATCGCGATACTGCATGCTCCCGCAGCGGGCGCAGGCCGTCCGCACCTAGGGCGAAATTTCGCATGGAGCGGGGCGGCAGGGTGGGGTATCGTGGAATCTCCCGCGGCGACGGCCCGCGCGGCGAAGAGGCGGCATGAGCTTCCCGTACAAATCCCGGCTCCGCGAGTGTCTCGCCGCGCTTCGGCATGAGAACCGCTATCGCGTGTTTGCCGACATCGTGCGCCGCCGCGGCGCCTATCCGCAGGCCGACCTTCATGCGGCGAACCGTCCGCGCCCGATCACGGTATGGTGCAGCAACGACTATCTGGGAATGAGCCAGCATCCCAAGGTGGTCGCCGCCATGCGAGACGCGATCGAGCAGGCCGGCGCGGGATCGGGCGGCACCCGCAACATTTCGGGCACGACGCATTATCACGTCGAGCTGGAAGCCGAGCTCGCCGCGCTCCACGCAAAAGAGGCAGCCCTTCTCTTCACCTCGGGCTTCATTTCGAACGACGCGACGCTGTCGACGCTCGCCAGGCTGTTTCCGGGTCTCGTCACCTTTTCCGACGAACTCAATCACGCCTCGATGATCGAGGGAATGCGCCACGGCGGCGGGCAGAAGCGGATTTTCCGGCACAACGACCTGTCGGATTTGAGGTCGCAACTCGCGAGCGTCGACAGGGCGCAGCCGAAACTCATCGCCTTCGAGTCCGTCTATTCGATGGACGGCGATTTCGGTCCGGTCGCGGCGATCTGCGATCTGGCCGAAGAATTCGGAGCGCTCACCTATCTCGACGAAGTGCACGGCGTGGGTCTCTACGGCCCGCGCGGCGCCGGCCTGGCTGCGCGCGAGGGCGCGATGGAGCGCATCGACATCATCGAGGGCACGCTCGCCAAGGCCTTCGGCGTGATGGGCGGGTACATCGCAGCGTATGGCGAGATTGTGGACTGTGTGCGCTCTTTTGCGCCCGGGTTCATCTTCACCACCTCGCTGCCGCCGGCGATTGCGGCCGGAGTCCTCGCCAGCGTGCGGCATCTGAAGGACAGCGATGTCGAGCGCACCGCACTGCAGGAACGCGCCGCCTTGCTGAAACATCGCCTCGCCGAAGCGGGGTTGCCGGTGATGCGCTCTTCAAGCCATATCGTGCCGGTGCTTGTCGGCGACGCGGCTTTGTGCAAATCGGTTTCCGATGCGCTCTTGCGCGAGCACGCGATCTTCGTTCAGCCGATCAATTTCCCGACCGTGCCGCGCGGAGCGGAGCGTTTGCGCCTGACGCCTTCGCCCAATCACACCGATGCGATGATCGACACGCTGGTTGCGGCGCTGGACCAGGTCTGGACGGCTCATAAGCTGGCGCGCGCCGCGTAGGGCGCACGTAATGGTCAGCCGCGGCGGCGGCTCTTGGTGGCGGGAGCGCTGCGTCCGAGCCCGATCTTCTTGGCGAATTCGGAGCGCTGGGCTGCGTAATTGGGCGCCACCATGGGATAGTCGGCGGGAAGGCCCCATTTGCCGCGATACTCGTCGGGCGAGAGGCCGTAGCGCGAGCGCAGATAGCGCTTCAGCATCTTGAGTTTTTTTCCGTCCTCGAGGCAGACGATATACTCGGGCGTCACCGATTTCTTGACCGTGACGGCGGGTTTCTGCGTGGTCAGCAATTCCTGCCCGACTGTTCCCGAAAGACTGCCCAGGGTCGCGTGAATGCTTTTGATCATTCCGGGGATTTCGGAAATCGGGGTGGGGTTGTTGCTGACGTAAGCCGCGACGATGTCGCTCGCGAATTTGATCAGCTCGTCGGTTTTGGCCGCATGTCCGTCGCTGGATGTGCTCATTATTCTTCCTTCGGGCGCGCTGAGTTTTCGACAGATTGACCTTGTATTGGCTGCGACAAGGCGAAATCAAGCAGAAATAAAGCCGGCCAAAACTGTTCCCGCAATCGTTACCGGCGACCCTCAATCCTGGTTGCATTGGGAATCAATACGAACGCGAACGCAATTGTGGAAAAAATCAAAGTCTCGCCTGCGATCCAGGACTTTCACACAACATGAACATGGCGAAGAATTGGAGCCCGGTTTGAAAGAGCCGCGAATTCTGTTCACAAGATGCCGGCGACAAATCTGCCCTGCACTGGCAAGTTGCGGGTGTTTCCGGACGGCGAAGCGTCGGACCGTCGATCTGGTTCCCAGAATGGCTGGGTCAACGCAGAGGCACTAGCTTTGGTGCGTGGATGCGCGTAAACCGCGACAGGTCCGTGTCAGGGGCAGAATAAGCATAGAGAGGCATATCATGTCGGTTGCCGCCGGCGCTGCCCGGCTCGGGGACATCGGCTTTTTTACGGAGAATCTCGCGAGAGCTGATCCCGAGATTGCGCGGGCCGTCGACGACGAGTTGCGGCGTCAGCAGGACAAGATCGAGCTGATCGCCTCGGAAAACATCGTTTCAAAGGCGGTGCTTGATGCCCAGGGCTCGGTTCTCACCAACAAATACGCCGAAGGCTATCCGGGGCGCCGCTATTACGGCGGCTGCGAATTCGTCGATGTGGTCGAAGAGATCGCCATCGAGCGCGCAAAGAAACTCTTTGATTGCAGCTTCGCCAATGTTCAGCCGCATTCGGGCGCGCAGGCAAACCAGGCGGTCTTTTTCGCTCTCCTCCAACCGGGCGACACGTTCATGGGCCTTAGTCTGGATGCCGGTGGACATCTGACGCACGGCTCGCCGGTCAATCAATCGGGAAAATGGTTCCGGCCGGTGGCCTACGGCGTTCGGCGGCAGGATCAGCTCATCGACATGGATGCGGTTGCCGCACTGGCCCGCGAACATCGCCCCAAACTCATCCTCGCCGGCGGCTCCGCCTATTCGCGCGTCATCGATTTCGCCCGCTTCCGCGAGATTGCCGATTCCGTCGGCGCCCTGTTCATGGTCGACATGGCGCATTTTGCGGGACTGGTGGCGGGCGGCGCCCATCCCAATCCGCTCGAACACGCCCATGTGGTGACAACGACGACTCACAAAACTCTGCGGGGGCCGCGCGGCGGAATGATTCTTTCGTGCGACCAGGCGCTCGGGAAGAAGATCAACTCCGCGGTGTTTCCCGGCCTTCAGGGCGGTCCGCTGATGCATGTGATCGCGGCGAAAGCGGTGGCGTTGGGCGAAGCCCTGAAGCCCGGGTTCAAGCTGTACGCGCACGCCGTCGTTGACAACGCCAGAGTACTTGCACGGACGTTGGAGAATCTCGGACTCGATATCGTGTCGGGAGGGACCGACACCCATCTGATGCTCGTGGACCTCAGGCCGAAGGGCGCCACGGGCCGTGCCGCGGAGAAGGCGCTCGATCGCGCCTTCATCACCTGCAACAAGAACGCGATCCCCTTCGATACCGAAAAGCCGGCCATCACTTCGGGCATCCGGCTGGGTACGCCGGCGGGAACGACCCGCGGTTTCGGCGCAGAGGAGTTCGCGGAGATCGGCGCGCTGATCGTCGAGATCGTCGACGCGGTCGCGAAAAACGGCGACGGGGGCGACGAAGGCGCCGAGGCGCGGGTCCGCGCGCGCGTTGCCGAGCTCTGCAGACGATTTCCGATCTACACGCCATCCATCCATTAGAGGAGAGCCATGCGCTGCCCGTTCTGCGGACACGACGACACCCAGGTGAAGGACAGCCGTCCCAGTGAGGACAATTCCGCCATCCGCAGGCGCCGGCATTGTCCGGCCTGCGGCGGGCGCTTCACCACCTTCGAGCGCGTTCAGCTGCGAGAGTTGATCGTCGTCAAGAAGAATGGCCGCCGCGAGCCGTTCGAGCGTGACAAGCTCGAGCGCTCCCTGACCCACGCTTTGCGCAAGCGGCCGGTCGAATCCGAGCGCGTCGATCGGATGATCACCGGGATCGTCCGCCGTCTGGAAAGCATGGGCGAAAACGAGATCCCGTCGAACGTGATTGGCGAACTGGTGATGCAGGCGCTGGCGAGCCTCGACAAAGTCGCCTATGTGCGTTTCGCTTCTGTCTATCGCAATTTCCGCGAGACCAAGGATTTCGAAGCACTGATTGGAGAGATGGAGGGCGGTGATCGCGAGTGAGCGACAAGCTGCGCCGATCGACGAGCGCCATATGCGTCACGCTCTCGGTCTGGCGGCGCGCGGTCTGGGATGTGTTGCGCCCAATCCGGCCGTGGGCTGCGTTGTCGTGTCGTCGCAGGGAATCGTTGTCGGGTGCGGCGCGACCGGAAAAGGCGGGCGGCCTCACGCCGAAACCATCGCATTGGCCCAGGCGAGCGAGTCCGCACGCGGCGCTACCGTTTATGTCACGCTCGAACCTTGCGCGCACCACGGGGAGACTCCGCCCTGCGCGGACGCCCTGATCGCGCAAGGAGTCGGTCGCGTGGTCGCTGCGGTGGAAGATCCCGATCCGCGCGTGAGCGGGCGCGGCTTCGAGAGATTGCGCGCAGCCGGCGTCGAGGTCACGACCGGCGTGCTGGCGAGCGAAGCTGCGGAGCTGAATGCGGGATTTTTCCTGTGCGTGCGCGAACAGCGCCCGCTGGTGACGCTGAAGCTCGCCGCGAGCCTCGACGGACGCACAACCGACGCCTCCGGCGACAGTCGGTGGGTCACAGGAGACGAGGCGCGGCGTTATGGGCATTTCCTGCGCGCGCGGCACGATGCGATTCTGATCGGCGTCGAAACGGCGCTCGCCGACGATCCTCTTCTCACCTGCCGGATCGCCGGATTGGAGACCCGTTCTCCCGTTCGCGTCGTTCTCGATACCAGGCTCAGGCTCGCGGAATCGTCCAGGCTTGTCCGTGGCGCATGCGAATTTTCCACTTGGGTCTTCACGACCTCGGAAGGCGGCGGCGCTCTGCGCGCTCGCGGCGTCGACGTCGTCCAGGTGTCGAAGGACGCGCGCGGCCGGCCCGATATCGGCGCGGTCCTCGGCAAGCTTGCCGCGCGCGGCATCACACGTCTTCTGGTCGAAGGAGGCGCGACAATGCATGCGAGCTTTCTCGACCGCGGATACGCCGACCGCATCGAATTGTTCGGGGCGCCGCTCGCTCTCGGCGCGGCCGGTCATGCGGCGATCGACGCGCTTGCGGCACTCGGTCTTGACGAAGCTCCGCGGTTCGTCCGCACGGGCACCAGGCGGCTCGGACCCGATCTGCTGGAAAGCTTCGCGGCCAGGGCCTAAAAGACGCCATGTTCACCGGAATTGTCAGCGATGTGGGAAAGGTGCGCCATGTCGAGAAGCGGGGCGACACGCACATCGTCATCGGCACGCGCTATGACGTGTCCCGGATCGGCATTGGCGCCTCGATGGCCTGCTCGGGCGTCTGCCTGACCGTGGTCGACAAGGGCGGCGCGAAGGATGGATGGTTTGCCGTCACCGCATAGGGCGAAACGCTTTCGAAAACGACCATAGGCGAATGGCAGGCCGGTCAGCCGATCAATCTCGAGCAACCGCTCAGGGTCGGTGACGAACTCGGCGGCCACATCGTCACCGGCCATGTCGACG
>DASXMF010000221.1:0-14412 GCA_036495845.1 Rhizomicrobium sp.
AGATCCGCAAACTGCTGCCGGCCGACGGCACCGTCACATACGGTGCCGCCGCCAATCACCTCGACAATGCGCTGTGGAGCATAGGCAAGAACTTCGGTCTTGCCGTATTGCTGCTCTTCCTCATCATGGCGGCGCTGTTCAAATCGGTGAAGGATTCCGCCATCGCCACGATTGCGTTGCCGCTGGGCATGGTGGGCGGCATGGCGGCGTTGCGAATCCTTGGCCTGTTTGTGTTTCAGCCGCTCGATCTGCTCACCATGATCGGCTTCATCATTGTGCTGGGGTTGGTGGTGAACAACACCATCCTGCTGGTCGCACGCACGCGCCAGGCGGAAGCCGAAGGCATGACGCGGGTGGAAGCGGTGCGCTCCAGTTTGGAGACGCGGCTGCGGCCCATCTTCTCCAGTACACTCACCGCGATTTTCGGCATGCTGCCGCTGGTGATCGTCCCCGGCCCCGGCGCGGAGATTTATCGTGGGCTCGGCGCGGTGATCGTCGGCGGCATTCTGGTCAGCCATGTGTTCACCATGATATTGATCCCGGCGATGTTGCGGCTGGGCGAGAAGTCTTCCGCACTGCGTGAGGCGCCGATGACGCCAGCAACACCGCGCGAGCCGCTAAGGGCTGCTGCATGAGGAAAGTCGATATGCGTTCCATCGGGGGCTTGGCAGCTTCGGCCATGCTCGCATTTGCATCGGTTGCGGTGGCGCAACAGGCGCCCAAACCGCCGCCACCCAAGGTCGGCGTGGTGCAGGCACGCGCGGTGAAGATGGCGCCTAAAGTGGTGCTGCCGGGCACCGTGGTGGCACGCAACGACTCCCACCTTGCCTCCGAAGTGGAAGGCCGCGTTGCCTGGGTCGCGGAAGTCGGCACGGTTCTGAAAGCCGGCGATGTTGTCGCGCGCATCGACAAGAACGTCGCCGGCATGCAGCTCGCCTCCGACAAGGCAAATGTGGCGCGGTCGTCAGCGCAGCTGAAATTCGACAGCAGCCAGGCCGATCGAATGGACCGGCTGTTTTCGCAAAGCGCCATCGCCAGGGCGACGCGCGATCAGGCGCAATCCACGCGCGAGATGGATCAAGGTGCACTGGCGCAGGCACAAGCCTCCATGCGCAAAAGCGAGTACCAGTTCAATCACAGTGAAATCCGCGCGCCCTTTCCCGGCCGCGTGGTGGCGCGGCTGATCAATCCCGGCGAGTACGCAACGCCCGGCAAGGATATTGTGCGTCTGGTGGATATCGATTCCATCGAAGTGAAAGCGCAGTCGCCCATCGATACGGCACGGTTTCTGCACGAAGGGATGCCGGTGAATGTGGAGGTCGCGCATCGGCCGATCGTTGCAAATGTCCGCGCCATTGTGCCGGTGGGCGATGAAGCCAGCCGCACCATTGAAATTCGCGTGACGCTGAAAGCCGGACAGGCGTTCGTTGGCGATGCCGCGAAGGTGATGGTGCCGTCTGCGGCACCGCGCGACGTATTGGCGGTGCCGCGCGATGCGCTCGTGCTGCGCGAAGACAACACTTACGTGTTCAAAGTCGACCGCAAGGGAGTTGCACAGCGTGTCGCTGTCGAAACGGGCTCTGAAGAGGGAGCCTTGGTGGAAGTCAGAGGTGCGGTTTCCCCCGGGGAGCGCGTAATCGTACGCGGAGCTGAGCGGCTCGAAGCGGGCCAAAGGGTGCGCCCGATCCTGGCTTCCTGAACCTCAAGACCCAAGTTCCGCCGGGCGGCTTGCCCCTGTAGACCATCCCGTTATTCTCTACACGGGCCCAGCGGCCCGGTCGAAGACGCGCGGCGAACCCCTCTTGCGGTTTGCTCGCCTGTGGGATTGGGGTCGTGCCGAGCATTCGCAAACTGCCAGGTGCGGTATGGCAAGGGATCGTGTTGATCTCGATGCCGGCGCTGATCCTCGTTGCGCTTCAGATTTATACTGCCACGGGGATTGTTCCAGGATCGTGGCGCAGCCAGGCCCTGGTCGCCCATACGCTCCGTGTCATAGAGGCCGCTCGCGCTCTCGATCAGTCGATGAGCGAAACCGAACGTGGGGAGTTCGGCTACATCGTCACCGGCGACCAGACTTATCTCGACATCTATCAGAACGCGGCCCGGAAGACTCCGCAAAACCTGAAACGGCTGCGCCAGTTGACGGCGGACAACCCGGCTCAATTGCCGCGCATAGCTCTTCTGGATTCTGCGGTCGAGCTGAAGCTCACCGAATTGCAAAGTGCCGTCGAGGCACGCCAGAAATCCGGTTTCAGCGCCGCCTATCGGCTGATCAAGGCGAATCTCCAACCCGATACGCGGCGCGTCATCACCGGCCTCGTCGAACTCGTCATCGAAACCGAAGACAAGTTGCTTTCCGCGCGCGAAGCGAAATTCGTGGCGCTCGAATCCCGTGCGGAGAATGCGAACACGGTTGGAGTCGCATTGACGGTGTCGCTGATGCTTCTGGGCGCCATCCTGCTGGGGAGGGCCTTGCGCCACGACGCGCGCAGGCTCGCACGCCTGCGCGACAGCGAAGAGCGATTCCGGCTTCTTGTCTCCGGCGTCAAGGACTACGCGATCTTCATGCTCGACCCGGAGGGCCGCATCGTCAGCTGGAACGAAGGCGCGCGCCGGATCAAGGGTTACGGCCCTCACGAAGCGATCGGGCTTCACATGTCGGCCTTCTACCCCGCCGACGGCGGCAACAGCACACACATGGCCGAAAAGGAGCTCGCAGTCGCCGAGCGGGAGGGAAGTTCCGAAGCCGAAGGCTGGCGGTTGCGCAAGGATGGCTCCCGCTTCTATGCGAATGAAGTCATCACTGCGCTGCGCACCGACGATGGTTCGTTGCGCGGCTTCGGGATAGTGACGCGCGACGTGACGGAAAAGCGCGCGCACGAAGCCGCCCTCGAGGAGAGCCGCTCCGCATTGGCCCAGGCGCAAAAGATGGAGGCGCTCGGTCAGCTGACCGGCGGGCTGGCGCATGATTTCAACAATCTGCTCGGCGTGATCATCGGAGGAATCGATCTGGCGCAGCGCCATGCGGATCCCGCCAACCCGGAAAAAAGTGCACAGATGCTCAATGCGGCCAGGCAGGCCGCGCAGCAAGGCGCCGCGCTGGTTCATCGCATGCTTACGTTCTCAAGACGGCAGAAGCTCACGTTGCAGGTCGTTGACGTCAATTCTCTTGTCCGCAACATGCTGGAACTGGTCCGGCGCACGCTTGGCGGACAGATCCGACTCGAATGCCGTCTCGATCCCGATCTTTGGCCAACGCGCGCCGACCCCAATCAGCTCGAGAGCGCCCTGTTGAATCTCTGCGTCAATGCTCGCGACGCGATGGAGAATGGCGGGACACTGACGATCATCACCGGCAACATCCCTCGCGGCGACGCCGTTGCCGTTTCTTCGACCGGCGAATGCGTGCTTCTCGCCGTAAGCGACACGGGCCCCGGAATGGATCCCGACACGGTCGCCCACGCTTTCGAGCCGTTCTATACCACCAAACCCGAGGGAAAAGGCTCGGGCCTGGGCCTCAGCCAGGTGCACGGATTCGCCAAGCAATCCGGCGGCGGCACGGAGATCGAGAGCAAGGCCGGCGAGGGGACCGTCGTAAAGATTTTTCTTCCGCGTTGCGTTCAGGAATCGGTTGACCAGAAAGCGCCTGCTTCGGCCGGCGCGCGTGGGTAAGGAAACAAGAGTACCCTACCCCAGCCGTGCCACCGCTTCCCGCAGCCGCGATGCCAGCGCGACTGCGGCCGCCCGCCTCTCCTTCTGCTCGTCGATCACGTCTTCGGGGGCACGCGAGAGAAAATCCGCGTTGCCCAGCTTCGTGTCGAATTTTTCGATTTCGCTTTCGGCGCGCTGCAATTCCTTGCGCAGCCGGCCACGCTCCTTTTCCAGATCGATGATGTCGCCAAGCGGAAGCGCCGCCACGGCTTCCCCCAGCACGAATTGTGCGGAGTCGCGGGGAATGGCATCGGCGAAGGTTACCGACGACAGACGTGCAAGAGTTGAAATGGCATCGCGGTTTCGTTCGAGCCGCGAGACGGTTGCCTTGTTCGCGCCGCGCAGCACCAGCCCGATCCTTGCCGCCGCTGGGACATTTGCCTCCGTGCGCACGGAACGCACGCCCGAGATCAGTTCGATAATCCAGTCGATTTCGGCGCAGGCTTCGTCGTCCTCCCGCAAAACCTGGCGGGGCCACGGGGCCCGGACAAGCAGCGAATCGATGCCCTCGCCCCGGCTCGCCGTCCGTCCCCACAACTCTTCGGTGATAAAGGGCATGAAGGGATGCAAAATCTTCAGAATCTGGTCGCGTACCCAGGCCGTCGTCGCGCGCGTCTCCGCGATCGCGTCGCCGGCACCGGAGCTGAAAACCGTCTTGGCGAACTCGATGTACCAGTCGCAGAAGCGCGACCAGACGAATTGATACGCAGCATTCGCCGCTTCGTTGAAGCGCAGACCTTCCAGCCCTAGCGTCACCTCGCGCGCCGCCGCCATGGTTTCGGCCACGATCCATTTGTTGAGGGCCACGCGGACACTCGCGGGATCGAATTCGACACTCGTCTCGCAGCCGTTCATTTCGCAGAAGCGCGCCGTATTCCACAGCTTGGTCGAGAAATTTCGATTGGCTTCGACGCGGGCCGGTCCGACGCGCATGTCTCTGCCCTGCCCTGCTGCGAGCGCCAGGGTAAAACGCAGGGCATCGGCTCCGAATTCGTCGATCAGCACCAGCGGATCGACGACGTTGCCCTTCGTCTTCGACATTTTCTGCCCTTTTTCGTCGAGTACGCGGGTGTGGATGAACACCGTCCGAAACGGGACGTCATCGCAAAAATGCAGGCCCATCATCATCATCCGCGCAACCCAGAAAAAAATGATGTCGAAACTCGTGACAACGACGTTCGTGGGATAGAAGCGCCCGAGTTCGGGCGTGGCCTCGGGCCAACCGAGAGTCGAGAATGGCCACAGCGCCGAAGAGAACCAGGTGTCGAGAACGTCGGCGTCGCGTACAAGCTGGCCGGCAGATCCGTTGTTGCGCTTCGCCTCGGCGAGCGCTTCGGCTTCCAACTCGGCGACGTAGACATTGCCGGACTTGTCGTACCAGACAGGAAGTTGATGGCCCCACCAAAGCTGGCGCGATATGCACCAGGGCCGGATGTTGCGGAGCCAGTTGAAATAGACGTTGCCCCACTGCTCGGGCACGAAGCGCGTGGAGCCATTCTCGACCGCGGCAATCGCCTTCTCGGCCAGCGGCTTCACGTCGAGATACCATTGTTCGGTGAGATAGGGTTCCAGGACGACGGTCTTCGTCTTCTCGTCATGCGGCACGGCATGCACGACCGGTTCGATCCGTTCGACGAGTTGGAGTGCTTCGAGGTCGGCCACCACCGCTCTGCGCGCATCGAAGCGATCAAGGCCCTGGTACGCGGAGGGCACGGCATCGTTCAGCCTCCCGTCGTTGAGCAGGATGTTGATCAGAGGCAGTTGGTGGCGCCGGCCCACCTCGAAATCGTTGAAGTCATGCGCCGGCGTGATCTTGACCGCGCCCGTGCCCTTTTCGGGATCGGAATATTCGTCGGCAATGATCGGAATGCGCCGGTTTGCCAGCGGCAGCGCCACATGCTTGCCGACCAGATCGCGGTAACGCGCGTCGTCGGGATGCACGGCAACGGCCGCGTCCGCCAGCATGGTCTCCGGCCGTGTGGTTGCGATCGTTACAAAACGGCCGGGCTCGCCATCGACGGGGTAGCGGATGTACCAGAGATGGCCCTTGATCTCGATGCTTTCGACTTCAAGATCAGAGACCGCCGTCTGCAAACGCGGGTCCCAATTGACCAGACGTTTGTCCTTGTAGATCAACCCTTCGCGATACAGCCGAACGAACACTTTCACGACCGCGCGGGAGAGACCCTCGTCAAGCGTGAACCGTTCGCGCGACCAATCGCACGAGGCCCCCAGCCGTCGAAGCTGCTGGACGATGGCGCCGCCAGACTCGTCTTTCCATTTCCAGACCTCGCGCAGAAACCGCTCGCGGCCCATCGCGATGCGGCTCTGTTGCCGCTCCGCCAGGTTTCGTTCGACGACCAGCTGGGTCGAGATGCCTGCGTGGTCGGTGCCTGGTTGCCAAAGGACGTCCTTGCCGCGCATGCGTTCGAAGCGCGCGAGGATATCCTGCAGGGTGTTGTTGAGCGCGTGACCGATGTGGAGCCGCCCGGTTACGTTGGGTGGAGGGATCATGATGCAGAACGGATCCGCCTGCGGACGCGAACCGGCGCGGAACGCTCCCGATTCCTCCCATTTGCGGTAGATGGACCCTTCCACCTCGTTGGGAACGAAGGTTTTTTCCAGCATGCGCGATATCTCTGTGTCCGGACTGCCAGTGTCCCGATTCCGGAATTCGCATGACCTTCAAATCGGGTTCTGGGCGAATTTCGGAATCGACGGACACAAGCAATCGATTGATTCTCGTGTCATTTTGGTTTCGAAGTTCGCCAACAAGGTGATATCGATCATAGGGGCGAACTTCGAAACTACGACACTAGTCTCAAACCGACCCGCGATCAGGCCGTCAAGAGGGGAGAGCGGCGGTTGTCTCGCCGCTCAGCGGCGCCCGCGCAGCTTGATCGCGCGGGCCAGCTCGGCGCGAACCGCATCTTCGAGCATCGCGGGAAAATGTTCGTCCATCCATTCACCGATCGTGGGTTTCATGCGCTCGACAATCGTCGCCGCATTGTCGGCGAGCCACTGACGAAGCACCGGGCCGAAGGCCTCGCCGACTGCCCGCTCGAACAAAGCTTCGATCGGCAAGCCATTCACGGGCGCCGGTGCGCCGGCGACCGTTTCCCTTGCGACCTGGGGATCAAGTCTTATGAAGGTCTCTTCGAGCGCTCTTCGGGATTTCTCCGAGAAAATACCGTCGCTCGGCAGCGCTAAACCTGCAGACGTGTCGCGCTCGGGCTCGTCATGGACAAAGGGAGGCGAGCTGTGTTCAAGCGTTTCCACCGGCTGCACGCTCTCGGGAACCGGTGCCGATGAATCGTTCGCATGCGTCGCGCTCTCGTCATGGGCTTCCTGTGTCAACTCGAGCACCTCTGGTTCCTGCGCCGACTGTCCCTCTTCTTGAGGGGAGGAATGCGCGGCGTGGGTTTCGGGCGAATCCTCCGAAATGATCTTTCGAATGGAGGCCAGGATTTCCTCCATTGTCGGCTCATGCTGGGAATTCGCTGGATTGGACATTTTTATCGCCCCCACGGAGCGCATTGAAGCGCGTGTGGAAGACACTAAGACAGACGGCAAAGGAAGAAAAGACGAAGTTGGGCTGGCATGGTGTAAGTGTGGTTCGCATTTCCCTGGCTTGTCATGGCCCGGCCCCCGGTCCGCGCGTAGCGCGGCCGGAGGACAAGCTAAGCGCCAGCGGAGACCGGGCCACCCAGAAAATGATATTTGGCGCGGCGAGGTTTCAACTGGGTGGCCCGCTTGCGCAGGCCATGACAATAAGGGGTGAACAACGACACTTTTGGCACTGGGCCACGACCCTGCTCTATCCCCCCTTCAATCCCCAAAGCCGAACCATCGCGTGGCATTATCCTTGTAGTTCACTGTCGGATCGTAAATCCGCACCCGCAGCGCGAGCTTTTTCGCGGTCAGCCAGCCCAATGCGCTCATGAGCTGATACGCCGACACCTGCGCGTCGCGCTGCGCCGAAGCTAGCGCGACCTGCGCATTCAGAAGCTCCTGCTGCGCATTGAGCACGTCGAGGACCGTTCTCGAGCCGACCTGCTGCTCCTCCTTCACGCCCTCGAACGCTTCCTCGTTGGCTTTCACCTGGATCTGGAACGAGGCGATCGAACCTTGTGCGACGGTATAGGCCTGCCAGGCGGTTTCGGTCGATGCGGCGGTTTGCCGTTCGGTGTCGGCGATGCCGATTTCCGCCTGGGCGCGCTGATCCTTGGCTTGACGAATGGCCGAATCCTCGGCGCCGCCCTGGTAGATCGGGACGGTCAATTGCCCGAGGATCGACGTGACGTGCTGCACGCCCTGGGTCAGTTGGGTCGCGGTATCGAGCGAATGCTGCGCGAGTTGATACTGGGCACTGAGGCTGAGCGAAGGCAAAAGAGTGCCGATCGCATCCGCCACGCCATAATCGGCCGCCCGCCAGGTTTCGCGCGCTGCCACGATTGCGGGATTTTCGTGCGTGGCGATGGCAACGGCCTGCTCTTGCGTTGACGGCAGCTTGGGCAGCGCCGGGCTTGTCTCCATGGTTTCGGCCGGCCGGCCAATGACGTGTTCGAAATTGGATCGGCTTACCGCAAGCTCTCCCTGGGCGTTCACGAGATCGGTTTGCGCTCCGGCCAGACGCGCCCGGCTTTGCGCAACATCGGTGCGGGTCAATTCGCCGACCTTGAACTCTTCCTCCGATGCGTCGAGCTGCTTCTGCAGCACGGCTACGTTGTTCTGCCTGAGGCGCAGGGTCGCTTCGTCGCGCACCACGTCCATATAGGCCGTGACGGAATCCAGCAGGACGCCTTCTTCCGTCAGGGTCAGACCTGCCACGCCGGCCCGGACCGTGGCTTTGGCCTTGCTGATTTCCGCGGCTGTCTTCCCGCCCCGATAGATATTCTGAGTCACTGACACGCCCGCCGTGATCGGATGTGAAGCCAAAGTTTGAACGCTATGCCCTTGGATACCGGGTATGTTTCCGACCGCGAGGGTCTCGTATCCGTAGGAACCCGAGAGGTCGACTGTGGGACGCCAATTGGCCTCCGCCTGGTTCACGCCCTCGTCGGTGGCGCGCTGGCCGGCGCGCGCAATATCGAGCTGCGGGTTCGTCTCATAGGCGATTCCAAGAGCTTCGCTCAGCGTCAGCGTGGCCGCCCCGGCGGTGGGAGACGCCAACAGAGCGACAGCGAGACAGGCTCGCGCGCAAAATCTCTGCTTCAAGAAGTCACCCTCCGACGGTCGGCACGCCTCTTTCAATCTGGGCGATTTCGAACGGAATTCCAACCGGTTAGAACACAAAACCGGCAGCCTGGCGAAAACCGGCGAGAACCGGCGTGGAGGCATCGAACGCGAATCTCCACCCCACGCGGCCCTCCTCCTTCAGGTAGAGGGTCGCCTGACCGGCGGCATCGCGCTGGGTGATAGCGGCAAGGCGTCCGTTCTCGGACAATTGCGCAAGCAAGATTTGCGGTCGCACTTCGATGGCGCCGTTGACGATGATCGCATCGAATGGCGCTTCGGCGGGACATCCATCGGCAAACGACCCCTGGACGATCGACGCATTGGTCGCCCCAATCTGGCGCAGCGCGTCGGATCCCACACGCACGAAATCCGCGTCCTGCTCCAGACCGACCACTTTTCTCGCGATACGCGCCAGGACTGCGGTCGAATAGCCCGTCGCGCAGGCGACATCGAGCACCCTGTCCGAAGGTTTGATCTCCGCGAGCTGGAGCATCTTGCCGAACGTTCGCGGCTCCAGCAGCCACCGCCCGCGAGCAAGTTCGATCGGGGCATCCGCATATGCAACGCTTCGCTTCTCTTTTGGCACAAAGGCCTCGCGCGGAACGGCGCGGGCGGCATCGAGTACGCTCTCGTCGGTCACACCGTTCGCCAGTAGCTGCGAGGCGACCATGTTGAAGCGCTGGGCTGCGTAGTCCGGCATAGCGGAAACGGCGCGTTCGGCTGCGGGGCGCTTATACGTGGCGGTCTGTGTCGAGACAATGTTGCGAAGCGCTGGCGTGTCGTGGGACCAAATCGAATTACGAACGATCCACGATGCTCGCCCCCTCCGTCTCGCGTCCGCCGCATGCGGGGGGAGGAAAGAAGAACGGCGAGCGCTCATTTTCCTCCCCCAAGTTCTTGGGGGAGGTGTCGAACGGCCCGGCGAAGACGGGCCGTGAGACGGAGGGGCCGGCTACGCGAATTCGATCACGGCACGTTTGAACGAATCGTGGGCATGCATTTGCCACGCACTATGATCTGATGTACCCGAAGCGCGAACGGCCACGTGGCGGAGTGGTGACGCAGCGGTCTGCAAAACCGTTTACCCCGGTTCAATTCCGGGCGTGGCCTCCAAAGATTCCCGATCGACCCAGCATGTGGCAGACACCTTTCTGCTTGTTAAGCTATTGTTAACCTTGAGGTTGCAAGGTGTGGTCGTCTTCCCTTGAAGACACCCCACCATTACCCAACGCCTGGGGCCGGGCAAAACCCGGCCCCTCCTTTTTGGCGAGGATGACCGCGAAATCGTCACTTGTCTCTAATGGAGACCCCTTCGCAGTTGTCACCATATAGCCAATGGCGGCCTTAGCACCCCCGCCCTAGCGAGAAAACCACACGAATCACGCTTTCAGGCGTTACTTGGGAATTCTGTCCTAACTCATTCGAAAAGGATAACAAAATATCCATCGGTAGCGGTAAGACCCGAAACTATCTCAACACCAATCCAAGAATTCGAACCACAATTAAGAAAAGACCCTTGGATAGCCACACCATAAATGCCTAAGTTTCCTTGGTTCGGTGTCAGTTGGGGTGCCAAAGTTCCCGCCGCTTCTGCATTTTTCAAAGCTGTCATGGTTGGTAAAATGCAATAATGGCCGGTGGCCTTGCGGATAACTTGTGAAATACCGACTGATCCAGCTTCCAACGAGCCATCGGCGTCAATTTGCCCGTAGATTTGCGCCAGAGATGGCGACGCGGCGAAGCTTGGCGACATCATGAAGATTGCAGAAATGATACTTGCCGTAGTTATTGAAAGCATCTTGCGCATTTGAAATCTCCGTGTTGAAGGGTTAGCGCGAGTCTCTTGCTGCCACCCAAAGGCCCTTGCGGCAACGACATGTTGCCTCCTCAGCATGACAGTTTCGAAGCAGCGCGAACACCACCACGCAAAGTGAGCGCGCGAACGGGTGGTGTCCTAATTTGGGCGAAACCCATTTCCCGATAAATTTGATGGGCAGAAACGCCTTTCTTGCTGATAAGCATCCGATGAATGACACGAAACCATGTCCGCAAGCCGACATTCGTGTTTTCAAATCGGGTCCCGACAAATTAGGACACTGCCCGCGAACGTCGATAGTAGCGTTCCGCTCAAAGATGCGGTAACACGCGGCAGTTCCCCGGTAGCTCAGTCGGTAGAGCAAGCGGCTGTTAACCGCTGGGTCGCTGGTTCGAGTCCGGCCCGGGGAGCCAATAAATTCAGACGGTTACCAATGACGTTGCGTCACGTCGTCTGGCGATGATGCAGCTACCCGCGATGCACGGCCCCGGTGGCGCGCATGGAAATCCAATCGTCAATTGAGGGTGGCGTAGATCGCCTCGATCCGGATCTGGAGGCGTTTCTCTTCGACGCCGGGCTGGCCGCGCCCGGAGCGCGAATCGCCTGCGCGCTCCTTTCAGGCGGCGTCTCGTGCGACGTCTGGCGAATCGATTCGGGCGGCAGAGTCTTCTGCGTCAAGCGTGCGCTTCCGAGGTTGCGAGTAGCGGTTTCTCTGGGAGGCCCCCGTGCGGCGAAACGCGACGGAATGGGCCTGGCTCGAATTCGCAGGCCAGGAATGCCCGCACGCGGCACCGCGCGTGCTCGCGCTTGACCGCCGGCGCGGCATGTTCGCCATGGAATATCTCGAGCCCGCGCGCTACCCCGTGTGGAAGCAGCTGCTCCTCGATGGAGTCGTCGATCCAGGTGTCGCCGCCTCTGTCGCGATCGTTCTCGCCCGGCTGCATGCGTCGACCGCCGCAAAGGAAGAAATCGCGGCGAGGTTCGCGACAGGGCGGGATTTCCAGGCTCTGCGCCTCGATCCCTATCTGCTCGAAGCCGCCCGCCGAAATCCCGACGTATCAACCGTGTTGCGCGAACTCGCGGCCCGGACGCTGGCGACGAATCTTGCCCTGACTCATGGCGACGTCAGCCCCAAAAACATCCTCGTGGGTCCCGACGGTCCGGTTTTTCTCGACCCCGAAACGGCATGGTATGGCGATCCCGCATTCGATCTGGCGTTTTGCCTCAATCACCTCTTGCTGAAATGTCTGGCGCGGCCGCAATGCTCGGATGCCTACTTGGATTGCTATGCGGCGCTGCGATCCCACTACCTTTCAGACGTTGCATGGGAACGCGCATCGGATCTCGAACGCAGAGCTGCGCACCTTCTTCCGGCGCTGCTGCTGGCGCGCGTCGATGGAAAATCTCCCGTGGAATACCTGACGGAGCGCGACCGGCCCTTCGTGCGAAAGACCGCCTGCGCGCTAATTCAGGGCCCGCCGAGCCAATTGAGCGAAATCGCCGGGATTTGGCGAAAGGCTATCAGCCTCCGCGGCCCCCAATAGGCGGCGCGAGGCGACTGAGCGCGAACCCTCCTTCCGACAGATCCCGCAAAAAGTCGGAACCTGCGATATATCCCAGTTCCGCCTCACGTGCATCCAGCACGCTGTCGCGCGCGGCGAGCATGGGATCGACGTGCCCTGGATGGCACATGACGAGAGCATCGTCCCCGCATCCCGAAATCATGCGCCGGAACAGATCGCGATAAGGCCCCGTCTCCCGAAAATTGCGGGCGCCCCGAAAGCCTCGATTGGTCGCGACGCCGCGGCGGCGCGCGAGACGCGAAAGTGAGCGCGACAGACAGGAAAGGTATGCAGATTCAAGGGGCGCCGGTCGCCGCCACATCGTCACATCGATCGGTTCCGAAGCATCGCGGACATAGGCGCCAATCCTGCTTGCCACCTGCACGATGGCTTCGCGCACGACCGGAAAAAGATGCACGTGCTGGTGACCGTCGATGTAATCGGGACGCTTGCCAACGGCATCGCCGAATCTTTCGATCTGCTCCTCGACATTGGCAACGATTGCAGAAATTGGCGGCGGGCGCAGAAAGCACTCCGCAGCAACCTGACGCAACGGACGATTCGCGGTCATCGTGAAATGCAGGCCGATATCCGCGATGTCTGCAAAGGGTTTCAATTGCGGCCCGTCCGCCGCAAATTCCGGATACACGACCATGCAGCTGGTCGCCGAAAGACGCCCCAATTCGAGCAATTCCCGGATTCCGCGGCTCACGGCGGGCGACAGGCCATAATCGTCCGCACATAAGATGATACGTGTCACCGCTGTATCGCTCCCGTCGGAATTGTCGTCCTTGCGCGCATCGTCGTCGTTGCGTGAATTATACCTCATCCTTCGACAGGCTCAGGATGAGGGTATTGGGAAAAGATCCTCACCCTGAGC
Organism: Rhizomicrobium sp.; assembly: GCA_036495845.1. Taxonomy (GTDB): domain Bacteria; phylum Pseudomonadota; class Alphaproteobacteria; order Micropepsales; family Micropepsaceae; genus Rhizomicrobium. Next base: position 13,208 of record DASXMF010000221.1, read on the forward strand.
CTGTCGAAGGGTCAGCCGAACTCATTTGCGGAATAGTGCGTTATCTTTGCGGTAACAAGCGGGAATTATGCGATGGCTCGACACGAGATCCGCCGAAGCAACAAGGTGCACAAGCGACCAGTGGGAAGCGGCACCACTGCGCGATGGTCGGGCCGCGTGACGAAGGAAAGCAATGCTCTCGACCTGGAGCACAGCGTCTTCACCTGGTCCGACCCCAAGAGGATTGCCGCCTCCCTTAAACGCTCGGCGGAACACAGCAAACGGCGCAAGGCTGCGCCTTATCGCTCCGCGCTTTCAATGCTTACATTCTTCATCAATAGAGGCGGGCGAAACCTTCCAGGCAGCCGCAAGAAGATATTGGAGCAGGCGAAGACGGAACTGCGGCGTCAATTCGGACGCGCGTGACGCCCGCGCTTGCTTGAAGCGGCGGCCACGCGCCGCTAGTGTCCCGATTCCGAAATTCGCATGATCTCTATATCGGGCTCGGGGCGAATTTCGGAATCGAAGGACACTAGCAATCAATTGATTCTAGTGTCGTTCTGGTTTCGAAGTTCGCCAAGAAGGTGATATCGATAATTGGGCGAACTTCGAAACCACGACACTAGGTTCTTGCGTCTTTATTGCCCCTCGAAAGTCCCGATGGACATCGTTCCAGACATCATCGCAGCGATCGGCAATACGCCACTGATTCGCTTGAGACGAGCCTCCGAGCAGACGGGTTGCGAAATTCTCGGCAAGGCTGAATTCATGAATCCCGGCCAGTCGGTGAAAGACCGGGCCGCCCTGTTCATCGTGCGCGACGCCATCGACAAAGGTCTCTTGAAGCCGGGTGGCGTCATCGTCGAAGGCACGGCGGGAAATACGGGTATCGGACTGGCCGTTGTCGGCAACGCGCTTGGTTTCCGGACCGTAATCGTAATTCCCGAGACCCAGAGCCAGGAGAAGAAAGACGCTTTGCGGCTGATGGCAGCGGAGTTGATCGAAGTTCCCGCCGTGCCGTACAAGGATCCAAACAATTACGTGAAATTCTCGGGGCGCCTGGCGGATCGCATGTCGACTCAAAATCCGCAGGGCGCGATCTGGGCCAATCAGTTCGACAATACGGCCAACCGACTTGCGCATATCGAAACGACCGGGCCAGAAATCTGGCGCCAGACCGATGGAAAGGTGGACGGCTTCGTCTCGGCCGTCGGCACCGTGGGAAC
>DASXMF010000222.1:0-13139 GCA_036495845.1 Rhizomicrobium sp.
TCGAGCGCGTGGGCTACGGTGGCGGCCGACAAGATGACGAAGCAAAGCGCTGCCCGGAGCGCCTCTTTCGCCAGGAAGAGGGCTTTCCTCCTCACGTTTTCTTGCCGGGAAGCAGATATCCTGTCACCGCTTCCCTGGCGACGAGATTGTTGGCCGCCGCGTTGCGAACGGCGTCGCCGGTCACGGCGCGAATCCGACCCGGCCATTCGTGCACGTCGTCGGCGGTGAGACCGATGGCAAGAGCCTGCCCGTACGCCGAAGCAAGCTCGAGCTGGTTGTCGCGCCGATAGGTCGCATCCGCAACAAGCTGCGTCTTTGCGCGCTCGAGATCGGCGGGCCTCTGCGGCGCAACGGCGAATTGCGCGACGATCGCATCCATCGCCTGTTCGAGCGTTTCCATGCGCACGCCGGGGCGCGGCTCTGCGTAGACCTCGAACTCCCCTGCATCGCGCACATAGCCGGAGTAGGATGCGCCTGCATCGGAGGCGAGCTTGCGCTTGACGACAAGCTCGCGATAGAGCGCGGACGTAGCGTCGCCACCCAGAAGCTGGGCGAGCACATCGAGCGCTTCGGCTTCTCCCGGCTTTGCCTCCGTGTAGCTCGCGACCCGGTAGAGGCGCGACAGAAGCGGAACCTTCACGTCATCGCGAGCGATGGTCAGTTTCGTCTCACCGAGCCGCGGAGGCTGGGCACTCTCCACCCGTGGCACGAGTTCGCGGGCAGGTACTTTGCCATAGGTCGCCTCGGCATCCATCCGCGCCTCGTCGGGCGTCACGTCGCCCGCGATCAGAAGAATTGCATTGTTGGGGGCATAGTGGCGGCCGTACCAGGAGTGAGCCTCTATCCGCCCGATGCGGCGGACCTCCTCCGGCCAGCCGATGACCGGTCTTCCGTAGGGGTGCGAGAGATGAAGGGCGGCCTCCATCTGCTCGCGCATCAGCGCCTGCGGATCGTTGTCGATGCGCATTCGCCGCTCCTCCAGAACCACGTCACGCTCGGTGCGCACATTGGCATCCGAAAGATCCAGATTGATCATGCGGTCGGCGTCGAGACCCATCACAAAGCGCAGCCGGTCCTTCGCGATCTGCTCGTAGAAGGCCGTGTAATCCTGCGTGGTAAAGGCATTATCCTCGCCGCCGTTTCGCGCGACGGTGCGCGCGAATTGATCGCCGGGAAGGCTGGCCGTTCCGCGAAACATCATGTGTTCGAAAAAATGGGCGAGGCCCGAATATCCGGGCGGATCGTCGGAAGCGCCAACCCTGTACCACAGCATCTGGGTGACGATCGGCGCCCGATGATCGGGAACGACGACCACAGAGAGACCGTTCTGCAGGGCGAATTGGAAGGCCCTGGTCTCCTGGGCTCGGGCCGGAGCGCCGGACGCCGCCGCAACGAGCAGCGCGACGCCGAAACAGGCCCTAGAAAATCCCATCAAACCAGCCGCCGCTGTCCTTCTTGATCGTCGCCGAATCGTCGTGCTTCACTGGTGGCGTGGCCGCTGGCGGAGTCGAGCCCGCCGGCTGCGGTGCCTGCGCCCCCGCATCATGCATGCGCTGCGCTTCGGCGTCGGCGTTCAGGGGCTGACCCTTGTAGGGGTCGGACGTGCGGAACAGAAGCTCGTCGGTGAAGCTGTCATCAGTCGCTTCCATGTTCTTGGCATCCGAAGCGATCTGTTTGCGGATCGCGTGGTCTGCGTTGGCGCCGCCCGAATTGGCCAGCAATATGCGTTCCTCCTGGCTGTATGTTCCTGGGATCGCCGCGGCCGCCGCTCCCGGATCGTCGCCAAAGAGGGCGCCCTGCGCTGCATCGGTCGGCGAGGACTGATTGGTGGGCGCCGCGCCGGGTTTCGGCGGCTTGAGATTGAAGTCCGGCGGGATGACCAGTGGTGACTTCGTCACCACCGCGAATTCGTCGGGCGGCTCCTTCGTCACGCCGGCGGCTTCGCGAATGGACTCGCAGCCGACCAGCGACAGCCCCAGCCCTGCCAATGCCACGAAGCGAAGGATCGTACGCGCGCACTTCATCGGAATCTCCCACCTTGTCTGCCCGCAGCCGCCGGCTCCGGGCGCATCAATGCATCGTAGAGCAGCGCCGCCACGCCCAGCGTGATCGCACAATCGGCGACGTTGAACACATACCAATCGTAACCCCGGACATAAAAGTGAAAAAAATCGGCGACCCGACCGTAGATCAGCCGGTCGATCAGATTGCCGATCGCCCCGCCGATGACAAGGCCAAGCGCCGCGGCCAGAAGGTTCCTCTGGGCCTGCCAAAGCCACCAGCCCAGACCGGCCACGGCGGCGATGGAAAAAAGCGTGAGAAGGGCGGTCCCGAGGAGGCCGTGCGCCGGGAACAATCCGTAGCTGATGCCCGGATTCCAGACCATCACAAGATCAAAGAACGGCAGGACCGGGATCCGGTCCCCCTGGCCCTTCTCGATGAAATGAAAGCCGTAAAGCAGCGTAAGCTTCGAGCCTTGGTCGGCGGCGAGAGCCGCGGCGGTGCAGGTCAGTCCCAGATCGCGCGGCGTCATGCCGGCTCTTTCTGAAGGTGCTCCACTGCATCGGCGCAGCGGCGGCAAAGATCGGGATGGACAGGGATCGAACCCACTTCCTCGAGCACCATCCAGCAACGCGCGCATTTGCGGCCGGCGGCGCGACGAAATATGGCGGCGGCTCCCGGCACGTCGGGAAGGTGAAATGCGTCGGCTGGTCCCTCCCCCTGCTGAACCTCTGCTCCGGAGGTAATGGCGATCTCGGCCAGATCCACGGAATCGAATAGAGCTGCGTCGCGCGCGTCGCTCACATAGAGCACCGGCGCAGCTTCCAGGCTCGCGCCAATGATTTTGTCGCGCCGCGCCGTTTCGAGCGCGCCGGTCACCACGCGGCGAAGGGTGCGGATGCGGCTCCACGTCGCGACCAAGTCCGGGTTGGCCCAGGATGTTGGTGTCGGCGGAAAGAGCTCCAGATGCACGCTCATGTCCGGAAACCGGCAGGTCCAGGCCTCTTCCATCGTGAAACACAAGATGGGAGCCAGCCAGCAGACGACGTGCCGGAAGGTCTCGTCCATGACCGTGCGCACCGCCCGCCGCCTTGGCGAGTCCGCGCGATCGCAATAGAGCGCGTCCTTGCGGATATCGAAATAGAACGCAGAAAGGTCGTTGGTGCAGAAATTGAACAGTTGCGTGTAGACGCGGTTGAAGTCGAACCGCGCGTAATCCGCGCGCACGCTCTCGTCCAGTGCGGCCAGTCTCGCGAGAATGTAGTGTTCGAGCGTCGGCATCCCGCTTTCATCGATACGCTCGCGTTCCTCGAAACCCGCAAGATTGGCGAGCATGAAACGGATCGTGTTGCGCAACCGCCGGTAGGCATCGACATTGGCCTTGACGATTTCCGGACCGATGCGGAGATCCTCGGTGAAATCCGAACTCGCCGCCCACAGCCGCAATATCTCGGCGCCGTTCTTGTCGGCGATGGTCTGTGGCAGGAGCGTGTTGCCGAGTGATTTCGACATCTTGTGGCCCTGCTCGTCGAGAACGAAGCCATGGGTCAGCACCGCTTCGTAAGGAGCCCGCCCGCGGGTACCACAGCTTTCGAGAAGAGAGGACTGGAACCAGCCGCGGTGCTGGTCGGAGCCTTCGAGATAGAGATCGGCGCGCTCAGCCTTCGGCCAGGACGCCTCGATCGGACTCTCGACAGTGAATACATGTGTCGATCCGGAGTCGAACCAGACGTCCAGAATGTCCTTCACCTGCTCGAATGCTTCGGGATCGCGCTCGTTACCGAGGAAGCGCTGTGACGGCGAGTTGAACCAGGCGTCCGCACCTTCCTGCGTGAAGGCTTCGACGATCCGGGCATCGACCGCAGGATCATCGAGGATTTCCCCGCTTTTCCTGTCGACGAAGATCGCCATGGGAACCCCCCAGGCCCGCTGGCGGGACAACACCCAGTCGGGCCGCGTCTCGACCATCGACGCCATCCGGTTTTCGGACTGCTTCGGGTACCAGCGCGTGGCTCGAATCGCCTCCATCGCGCGTCCGCGCAGCGTATCGCCACCGAATTCCTGCATCGGCTTGTCGATCGCTGCGAACCATTGCGGCGTGGCTCTGAAGATCACCGGCGCCTTCGAGCGCCAGCTGTGTGGATATTGGTGACGGAGCGAGCCTTTGGCGAGGAGCGCGTGCGCCGCAATCAACTCTTTGATGACCGCACCGTTCGCGTCGCCCTCCTTGCCGTCGGGCGCGAGAATGCGCCGGCCAGCGAACAGAGGAACGTCGGCGTAGAACATTCCTTCTTCGTCGATGGTACGGGGAACCTCCAGGCCATGTGCGCGGCCGAGCTCGAAATCCTCTTCGCCGTGCCCGGGCGCCGTGTGAACGAAGCCGGTGCCCGTATCCGATGTGACATGTTCGCCAGGAAGAAGCGGTACGTCGAAATCGAAGCCGCGTCCACGGAAGGGATGTGCACACTTCAATCCGTCGGGGTCGAAATCCGCTTTGCGCGTCAGGACCAGTTTCGCGTGATCGGCAACCTGCGGGGCAAGCACGTCGCCAAGCACGAGACGGTCTCCCGGATTTGCAAACGCGCCCTCGCCTGCCTTTGCGACTTCGTAGAGCCCGTAGGTCATGTCGCGCGACCACGCGATCGCGCGATTTCCGGGAATTGTCCAGGGCGTCGTTGTCCAGATGACGACGCTGGCGCTGCCAGGATCGCCGAAGCCGGACAACGCCGGAAACTTCACGTAGATCGTCAGTGACGTTTTCTCGCGGTACTCGACTTCCGCTTCGGCAAGCGCCGTCTTTTCGATCGGCGACCACATGACGGGCCGGAAGCCGCGGTACAGAAGCTTGTTGCGCACGAATTTGTGCAGCTCACCCGCAATCACGGCCTCGGCGCGGAAATCCATTGTCGTGTAGGGCTTGTCCCATTCGCCCATGCAGCCCAGTCGCTTGAACTGCTCGCGCTGGACGTCGATCCAGTGGCTGGCAAACTCGCGGCAGTCGCGCCGAAGTTCGGCAACCGGAACATCGTCCTTTGCCTTGCCCTCGGCACGGTATCGCTCCTCGATTTTCCATTCGATCGGCAATCCATGACAGTCCCAGCCCGGCACATAGGGTGCGTCGCGCCCCAGCATGCCCTGGCTGCGCACGACAAAATCCTTGAGAATCTTGTTGAGCCCGGTGCCGGAGTGAATCTCACCGTTCGCGTAGGGCGGCCCGTCGTGCAGCACGAAGAGCGGTCGGCCTTTCGCAGCCGCGCGGATGCGGCCGTACAGATTCGTTGCTTCCCAGTGCGTCAGAAGTTTCGGCTCCGTCGCGGGCAACCCCGCCTTCATCGCGAAGGACGTCGAAGGAAGAAAGATCGTCGCGCGATAGTCGCGCGGGGTGGAATCGGGTGTCGGAGATGAACTCATGTCGTCGAGGCCTTCGGAAGGTGCGGATATGCGGTCCCGGCTTTCCGTGCAATCAGAGCATCATGCTCCGAAGCGCGCTGCCGGGCGGCGAATTCGCAAAATCTTCCCAAGACCCAGGGATTTCATGGCCAAGCCTTAAGTGGGGCGGTAAATCTTCTAGCAGCGGGCCGAAGGTCCGTCCAGCGTTGGGGATTCGTGATCTTGGCGGTTTTTCAGCGCTTCGCGTGCGCCTTGGGCGTCGGCTTCGATTTGCGATTTGAGCGCTCCGAGATCTGCAAACCTGGCTTCCGGGCGCAGCCAGGCGACGAATTCGACGGCGAGATGCTTTCCATAAAGATCGCCCGAGAAATCGAACAGCCAGGTTTCAAGCAACGGCTTCTGCACCTCAAACATCGGGCGGATTCCGAGATTGGCGACGGCTTCATAGGTGCCGGCGGGCCTGTCGTCTTCCATGATCGTCACACGCACCGCATAAACCCCGAAGGCCGGCGCCAGATATCCGTGAATGTGCATGTTCGCGGTCGGAATCCCGATCGTGCGTCCGCGCTCGTCGCCGTGCTCGACGCGCGATTCGACGGTCCAATAGTGACCAAGCAGCCTCGCGGCTTCGTCCGGGCGGCCACCCTTCAACGCCTCGCGTATTCGCGAGGATGAGATTTTTCCGTGCCGCTCGTCTTCGACCGGTTGGAAAATGGTCACCCCCAACCCCTCCATCTCGCCCATATAGGCCAGCACCGCGGTATTTCCGGCGCGTCCCTTGCCGAACTGAAAATCCGCACCCACCACCACGGCGCCCGCGCCGACGCCCTCGATCAGGACTTCGCCAATAAAATCCTGCGCGGATTTCGCTGCCATTTCGGCGTCGAAAGCGAGCGCGAACATCGCGTCCGCACCCTGCGCGGCGATCAGGCGCGCCTTGGTGCGAAACGGCGTAAGCCGGAAGCATTCGCCGCCGGGATGGAAGAATTCCTGCGGATGAGGCTCAAAGGCCAGCACGTCGAACGTCGTTTTGCGTTCGTCTGCGAGCCGGCGGGCCTCGGCCATGAGCGCCTGGTGACCCAGATGCACGCCGTCAAAATTGCCGATCGCCACGATGCCGCCGCGGAATCCGTCCGGGATGTCGCGGGGGTGCCGGAATATGCGCATGCCTGAGGGATCAGCCTATCGGGCGCTGTGGCGGCATGACGGTCGCTTCACCCTCGATCACGACGGTGTCTCCGACCTTGCAAGCACAATCGAAGACGACGCGGCGCTTTTCTGCGACCACCTCGCGGACCGTGCAGATGGCGGTCACCGTGTCACCGATGTGAACCGGCGCCTTGAAGCGGATATTGAGACCGAGAAAGATCGTCCCGGGCCCGGGCATCTCCATGCCCAGAACGGTCGAGATGAAGCTGGCACCGAGTACGCCGTGCGCGATCCGCCCCTTGAAAGGCGTTTTGCTCGCAAAATCCTCGTCGAAATGCACGGGGTTGGTGTCGCCGCTGATCTCGCCGAAGAGAGCGATGTCGCGCTCCGTCACGATTTTGGCGAAGCTGGCGGACATTCCGGTCTTCAAGTCATCGATTGCATAGCTCATCACACGATTCCCGATCCTTCGACGGGCCCAGAATCAGGGTTCTCCTCATGGCGAGCCTGTCCAGCCACGACCGACCCACGGTGAGGCTCTCATGGTGAGCCCGTCGAACCATCCGTCTTATCCGCGGCACCACTACCAGACAAGCGCCCGCATCGCGCCCCTCGCGGTGACGCCAGCCTCCGCGCACAGCGATGCAATGATCCCGCTTGTCACTTCGGGAATATTCTCGCCGTGAACGCCGTCGGCGATGAAGACCGCGTCGATGCCGGCGGCGTTTGCGCCGCGGATGTCCGTTTCCAGACCATCGCCGATCGCGAGGCACTGCGGTCTCTTGTGTTTTTTCCCCGCAATTTCCAGGGCCGCGGCATAGATCGGCGCGTACGGCTTGCCATAATAGACCGAACGTCCGCCCAACGTCTCGTACAGCCGCGCGAGCGCGCCGGCGCAGTAGACGAGAGCACCGCCACGCTGAACGAGAATGTCCGGGTTGGCACACAGAAATTCGAGACCGCGCCCCTCTGCATCTCGCAGCACGTCCCGATAATCGTCGGGCGTCTCGTGATCGTCGTCGAAGAGCCCGGTGCAAAGCACCAGTTCGGCCTGCCCCGCCTCAACGCAGACGACCGGCAGGCTCTCGAAAATCCCGCGGTCGCGCTCGGGACCGAGGTGCAGGATTTTCAGTTCCCGGGCCGCCGAGCGGCACGCCAAATCTTCGCGAGCTAGCATGCCAGAAGTGAGTATGGCGTCGTAGCAATCCTCCGGCACGGCGAGACGTTCGAATTGCGCGCGCAGATCCTTCGCAGGTCTGGGGGCGTTCGAAAGCAGGATAACCGGGCCACGCAGACCGCGAAACCGTTGTAGCGCCTCGATGGCGCGGGAATGCGCGCTGCGCCCATCATGAAGCACGCCCCACACGTCGCATAAAATCACGTCGTAGGATTCGGCGATCTCTCCGAGTCCCGAATAAATGGCGGGGACCGGGAACGGATTCGTCATGGCCCGATCCACCAATCCATCCCGACCGGTAGTTCAATTTTGCTGCACATTGCACTAATCTCTGCGAAATTGCAGTGAGGTACGATCGATGACCGAAAAGAACGCCTATGATTTCGCCTTTCGCTCGATCGAGGGCGGTGAATTACCCGTCTCCACGTTCCGCGGCAAGGCGCTGCTTGTGGTAAATGTCGCTAGCCAATGTGGACTCACTCCGCAATATGCGGGACTCGAGGCATTGTGGCACGCGCGGAGAAACGACGGATTGGTCGTGCTCGGCGTTCCGGCCAACGATTTCGGCGCGCAGGAACCGGGCAGCGAAAGCGAAATCAGGATATTCTGCGAGACGCGGTACGGCGTTGATTTTCCGATGACCGCGAAGGAACACGTTATCGGAGCGCACGCCCATCCGCTCTATAGGTGGGTGGCCGAGGCGCTCGGCGAGGACGCGGCGCCGAAATGGAATTTTCACAAATATCTTTTCGGCCGGGATGGAAGAATTGCCGGAACCTTCGGCTCGCGCACCGCGCCCGATGCGCCGGAGCTGCAAAGCGCGATCGACGCCGTGCTGGCCTAACCTCTTCCTTCCCCACTATTCGCGAGGGAGGAAAGAACAGGATTAGGATTTGATCCGCGGCGTGATGCGAACCTCGATGCGGCGGTTCTTCGGTTCGCTGACATTGGCGCCGGTCGGAATCTTGAGAATCTCGTCGCCGAAACCCTTGGCGGCGACCCGGTGCGGATCGAGTCCGGCATCGGCAAGCGCCTTGGCGACGGCCTCGGCGCGCTCCTGAGAAATTTTCAGATTTTGGGCCTCCGTGCCCGTCGTATCGGTGAAGCCGTTGACGACAATTTGCGTGCTGTCGAATTTCTGCGCGCTCCTCGATATTCCGTCGAGTATGTCGCGGCCTTTTTGGCTGACCAAAGTTGGGCCGCCCTCGAACAGCATATCGGCGCGCAAATTGAGAACCAGGCTGTCCCCCATGCGGCTCACGGTGGCACCCGTCCCGCGCAATTCGCCACGGAGCTCCTTTTCCTGGTCGTCCATATAGCCGCCGGCAACCTGTGCCGTCAGCACTCCGCGGCCGAGTGGCTTGATCTCGGCCTGACGCGGGCGGGTCTCGGGATTCGCAGCTTCGGACGGAGTCCTGGATGCGATCGGCGGGCGCGGCGACGCGTATTCGGCAGGGTTGGCACTCTCTCGCGGTGGCGGTTCCGTCATGCAGCCCGCCAGCATCGCAATCGCTGCAGCGATCAGGATTGGTCTCGACATCGTGCTCTCCGGGAAGGTGGCCGGTTTGTGAAGGTCTCAGGCCCGGACTAACAATGCCGGGGCGGGCATAGGGTTTCCGAACAGGACGGCAAGATGGAACTTTTTGATCTGACGGGCAAAGTCGCGCTCGTGACCGGCTCCACCCGGGGCATCGGGGAAGCCATCGTTCACAGGCTGGCCGAGCATGGCGCGAGAGTCGTGGTGTCGAGCCGGAAGGCGGACGCCTGCGAGCGCGTGGCCAACGCCATCAACAAGGCGCATGGAGGCGACAGGGCGCTGCCCGTGCCCTGCAACATCAATTACAAGGAGCAGCTTCAGGCGCTGGTGGCGGCCGCGCGGGTCAAATGGCGGCAGATCGACGTGCTCGTCTGCAATGCCGCAATCAATCCGTATTTCGGACCGCAGATGGAAATGTCCGACGACGCCTTCGACAAGATCATGGGCGCCAACGTGCGTTCCAACCATTGGCTCTGCCAGCTCGTGATTCCCGAAATGGCAGAGCGCCGCGACGGTTCGGTGATCATCGTCTCATCCATCGGCGGTCTGCGTGGTTCGCCCGTGATCGGCGCCTACTGCATATCAAAAGCCGCCGATTTCCAGCTCGCGCGCAACCTCGCGGTCGAGTACGGACCGAGCAACGTAAGAGTGAATTGCATCGCTCCGGGACTCATCAAGACCGATTTCACGCGCGCGCTGTGGGAGAATCCCGAGATCCTGAAGCGCTCGACATCGGGCGCGCCGCTGCGCCGCATCGGCGAGGCCGACGAGATCGCGGGCGCAGCCGTTTTCCTCGCCTCGAAAGCGGGCGCATTCATGACCGGGCAGGCGATCGTCATCGACGGCGGAGCAACGATCGCGTGAGCGACAATCAGAGCTCCAAAACGTCTTCCGCGCTTTTAAAGGGAAGGTTCTGCGCCTCCGCGACCGCCTTGTAGGTAAGCGTGTTCTTGTAGACGTTGAGGCCCGCGCGCAGATGCGGGTTCTTGCGCATGGCCTGTTCGGGTCCCAGCTCAGCGAGTGCGAGCGTGAACGGCAACGTCGCATTGTTGAGAGCAAACGTCGAGGTGCGCGCCACGCCTCCCGGCATGTTGGCGACGCAATAATGCACCACATCGTGAACCAGGTAGGTTGGCGCATCGTGCGTCGTCGCGTGAGAGGTTTCCGCGCAGCCACCCTGATCGATCGCCACGTCGACGATCACCGAGCCCTTCTTCATCTGCTTGACCATCTTTTCGGTGATCAACTTGGGCGCGGCTGCGCCGGGCAGGAGTACCCCGCCGATCACCAGATCGGCGGCCACTACGTGTTCCTCGATCGAATCGATCGTGGAATAGATGGTATTCAGCATCGCGCCGAACGCCAGGTCGAGCTCATTGAGCCTGTGGAGCGAGACATCGAGAATGGTGACATGGGCCTCGAGCCCCATCGCCATGCGTGCCGCGTTGGTTCCAACCACGCCGCCCCCGAGAATCACGACTTTCGCCGCAGCCACGCCGGGTACACCGCCAAGCAGCATGCCGCGGCCGCCCTGAGCGATCTCGAGCGAATGGGCGCCCGCCTGTATCGACATCCGCCCCGCCACTTCGCTCATCGGCGCGAGCAGGGGCAGGCCGCCGCGCGAATCGGTCACAGTTTCGTAAGCGATCGCGATCGCGCCGGACTCGAGAAGCCCTCGCGTCTGTTCGGGGTCGGGCGCGAGATGGAGATAGGTGAACAGCGTCTGGCCCTTTTTCAATCGCTTGATTTCGACGGGTTGCGGCTCTTTCACCTTGACGATCATATCCGCCGCGCCGAACAGTTCGGCAGCCGTCGAGAAGATCCGTGCCCCCGCGCGGACATACATCTCGTCGCTCAAGCCGATGGTGTCGCCGGCTTTCGTCTCCACAATAACCTCGTGGCCCCGGGCCACGAGCTCACGGGCCGCCGCGGGTGTGAGGCCCACGCGATATTCGCGATTCTTGATTTCCTTGGGAACACCGATGCGCATGCGAGCCTCGCGTGAGTGGATGTGGATTACCAGCGGTTCTTCGCTTCGAGAACCGCAAAGAGGAAAAAGACCGGCAGTTCGATCGCCCCCGCATACCACAGAATCCGCGGATCGATGACGCGGTGGGTGGTATGAAGAAGAAATTCGCTGGCCGCATAAAGAAGCGCCGTCATGACGACCGGCGCCACGAACACCAAGCCGAGAAGAGTCAACCTTCTGAGAAAGACCATCTTCGCGATCTCAATCCAGCCCCTGCAACACTGTACGCACGCCCTCGACCATGCGCGCGATTTCCGCCTCGTTGGCAACGAGCGCGGGCGCGAGCGCAATCGTATCCCCTGAAACCCGCAGCACCAGATTCTCGTCCGTGAAGGCGCGCGTCATCACCTCATAACCCCGCCGTCCCGGCTCGCTCAAGTCCGGTTCGAGGTCGATGGCGGCCGCGAAGCCCACATTGCGGATATCCGTCACATGCCGTGCGCCTTTCAGCGCATGCACCGCATCTTCCAGAACCGGCTCGAGCGCGAGGGCGCGGGCGAACAGGTCCTCCTCCCCATACAGGTCGAGCGACGCCAGCGCGGCGGCGCAGGCAAGAGGATGAGCAGAAGTGGTGTGCCCGTGGAACAGTTCGATGGCGCGCTCCGGGCCCTTCATGAACGCGTCGCAAATTTTCTGCGAAACAATCACGCCACCCATGGGCACCGCTCCATTGGTGATTCCTTTCGCAAACACGATGATGTCGGGCGTCACGCCGTAACGCTTGGCGGCAAAAGCATGGCCGAGCCGTCCGAAGCCCGTGATCACCTCATCGAAGATCAGGAGAATCCCATGCGCGTCGCAAAGCGCGCGCAGCTGCGCCAGATAATTCTTCGGCGAGGCGAACACGCCCGCCGATCCCGCCATCGGCTCGACTATGACGGCCGCAATCGTCTCCGCGCCGTGCAATGCGACTGAGCGGCCGAGCGCCGCGGCAAACTCGGCGCCCCCCTCCGGCTCGCCCCTGGTGTAGGCCATGCGCGCGCGGTCGTAGGGCAGCGGCAGATGATCGTCCGTACCCGGAAGAAGAGGCCCGAAATGTCTCCTGTTGTTGACGATGCCGCCCACCGATATGCCGGCGAAACTCGCGCCATGATAACCCCTCTCGCGTCCGATCAGACGGAAACGCTGGGCCTGGCCGGATTTGACGAAATAGGCGCGCGCGATCTTGAGCGCCGCGTCGACCGCCTCCGACCCGGAATTGACGAAGAACACGTGATCGAGACCGGCCGGAGCGAGCGCCCCAACGCGCGCGGCGAGGCGAAAGGCTGCGGGATGGGCAAACTGAAAGGTCGGCGCGTAGTCGAGGACCGTCGCTGCTTCGCGGATCGCCTGCGCGATGCGTTCCCGGCCGTGCCCCGCATTCACGCACCACAGCCCCGAACATGTATCGAGCAGAGGCCGCCCGTTCTCGTCGAAGAAATACATTCCTTCGGCCCGGGCGAGCATGCGCGGATGGCGCTTGAAATCCCGGTTCGGGGTGAAGGGCAGCCAGAAGGCGGAGAGGTTGTCGTTCAACCCCGCATCATTTCTCTCGGTTCCGGATGCCATGCAACGCCCCAACACCCTCAACCGAAACTAGCGACGCACGTTTCGACGTCAAGCCGGGCTACGAACTGCTATCTGCCCAAAAAGCACCAGCCCCGGCGGAGCGACCGCCGGGGCTGAATTCTGTATCAATGAGTCCCTCGGACGGCCTAGCGGTGGAAGCCGTGAGCTCCACCGTGGAATCCGTGAAATCCGCCGCGGAACCCGCCACGGAAACCATCGTGGAAGCCGGCACGAAATCCTGGGCGAAAACCGCCACGCCAGCCCCAGCCGCCGCGCCAGCCCCAGCCGCCGCGCCAGCCCCAGCCGCC
>DASXMF010000223.1:0-2668 GCA_036495845.1 Rhizomicrobium sp.
TGTTGGACTTTCCGCATCCATTCGGGCCCACGACCCCGGTGAGACTGCTCGGAAAGGAGACGTTCGTCGGATCGACGAACGATTTGAATCCGGCAATCTTGAGTTTCGTTAAGCGCATTATTTCGGTGGACCTAGACGCGTGGCCGTCGATGAGGCGCGTAGTGTAAAGTAAACGTCACTTTCGTAAACCACCGGCAATGCCGCCGAAGCCCATCCATGACCGAATCCCGCGCCCACCTGGAAACCTTTGCGAACCCTGCGCCCGAGCGGGACTACACCATACGGATGACCATCCCCGAGTTTAGCTGTCTCTGCCCGAAAACGGGACAGCCTGATTTCGCCACCCTGAAGCTGGAATACGTCCCCGACGAGCGCTGCGTCGAGCTCAAGTCCCTGAAGCTCTATATCTGGTCGTTTCGCAGCCGGGGCGCATTTCACGAGGCGGTGACCAACGAAATACTGGGCGACCTGGTGGCGGCCACGGCGCCGAGATTCATGCGGCTTTTGGCGGATTTCAACGTTCGAGGGGGCATTTACACGACCGTGGCGGCCGAACATCGGCAGCCGGGCTGGACCTCTGCCGTCCCCATTGCCCTTCCTTAGGGTCGATCGCCGCGGGGGGCGCACACCTCCCCCACCCCCTCCCAGGGGTTTCGCTTTTCAATCATAGGCTTAAGCTGGCCAAATATGTTGCCTCAGTGGTCTGTACACGCCTGATTGCGTCGGTATAATCGCGCGCTCTTTCGTTAGGAGGCGGAGACTTCAAATGCCCTCGAAGAAACCCAATAAAGCGGCTAAGCGGCCAGGCAAGGCGACACCCAAGAAAGCAGCGCACAAGGCTGCCGCTCCCAAGAAGGTGCTTCGACCGCCTGCGAAAAGTAAGCCATCGCCTCCCACATCGAAGGTAACAGTGAAACCCAACAAGCCAGTTCCCAAACCCGCCATCGTAAAATCAACGATAGCAAAGCCCGCGGTTGCGAAACCCGCACCGATAAAGCCCGCGCCCGTGAAAGCGATGCGCCCGAAACCGGAAGCAATCAAAGTCGACAATGAAAAGGTGACTCCGATCAAATTCGACACTCGTCCACTCGTAATGACTCGCGTGCCGCAAATCGACGAAGACGGCGACGGCGATTCCTCGGCTTCCGCCAGCCTGTTGGCGGGCCCGCGCAATGTGAAACCGTACATCGCCCGCCGCGGCGAGCAGTACATGAACAAGGAGCAGCTCGAGCACTTCGCTCGAATCCTGCAGACCTGGAAGCGGGATCTGATGGTCGAGGTCGACCGCACCGTGCTGCATATGAAGGATGAGGCGGCCAATTTCCCCGACCCGAACGACAGAGCCACTCAGGAAGAGGAGTTCAGCCTCGAGCTGCGCACGCGCGATCGCGAGCGCAAGCTGATTCGGAAAATAGACGAGGCGCTGAAGCGTATCGAGGATGGATCCTACGGCTACTGCCTCGAGACCGGCGAGGAAATCGGCATCAAGCGGCTGGAAGCCAGGCCCGTCGCCACATTGTCGGTGGAAGCTCAGGAGCGGCGGGAACGCCGCGAAAAGCAGTACGGCGACCGCGACGACCGTTACAGATAGGCCGCGGTATGTAGGCCGCTTCGCCCCCACGCCCTCCGGCGACCTGCACTTGGGATCGCTGTACGCGGCGGCGGCGAGCTGCCTCGACGCGCGGGCGCATGGCGGGCGCTGGCTGCTGCGCATCGAGGATCTCGATCGGGCACGCGAGGCCGCGGGATCCGCGGCGCGCATTCTCGGCACATTGCAGGCCTTCGGCTTCGAATGGGACGCCGAGATCGTCCGCCAGCACGATCGTGCCGAGCACTACGCCGCGGCATTGCAGAGCCTGCGCGCCCGCAACCTGACCTTCGAATGCTCCTGCAGCCGCCTGCAATTGGAGGACGAGAGCAGCTATCCGGGCACCTGCCGTGCGGGACCGGCGTTGGGGGTACCGACCGCGACGCGGCTCCGAGTCGATCCCGGGTTCGTGCAATTCTCCGACCGCATCCAGGGAACCTATCGCCAGGACATCGGCCGCGCCGTGGGCGACTTCATCGTCAAGCGGCGTGATCATGTCGTCGCTTACCAATTGGCGGTCGTCGTCGACGACGCCGCGCAGGGAATCACCCACATCGTGCGCGGCGCCGATTTGCTGGATAACACGCCGCGGCAAATCTATTTGCAGCGCCTCCTGAATCTGCCGCTGCCGGCCTATGCGCACGTGCCGGTACTCACCGAGCCCGACGACACCAAGCTCGCCAAGTCGCGGCGCAGCGTGCCCGTGGACGCGCAGCCGGCTCTCAGGCAGCTTCTCCTGGTATTCAGTTTGCTGGGGCTCGCGCCGCCCGAGTCGCTGGCGATGGCCAGCCTCGGCGAAGCTTGGGCTTGGGCGATCCGCCAATGGGACATCCAGCGCGTTCCAAAACGCTTGAATGTGCGTGTAAGTTGTTAAAAAATATAGAAAAAAATGCGGGTTTGCCTTGGCGCTGCATTGCGCTATCCTTAGGCCGTCAGTCCAAGGAAAGGTCACGCGTGGTCAGGCACGAACCGGCATCTTCCGGCGGCGCGTCGGCCAACACGAGCGAGGAGCCCTATGAGCGAACCGCGAGTGATAAAAAAATACCCGAATCGTCGCCTATATGACACGGTCGAAAGCCG
>DASXMF010000224.1:0-23164 GCA_036495845.1 Rhizomicrobium sp.
GGCGAGACCGAAATTCGGCATGTTGCCGTAGATGCATTCGAACCTGCCCGGCTCGATCAGATAGGTTTCGTGCCAGATGCCGATGGCGCCATCCCCCATCGATTGACGCATGAAGCGCGCCCAAGCCGGAAAGTGCTCGCCGTTTTTGTCCTGCGCGTACACGAGGAGCTTTTCGAACGATTCCCAATATTGCTGCACCATCAGCATGCGCCACGACAAATGGGTGCGATACCAGAGTAATCCGCTGCCCGGCATTGAGTCGAGCTCCTTCAGCATCTCCGGCATGGTGCTCACAAACCACCACCAGCTTTTCAGGGGCCAGATCCGGTTAAGGCGTGCTCCGATGAGGAAGAGGACAACCGGCTTGTCCAGCTGCGCCGTTCGCCGTCCCTTTACGATCTGTCTCAGCTCATGCATGTCCCCTCCCTGTCCGCGCTCGCGTTCAGACCGGCTTCGTGTTCCTGCGAATCCAGTCTGCGAGTTCGGCGTCCGTAAATGCGCCCGAGGCAACTGATAACACGACTACATCGCACCGCCTGTCATCCGCTGTCGGTTCGAACACATTTAGCGCGAGAGAGAGTTCAAGCGCCACAAGCCTGGACCCTACCGGCCGAGCAGCGGCGATCTCTCATCGAAGCCGAAGCAGGGCAGTCCGTGGAGATCTCCATAGCTTCCCGACGCGCAGGGCCGGTTGACCGGCGTGGCTTCACGGAACCGCTCCTCGATCTCTTTGGTGAATGGCGAGTTGGGATCGGCGACTGGGCCCATCAGGACGCTCTGCTCTCGTGGTTTGCCGGGAGGCAAGCGCAGGCAGGCAGCACGCTGTTCAGCCGGCAACGTGTCCAGTTTCGAGGGATCGCAGCCGAACAATGCACGTCCGACGCCTGAGATGGCGCCAGGATTCGGTGGCCCGATCCCGGGCGCATTCATTTCAGGGAGAATCACGCTTTGCGCGGGTGCGGCCGGACGAATCAGATCGGGTTGCGGCATCGCCGGCCGCGGCTTCTCGACGATTTGTGGAAACGACACTTCAATTTCCCTGAAAGAACTCATCTGAGGCGCGCGAACGTTCATCGCGACAAGAAATGCGATCGCCAACCCGACATGCAGAAGCAGAACGGCACTGGCCGAAACCAGTCTGCGCGAACCGGCAGACGTCATCACACGCCGCTCCGCTTACGCTTCGGCCCGGTATTCCAGCAGGTCTCCGGGCTGACAGCCAAGTGCCGCGCATATCTTCTCGAGCGTCGAGAACCGCACGCCCTTCACCTTGCCGGATTTCAGGAGCGACAGATTGGGCTCGGTAATGCCGATCCGCTCGGCCAGTTCCTTCGACCGCATCTTGCGCCTCGCCAGCATCACGTCGAGATTGACCAGGATCGTCATACGAACCCCGCATTCTCGTCGGCCACGCTCCGCGCCTCCGCCATGACGCGCGAGACGACCCACGCCACCCCCGCGAGGAACAGGATCTGCACGTCGTCCGAACCGATGCTCAGCTGCAATTCGCCGTGCTGGACCGGGGGATGGGTGCGTGTCAGGAAATAAGTGATCGGCGCTTCCATAAGAAAGGCCACCAGTACGTTCCAGAACAAGGCGGCCGTGATCTGGCCGAGCGCGCGAAGGGCATCGTGGCCGAAAACCTCGCCCCGGTTGAACAGAAGAAAGAGGCGCGTCAGCGCCACGAGTCCGAGCGTCGCGATCGCCGCCGGAATCATCGCGCAGGCAAGCGCGAGTGCGCGATCGCTCAGCGGCACTGCCGCGGTCAAATGCGCGAGCCCATGCCGATCCATGTCGAAGCCAAGCATTCTCGACCACTCGGGCGCGAGAAACATGAAAGTGGTTCCGAGGGGCAGGATCACGACCGCCGCTCCCGAAAACCACGCCGTGACACGGCTCGCCCGCGCGAGCGGTCTGGATATCGTCATGGAGCCCTCCCGCGGAAGTTGCGACAGATGAGCAATTAATTATCGCAATACAATAACTACCAAATAGTTACAATCCCTCCTCCGGCGTTTGGCATGTGGGTTGCGACTTCGAGCAACGAGCCGGATCTCCGGCGACCAGAAATGTCCCATTTTGCTCCAATCCGAGCACGCCACAGGTGACACATGAGCCGGCTGAACTTCAGTGTGAACGCCCATGACAACGCGCCCCGCCGACGCGGCTACAATCCACGCGGCAGGGTCGCCATGAGAGCGTCGTACAACGCCTCGGGTCTGTATTTGTTATCGGTCGTTCTGGCGATGATCGCGACCTTCGCCATCGTCTGGTACGCGTGAATCGCGCGATGGCTATTCCGGGGCTACGGTCACTTTGATGCCGTCCAGTTCCGGGGCGCAGACAATCTGACAAGAAAGACGCGAAGTCGGCTCGACCGCAAGCGCCATATCGAGCATGTCGATCTCCGCGGGCGACGGCGGCGCGAGCTTCGCGTACCATTCGGAATCGACATAGACATGGCAGGTCGCGCACGCGCAGGCGCCGCCGCATTCGGCAGCGACCGGAAGCCCGCCATCGCGCAGGATCTCCATCACGCTCCATCCGTCGCGCCCATCGAGCACGTGCTGCTTCCCGTTTCGGTCCGTGGCGACGATTTTCATGCCACGCCGAGCTTCTTCTGCAGGCTGGTGGAGGAAGTCGTGTACTGAAAGCGCAATTTCTCATTGGGCCGGCAGATGTGAAAGGCTGCCTGCGCCATCAGCGCGGCCTCGTGGAAACCGCACAGGATGAGCTTCAGCTTGCCGGGATAGGTGTTGATGTCGCCGACGGCGAAGATGCCGGGCGTCGCGCTTTCGAACCGCGCGGTATCGACGGGAATGAGATTCTCGTGAAGGTTCAGACCGAATTCCGCGATCGGTCCGAGCTTGATGGTCAGCCCGAAAAACGGAAGAAAGGTGTCGCAGGCGTGGGTCCACTCCTTCTTGTCGGCGCCGGCAAGAGTAACTGCTTCGAGCCGGCCGTCCGCCCCATGCAGCGCTTTGACGCTGGCGACATGAAAGGCGACCTTGCCGTCGGAGGCGAGTTCGCGCATGCGATTGACGCTGTGCTGGGCGGCGCGGAAGCCGTCACGGTGATGCACAAGCGTGAGGCTCTTTGCGATGGGGGCGAGGTTGATCGTCCAGTCAAGCGCGGAATCTCCCCCGCCCGCGATCACGATATCCTGTCCCCGGAACGCCTCCATCTTTCGCACCGCGTAATGCACGCTCTTGCCTTCATAGGCATCGATGCCGGCAATGGGCGGACGTTTCGGCACGAAGCTGCCCGCCCCGGCCGCGACGACGACGACGGGCGCCACGATCTCGGTGCCGGCGTCGGTCGACAGCTTCCAGCGTCCGTCGGCGAGCCTCTCGAGGCCGCTCGCCATCTGGCTCAGGTGAAACCCCGCATGGAAGGGCTTGATCTGCTCCATCAGACGGTCGGTCAGTTCCTGGCCCGATACGACCGGAAGGCCAGGAACATCGTAGATCGGTTTCTCGGGATAAAGCTCGGTGCATTGTCCGCCGGGCCGGTCGAGAATGTCGACCAGTTCGGCCTTCAGATCGAGCAGGCCCAGCTCGAAAACGGCAAAGAGGCCGATCGGTCCTGCGCCGAGTATTGCAACGTCCGTTTCGATTGCCATTCCACAAAAGCTTCCGTCACGCGGGCGCGCGGCTTATAGGTGGCAAACACCGGCCCGGGCAACCCATGAAACCGGACCCGCGATTTTCGGTGTGCGGGCCTATCTGCCCAGATAAGTGTCGATGAATGAACTCACAATGCGGGCACAGCGTTTCACCAGCTGAAAGGCCTCGGCCGCGCTATCGCGTGCCTTGGCGGGATCGACGGTTTCGGCTTGCGCCGCGGCATCGCCAAGCGAAAAAGCGCCTACGCCATTCGCAGCACCCTTCAGCGAGTGCGTGATCTCGCGCCAGGCCTGGCTGTCGGGAGTTTCGAGCGCGGCTTCCAGACGTTTCAGCATTTGGCCGGTCTGCACCGAAAACAGATCGAGCACTTCGGCGTCGAGCCAGGCCTCGCCGCCGGTGTAACGGGCAAGATGTTCGAGATCGATCAATCGCAGCTCCCGCGCGGCCGCAGGGATATGTCCGCAGGCCCCGAGTTTCGGACAGGCCGCCGAAGATCGCGTTAACACGACAGAGCCGATTTCAGAACGGAACCCACCCACCTGGAAAGGGCGAAACGCCGAAAAGACGCGCGTGAATGAACAGGATCACGACGAACAGCAGGGCGGCTGCGAGGAAACGCCAGCCGAAACTTTCGCCGGCGTTTAGAGTATTGCGCCCCGCGAATACCGCGGCGAATGGAACGTTCGAGGTTTTCGAGGCGAAGGCGTCCCACGCCGCGCCGAGCTTTCTCCGACGCTTGGCATCGATGGACAGAGTCCCCGCAAGTGCGAGCACGAAGAACGTTCCGAAAAAAATTATGGAAGCCTGATCGCCGTTTGCGGCCAGGTGAAAGCCCGACCAGATCGCCACGCCCCACAGGAAGGGGTGGCGTGTGATGCGCAGCACGCCCTGCACCGCATTGGGCTGTGAAGCCGATCCGCCCATCTGCACTCGAGTGGGATTGCGCAGGAACAGGCCCTGGACGCCCAGAAGGAACGCGAGCGCAACCACGGGAATTCCCAGGTGCTTCACGCCTTGGCCGAGATCGTAAAGTTGCACGTCTCCGCCGCCGGCCTGCGCGGCATTGTAGGCAATGACGAGCCAGACGATGGTGCCGAGCGAAGCCAGCGAAAAGAGGCCAAGGTACGGGCCCTCCCCGATTGTGCCGGTGATGGCGTCACGGACCCGCGTGCCGGCGATCAGCAGGTGAATGCCCAGGAATACAAGGGCCGCGGCAATGAGCATTCCCATCATGTCCCTCTTTTCTGGGTCACAGACGCGCGTGAAAACTGTGCGCTCGCCCCGCTATCCGCAGACCGTCGGCGCGCTCCGAAAAATAGCGGGCATTGAGCGCGGATGCATCCCAATCTTCGCCCTTCGAGAACCCGAGAGCGGCCACGTCGCGCGCGAGACCCTGCGGCTCGAAGAAACTGCGCAATGGCTCGCCGGCGGCCGCGACGCGCCTGGACAGGCTTGCAAGCCGCGGCCGATGGGCCGGATCCCATTCGCCTGCAGGCTCGGCGTAATCGAACACGATCTCGCTTCCCTTCGCGAAGCGCGCGCCAACGGTGGCGAGCGTCTCCATCACCGAACCGCGTGCGAGGTAGGAGGTCACGCCGAGCCAGGCGACGAAGGCAGGTCTCGAGAAGTCAAATCCCGCGCGGCAAAGGGCATTCTGGAGGCATTCAGCTTCGAAATCGATCGGGACAAAGATGGCACTCGGATTGATGATGCCGGCTTCTTCGAGCCGCGCGCGTTTCCAGGCCTGCGTCGCGGGATGATCGATCTCGAAGATGGCGAGAGGTCTGCTGCCCTGCCGATAAGCATAAGTGTCCAGCCCCGCTCCCAACACGACATATTGGCTGGTTCCGCGCCCGATGGCCTCGCCAAGCAGGTCTTCTGCCAGGCGGCTCCGGCCCACGATGAACGCCCGCAATCCCGGGCTTGCAAACCCATGCCAGTCGCCCGGTTGGCTCAACTCTGCTTCCGCGTCATGGCCGAGAATGGCCAGCGCGAGGGGATCCTCAAACACGAGGGGCCGGTCCAGAACCTGGTGCGCGGCCCGATGCATGGCAGCGCCCTGAGCGGTGCGGCTCGGCCCAAATGGTTTCATATTCTGTTAACCCTCTGATTTCGTTCGAGTAGTTCTCGCGGTTACCCGGTGTTAGGGTTAATATGCGTGAGTCGCACCGACTGAAGGGGCGCCTGATCATGCCAGCCGGGTTCAATCAGACGATAGCGTTTCCGGATCAATCGGGCGACGCCATGACGCCCCTGCCGGAATCCCGACCCGAAAGGGCCGCGGGCAGCAGCTGGGCTCCGCTCCTTTTCGCCATCGTGTTCGGCGCCTTCTGGATCGGGGCGCTGGCGGCCTATGGCTGGGGCTATTTCGGACCCGGTGGGCTGTTCCGTCTCAACGTGCAGGAAGCGGTGATCGCAACCTTCGCGCTTCTGCTTCCTCCCATGTTGATGTTCGTGGCGGCCTGGACCTTCACGCGCGGTCAGGTTCTTGCCGCCGCAGCCGAAGCCATGACGGAAGCGACAGGGAAACTTCTTTCCGTCGACGAGACGGCTGCACGCAGCGCCGCGCGCCTCGGCCGCGCGGTGAGGCATGAGCTCGACGCCATCAATGCGGGGATCGACGGCGCCTTCACCCGCCTGCGCGCGCTCGAAGGTGTGCTCGAACATCAGGTTGCCGCCCTCGACGAGGCGGGGGCACGTGTCGACGTGCGCGCGGAATCGGCGGCAGCGCGGCTGTCGCAGGAACGCGATAGGATAGACGGCATTGCCAATGCGTTGGCGGAAACCGCCTCGCGTGCGAGCGAGACGGTCGCCGGACGCGCCGCGCAGTTGAAGTCGGTGATCGAATCCGCGGAAGGCGCGCTGCGGACCGCGGGCCTGTCACTGGATACCCAGACGGCGAATTTCCGGATGGCGGCTGAAAATGCCACGGAGGCGCCGCGTACCGTGGCCGTTGAACTCGACAAACAGGCCAAGCGCATTGAAACGGTAGCCGACGCGGCGATGGCGCGCGCCGAATTCGTGCTTGGCCGCCATGAGCGCCACCGCACGGCGATGGTCGAATTGTTGCAGCGGCTGCGGGAAGAAGGCTCCAGCTTTGAGACGTCATACTCGGCGCAGCATGCCTCCTTCGAAAAATCCGTCGAGTCGCTCAATCGGCAGGCGCAACAGTTCGGCGCGATCGCCGCAGACGCCGATCGCCAGCTCGAACTGATCACCACGCAGGCGGCCGCACGCAATACGCAACTTGCGACAGGCTTCGCGCTCGAGGTTGAGCGCTTGCGCGAATTGAGCGAGAATGCGCATGCGAGCCTCTCCAGGCTCGTCGAATCCCTTCACGACGCGGGCATCGGCGCGCACACGCTGATCGCCGAGACAGCGAACGAGGCGAAGAACAACGCCAAGGCGCTGGTCGGCGAAGCGATGGCGGAAGGAGAACGCCTGCTGCGCCTCGCCGGCGACATCGGCAAGGAAGCGAAGGAGATGAAGCTCGCGCTCACGGGCACTGGCCAGGAGGTCGAGCGACACCTTCTCGCACTCCCGGCCGTGGCGCGGCAGGAAGCCCAGCGGGTGCGCGACATGCTGCGAACCGAGAGCGAAGAAATCCTGGATCTCTCGGCGCGGATGCTGTCGACCATCCACGCGCGCGCGGCCGGCCACGGCATGGCGGCCCCGCCGGCTCCCGATGCGCCATTGACCGCGGACCCGGGCCCGGTCGAACGCGAAGGCCTCATCGGACTTGCGCGGCGCCTGACGCAACGACCTCCGCCGCGCGTAAATCCCAAGGACCCGGATGGCAAAGCGTGGGACATGCGCGCGCTTCTCGCGGCGGCGGGAAACACCGGGGGCGAGCAACCGGCACTCAAGCCGGTCGCAGCCGCGGCACTCGGTGCCCTGCAGATAGCGCTTGCGGACCGCGCGATCGATCTCCAGGCGATCATGGCCGAGCAGGCTCCCAGCAACGACGAGTGGCGCCGCTATCTACGCGGCGAGCGGGGCTTCTTTGCGAGCCGGCTCGCTCAATCGATCGATGCCGAATTCGTCAATCGTGTCTGTGCGGCGTTTCGGGACGATCCCAAATTCCGCGAAACAGCGGACTCTTATCTCGCGGAATTCGAAGTGTTGCTTGCGCGCGCCCGCGAAGGCGACGGCGACGGGATGCTGACATCGTCCATTCTCGGCGCGGATACGGGCAAGATCTATCTCGCCATCGCCTACGCCTTGGGCCGGCTGTCGTAGAGCGAACTCTGCTCGTAGTGACAAAAAGCGCGTCATCCGGGACCCAGATTACGAAATCAATCGCTGCGCGGCATCCATTTTTTGCGCCCGCAGACCCGGGCGCGCTGGGTCCCGGCTCTCCTCCCACGTTCGCGGGAGTTCGGCCGGGATGACACGCTTTTTTCGCGTTGTGATTTCATCATATTCTGCGCGAGCCGCCGCACGAACACTTACCGCACGCGCTTGAGTCGCGCCGCATAGAATCCGTCCATGCCACCGGACTCCGCGAGATGACACGGCAACGTTCGCAAATCGCCTTCCTCGCTGATCAATTCGCGCAGACCAAACAGCTCCGAGGGCGCGATGGGCCTGCGCTCGAATTCATCGTGCTTGCACAGAAAATGTACAACCTGTCCGGCGCCCTCCTCGGGCTCGAGCGAGCACACCGCAAACACCAGCGTGCCTGACACGGCAACCATCGATGCTGCCGCGTCGAGAAGCGCGCCCGCGTTTTCCACGTTCATCGCGATGTCGGCGGCGCTCCGAATCCACGGCAGTTCCGGATGACGGCGAATCGTGCCGGTCGACGTGCAAGGCGCATCGAGCAGCACGCAATCGGCCGGCGTCTTGGGCGCGAAGTCGCGAATATCCACAGTCACAAAGTTCGACTCGAGCTTGAGCCGAAAAAGATTCTCCCGGAGGCGCGCGACGCGATCCGGGCTGTTGTCGACCGAGACGACGTCCGCTCCGGCGAAGGCGAGTTGCGCCGTCTTGCCACCCGGAGCGGCGCAGAGATCGATCACGCGCCGCCCACGCACATCGCCGAAAAGCCGGACCGGAAGTGTCGCTGCGAAATCCTGCACCCAGAACGCGCCTTCAGCGAACCCCGGCAACGCCGTCACGTTGCCTGCCTTCCCTAGCCGCAGGACACCGCCCGGAAGGTCCTCCGCCGCAAGCTTCCGCAAATCATCGGAAGGATGACGGCCCACAATGTCGAGCGGCGGATTGCGCGCGTGAACGCGCGCGATGGCGCGCGCGTTCTCCTCACCGTAAGTCTCGCACCAGCGCGTCCACATCCAATCGGGTGTATTGAGGCGCTCGCCGTCCTGTTCGTTCACGAGGGCATGCCCCTCGCGCGCAATCCTGCGCAGCGCGGCATTGATCAGGGGCTTGAAATGCACCGCTTTCGCGTCGTCCGCGGCGAGGCGATTGGCGCCATCGACAGCGGCATGGGCGGGCACGTCCAGAAAGAGAAGCTCGCACGCGCCCGCGTACAGGATTTCGAGCGTCGGGCCGGCGCGATGCGGCGGAGGCGCGCGGGGCACGAACCGGCGAACGATATCTTCGAGCTGACCGAAGCGGCGCATCGCTTCGTTGGCGATGGCGCGCGCAAAGCCCGCATCGCGTTCCATGAGCGCACGCGCGGCGATGGCGGCGTCGAGCGCCGGTTCGAGCGGGCGCCTCCTCCGCAAGGTTTCACCCAGAGCCTCATGCGCGGCGGCGCGCGCGCCCATTCCCGGCGACGGTTGCCCCCTGGAATCCGTCATGCCCAGGGACCAGGCTTTTTCGTCTCCTGCCCCATCGCCGCGGCCATGCGCTCGAGACGCGAGATGCGTTCCCCCGTGGACGGATGACTCGCGAAGAGTCCGGCGAAACCGCCATGCAGCGGATTGACGATGAACATGTGCGCCGTAGCGGGGTTGGCGTCCGCGTCCGGATTGTCGATTGCGGCGGCGGACTTGTCGATTCGCTCGAGCGCCGAAGCCAGCCACAGCGGCCGGCCGGACAATTCCGCGCCTGAGCGATCCGCCTCGAACTCACGGCTCCGGCTGATCGCCATCTGCACGAGAATGGCGGTGATGGGCGCGAGCAGCATTACCAGCAGCATGCCGACAAAGCCGAGCGGATTGCGGTTGCGGCCGCCGAAGAAGAAGGCAAAATTCGCCAGCATCGAAATGGCGCCGGCGACGGTGGCGACCACAGTCATCGTCAGCGTGTCCCGGTTTTTCACATGGCTGAGCTCATGCGCGAGCACGCCGGCAAGTTCCTGCCGATCGACACGCTGAAGCAGCCCGGTCGTCACGCAGACGGCCGCATGTTCGGGATTGCGCCCGGTCGCGAACGCATTGGGCTGGGCGTTCTCCGCGATGAATACCCTCGGCATTGGCAGGCCCGCTTTCTGCGCCAGCCCGCCGACCAGATGGACAAGGTCCGGCGCGCTTTGCGCGTCGACAGCTTGCGCGCCGTAAAGCGAGAGGACCATCCTGTCCGAATTCCAGTATGCGAAGACGTTGCTCGCCGCAGCGAACAGGAAAGCGATGAACATTCCTGTCTCGCCGCCGACCAGAAATCCCACTACGAGAAACAACCCGGTGAGGGCCGCCATCAAGATGCCGGTTCGAATCGAATTCATCATGGCGAATGGTCTTCCGTCGAGTCTGAGGTTCGACGAGTTCACCATGAGGGCCTGCCCCTCATCCTGAAGCTGTCGAAGGATGATCACGACTTAAGCTGGTGTTGTACGGCTTCAAGCGGATGAAAGAACGCATGGTCCCTCGTGACAGGAACGCCGAAATCTCGGACCGCATCCGCGCCGCGGGAGCGCGGGCCAAAGCGGAGGCAGAAGCGCGCAGGGCAGCTGAAAAGCCGCCTCGCGCTTCTGAAAAAGAGACCGGCGGTCCGAAGGGGCCGGAGCCGACGCGCTATGGCGATTGGGAACGAAAGGGTCTGATTTCCGATTTTTGACAGAGACTTAGCGAGACCGAGGTCTTGATCGAACGAGCCGGGCGGACCATGTAAGATGGGATCGGCATGGCCGGGACGGAGCACGCATGTTCATTCAAACCGAATCGACGCCCAATCCCCAGACGATGAAATTCCTGCCGGGCTGTGACGTCATGGGCGAAGGCGCGGTGGCCGACTTCCCGGACCGCGCAGCGGCCGGGCGTTCGCCGCTGGCGCGCGCACTGTTCGAGATTCCCGACGTGGCTCGCGTCTTTTTCGGCAGCGATTTCGTCTCGGTGACGAAATCGAACGAGGATTGGCGTCACCTCAAGCCGGCGATCCTCGGGGCGATCATGGACCATTTCACGCGTGGGCTGCCGATCCTCGAAGGAAGCCATGAGGAGGACGGTGACGAACAGAGTTACGGGGACGGTGATCCCGAAATCGTCGCCCAGATCAAGGAGCTGATCGACACACGGGTCCGCCCGGCGGTGGCGGGTGATGGCGGCGACATCATCTTCAAGGGTTTCGACGGCGGCTCGGGCATCGTCTTTCTGCATCTGCGCGGATCGTGCGCCGGATGTCCCTCGTCAACACTGACGCTCAAGAACGGAATCGAGAACATGCTGCGCCACTACATTCCCGAAGTGAGCGCGGTGGAGGCGATCTGACGCCCGTTTGCGGCGGTCGCAGCGCGGTTCTACGTTCATCGTGGCGATTCGGACCTATGCGATGCCCGTCTCCGACGATGCACTGGACACAATCTTTCGCAAGGCACGCACGCATAATCGCTGGCAGGACAAGCCGGTCAGTTCGACGCTGCTGATGGCGATCTACGATCTGATGCGCTGGGGGCCGACTACGGCGAACACGTCTCCCGCCCGCATTGTCTTTGTGGTGTCGAAGCCGGCCAAGGAACGGCTGCGGCCGCATCTTTCCGCGGGGAACGCCGACAAGACCATGGCCGCACCGGCCACGGCAATCCTTGCCTACGACCTGGATTTCGCCGGGCACCTACCCTTCCTGTTTCCGCACGAGCCTGACGCGCCGGCCTGGTTCCAGAACCCCAAATTTGCCGAAACCGCGGCGTTCCGGAATGCATCGATTCAGGGCGGTTATTTCATCCTCGCGGCGCGCGCGCTCGGCCTCGATTGTGGGCCGATGTCGGGATTCGACAACGCGGGCGTCGACCGCGAGTTCTTCGCCGGCGGACGCATCAAATCCAATTTTCTCTGCAATGTCGGCTATGGCGACCCCGCGGGCGTGTTTCCGCGCAACCCGCGGCTCGCCTTCGACGAGGCATGCCAGATCCTGTGAGCCGCGTAGACGAGTGAAAATCCTCGCTCTCGACACCGCCCTCGGCGCCTGCTCCGCAGCCGTCCTCGACGACAACGAGTTACTCGCGCATCGTTTCGAGTTGATGGAGCGGGGACATGCCGAACGGATTGCACCGATGGTTCGCGAGGTCATGCAGGAAGCGCAGCTCGACTTTGCGAACATCGACCGCATTGCAGTGACGATCGGACCGGGCACCTTCACAGGACAGCGCGTTGGATATGCTTTCGCGCGTGGACTTCGCCTGGCTCTGAAGCGGCCGCTGATCGGATTGACGACGCTGGCGGCCATGGCCGAAGCCGCCCTGGTGGAGACGGGTGCGCCGGGCGCGGTGGTGCTGCACGATGCCAAACGAGGCGAAATCTACGCGTTGGCGACGATCGAAGGCACGATCGTACTGCCCGTGCAGCTCAGCACCATCGACGAAGCGCTGCGCGCGATTCGAGAGCAGCCCGAATCCCTTCGTGCGCCGCTGGCCTTTGCGGGCACCGCTGGGGCTCTTGCGGCGCAGAAATGGCGCGAATTGGGTTACCGCGCCGTGGAGACGACGATCCGCGCGCCGGATGCAATGTGGGTCGGACGGCTTGCCCGCACGCAACCGGAGCCCGCGAGCCTCCCGCGGCCACTCTATCTTCGGGCGCCGGATGCACGATTGCCGGGCGGCGGTGCAGGATGACCGTCCAATATCGCTTCGGAACGCTGGCCGATCTGGCGGCGATCGCGGGTCTGCACGCGGTCTGCTTTGCCGATGCATGGGACGAAGAGTTTTTTGGCCGCCTGCTCGCGCAACCCGGCGCATTCAGCCTGGTTGCAAGGGAGGACGGCACGCCGGCGGGCTTTGTGGCCGCGCGC
This sequence comes from Rhizomicrobium sp., assembly GCA_036495845.1. Lineage (GTDB taxonomy): Bacteria > Pseudomonadota > Alphaproteobacteria > Micropepsales > Micropepsaceae > Rhizomicrobium. The sequence goes on from DASXMF010000224.1 coordinate 12,756, forward strand.
GCGGTCGCCGGCGAAGCGGAAATTCTCTCGCTCGGCGTACCGGAAAACTTTCGGCGTCGGGGCATCGGCTCCGAGCTGACAGCCCGCGCGGTCCGCAGAGCCGCGGCGATGGGGGCATCGAGCCTGTGCCTCGAAGTCGCCGTCGAGAACCATACGGCCAGAGCCCTCTACGAACGGCTTGGGTTTCGGCAGGCGGGTTCGCGGCCGGCTTATTACAAGGACATCGACGGGGTGTTGCGAGGCGGTCTCATTCTCAAATGCCCTCTCGGAGAATTCATGGGCAAAGAGCCCGAAACCGACTAGAATCGATGCCGCAATTCGGGGGAGGGTGGCTCGGTTGAGCCGGATCGAAAAGCTTTGCGCCGAGAAGGGGTTGCGCATGACCGAGCAGCGCCGCGTAATTGCGCGCGTCCTGTCGAGCGCCGAGGACCATCCCGATGCCGAGGAGCTTTATCATCGGGCATCCGCGATCGATCCGCATATTTCCATCGCCACCGTCTATCGCACGGTGAAGCTGTTCGAAGACGCGGGGATCCTGGAGCGCCACGACTTCCGCGACGGACGCTCGCGCTACGAGGAAGTTCCCGACGCGCATCACGATCACCTGATCGACGTGCAATCGGGCCGCGTGATCGAATTCCGCAACGAGGAGATCGAACGCTTGCAGCGGCGGGTTGCCGAGGAACTGGGTTTCGAATTGGTCGATCATCGTCTTGAGCTTTACGCAGTTCCCAAAGGCGCCAAGAGGCGCGGCAGCTGACGTGCAATCGCTCCGAGCCGCCGGAATTCTCACCTGTTTTCTGCTCGCGACGGTCGTCTTGATTCCGTGGCAGGAGAGTGCGGTGCGTTTTCGCCTGAGAAGGCGCAAGACATTTCCCCAGCGTTACCATCGCTTCCTTTGCCGGCTGTTCGGAATTCGCGTGACCGTCTCGGGTCGCCCGGTTCAATCGGGCGGCGTTCTCATGGTCGCCAATCACACTTCGTATTTCGACATTCTCGTGCTCTCGGCTGCGGCACGCGTTTCCTTCGTTGCCAAGAGCGAGGTCGCGCGCTGGCCGTTGTTCGGCACATTGGCGCGGCTTCAGGAGACGGTTTTCGTCGAGCGCGCCAAACGTTCGCAGACGGTCGAAGCCCGCGATCTGATCCGGGAGCGTCTCGCCGAAGGCGACGCTCTCGTCCTGTTCCCGGAGGGCACCTCCAATGACGGCAACAGAGTGCTTTCCTTCAAGAGCGCCCTGATGGGGGCGGCCGAAGCCGAGTTGGGTGCCGACGGAGAGGGCCGCATGCGCCACGTTCCCGTGCAGCCGGTCTCGGTTTCCTACGTCGGACTTTACGGCGTGCCGATGTCGCGCGACATGCGGCCGTTGTTCGCCTGGTACGGTGACATGGAACTCGTTCCGCATTTGTGGGAAGCCCTCCAAACGGGTCCCCTCGATGTGGTGGTCGAGTTTCACGAACCGATCAGCGTGGATACCGAGGGTGGCAGGAAAGCGCTGGCGGCGGCGGCGGAAACCATGGTGCGGCAAGGACAGGCGCGAGCGCTCGCAGGCCTGCCGCCCGCGGCGCGCGCGCCCTTTCGCGCACCCGCGCCTCGGCAGGTGTCTGCCGCCATCGCGGCAGCGTGAGACGATCGTCTTGTCAAGAGAGGATCGTTCACCCATAACCCGCCTGCATTGAACCGCCGCGATCATGAAGAAGCTTTTCGTCAAGACCTTCGGTTGCCAGATGAATGTCTACGATTCCGCACGCATGATGGATCTGCTGGCGGCCGTGGGATACGAGGCGGGCGAAAATGCCGAAGACGCCGACCTCGTGATTCTCAACACCTGCCACATCCGCGAGAAGGCCGCGGAGAAGATGTATTCCGAGCTCGGTCGCCTCAAGCGGTTGAAGGATCGCAAGGCTCGATCCGGCGGATCGATGCTGATCGCGGTGGCAGGTTGCGTTGCGCAGGCGGAAGGCGAGGAGATCATTTCCCGCCAGAGAGCGGTCGACATGGTTGTCGGTCCGCAATCCTATCATCGGCTGCCGGAGATGATCGCGCGGATCTCGCGTGGTGCGGGTCACGTTCTCGAAACGGATTTTCCCGCCCAGGAGAAATTCGATTCGCTGCCCGAGGAGAGGGGCGGGCTGGGGCCTGCCGCCTTTCTCACGGTGCAGGAGGGTTGCGACAGGTTCTGCACCTTCTGCGTCGTGCCCTACACGCGCGGCGTCGAATTCTCGCGTCCGCCCGAACGCATCGTCGAAGAGGCGCGGCAACTCGCGAGAAAGGGCGTGAAGGAAATCACGCTGCTCGGCCAGAACGTCAATGGCTATCGCGGCACGGCCGCGGACGGAAAATCCTGGAGCCTCGCGCAACTGATCGGTTCGCTTGCCGGGATCGTCGAAAGGCTGCGCTATACGACGAGCCATCCGCGCGACATGAGCGACGATCTGATTGCCGCCCATGCCGAAATTCCCCAATTGATGCCGTATCTGCACCTGCCCGTTCAATCGGGATCGAATCGCATTCTGGCTGCGATGAATCGCCAGCACACGAGCGAACATTATCTGGAGCTGGTCGCGCGAATCCGCGCGGCACGAACCGACATTGCGCTGTCTTCGGATTTCATCGTGGGCTTTCCCGGAGAGACGGACCGCGATTTCGAGGCAACGCTCCGGCTCGTCGAGAATGTGGGATACGCACAGGCGTTCTCCTTCAAATACAGCATCCGCCCAGGCACGCCCGCTGCCTCTCTGCCGAATCAAATTCCCGAAGACGTGAAGACGGCGCGCCTGTTGCAATTGCAATCCATGCTCGCGGCGCAGCAAGCGGAATTCACCCGGGCTCTCGAAGGCCGCATCCTGCATGTCCTTTTCGAGAAGCCGGGCGCAAAGCCCGGACAGGCGATCGGCCGCAGCCCATGGCTGCAACCCGTGCACGTCGACAATGCGCGCTCGTCGATCGGCAGCATTCGCCCGGTGCGCATCGCCCAGGTGCTGCCCAACAGTCTTCGCGGGGAATTCGCCGGCGGCAACGCCATGGCGGAAAGCTGTTGAAACCGCCCGTTCAGCGCCGCCCAGTTTCTCCCCGAGAGCAGGTGACGCTTGAATTTCCGGACAATCAGAGACTGGCCGCACTTGCAGGAGCGCACCAGCGACATCTTGTGCGCGTCGAGCAGAAACTCGGGGTGCGCATCGCGATGCGCGGAAATCTGGTAGCGGTGGAGGGCGAGCCTGAGCTGCGCGAACGTGCGGCCCACGTATTGCGAGCGCTTTACGCGCGGCTCGAAGGAGGCGAGCCGGTGGCGCTGGCCGATGTCGACGCGGAGATTCGCTTTGCCCTGCACGACGCGGAAACACCCCCTACCGCCGAATTCGGAACCGCTTCGATCAAGACCTCGGCCTCGCGGGTCGTGCGCGCGCGTTCTCCCGCGCAACGCGCCTATCTCGATCTCATGCGCACCCAACCCCTGGTGTTCGGCGTCGGGCCTGCCGGCACGGGCAAAACCTATCTGGCTGCGGCCTATGGCGCGCATCTGCTGCACGAGCGGCGCGTCGAGCGTGTGATTCTCTCACGGCCCGCGCTGGAAGCGGGCGAGCGTCTCGGCTTTCTTCCGGGAGACCTCAAGGAGAAGATCGATCCCTATCTGCGACCGCTCTACGACGCCCTGTTCGAGACCATGGGAGAGCAATGCATTCGCCTGATGGAATCCGGCGTGATCGAAGTGGCGCCTCTTGCCTTCATGCGCGGCCGGACTCTCGCGCGCGCGTTCGTCATCCTCGATGAAGCACAAAATTGCACTTCCGGGCAGATGAAGATGTTTCTCACCCGTCTCGGCGAAGATTCGCGCATGGCGGTGACTGGCGATCCGTCGCAGAGCGATCTTCCCGGCGGGCGGCCCGAAGGTCTCAACGAAGCACTTGCGACGCTTGCACGCGTCGAAGGCGTCGCCGTCGCCCACTTCACCGACAAGGACGTCGTGCGCCATCCGCTCGTCACGCGCATTGTGCGCGCTTATGAGGGCAGGCAGGCTGCGGCAACGAACGACCGGCGCGGCCACAAAACCGGCGATTAGTTAATCGCGATGAGCGGTATTTCTCTTCTCGTCGAGGAGCCGGGATGGCGGCGCAGCGGCGTCGAGCTCGCCGGCATTCGTCGCGCAGCCGGGCTCGCGCGGCTGCGGGGAGCGCCGGAACGAACCCAAGTGGGACTGAGCGTGCTCCTGGCCAATGATGAAAGGCTGCGCATGTTGAACGCGCAGTTCCGTGGCAATAATACGCCGACCAATGTGCTGGCGTTTCCGGCCGCCCGGCCAAACGGCGAATATGCCGGCGACGTGGCGATCGCGCTCGGCGTCGCCGAGCGCGAGGCCTCCAGGGCCGGGATCGGCATCGGTGCGCATGCCGTCCATCTGACCGTGCATGGCGTTCTGCATCTTCTGGGCTATGATCACATCTCGACACGCGAGGCCCGGATCATGGAACGCCTGGAAGTTGCAATCCTCAACGAGCTGGGACTGCCTTGCCCCTATGGGCGCGCCGCGGTGGAATGAGCGCACTTTCCATACCTATGTCGGATCATCATCAGAAGGACCAGACGGGATCGTCCGAGGAACGGCATTCCTCACTGCTGCAGAGATTTGTGCATCTTCTGCGCCGTGGTCACGGCATGGATGCGATTCGCGAAAGTCTCGAGGAAGTCATCGAGGAGAGCGATCGCCAAAACGCCGAGCTCTCGCCGCAGGAACGCATCATGCTCGCCAACCTGCTCAAATTCGGCGAGCTCCGCGTCGGCGACGTGATGGTTCCGCGCGCCGACATCGTAGCGGTCGAAGAACAGACTTCCCTCAAGGAATTGATTGCCGCCATTCGCGAGGGACAGCATTCGCGTTTGCCCGTCTATCGAGAGACTCTCGACGATCCGATCGGTCTCGTTCACATCAAGGATGTGCTTTCGCTGGTGGAGATTGCGGAGGATGGCGGCATGCGCCTGCCGAATGTCTCCATTGCCAAGATCACCCGCAACCTGCTTTTCGTTCCGGCATCCATGCCCGCGCTCGATCTGCTGCTCAAGATGCAGACGACGCATATGCACCTGGCGCTCGTGATCGACGAATATGGCGGTACCGACGGGCTGGTTTCGATCGAGGATCTTGTGGAGGAAATCGTCGGCGACATCGACGACGAGCATGACGTGGCCGAAGCGCCGCAACTGAAGACCCTGCCTGGGGGAGGTTACGAGGCCGATGCGCGGCTCGATCTTGACGATTTCCGCGAACAGACCGGGCTCGGCATCGAGCCCGAAGGCGAGGATGAGGACGTGGATACGCTGGGCGGCCTTGTCGTTTCGCTGCTCGGCCGCGTCCCCGAGCGCGGGGAAATCATCCCTCATCCGTCCGGACTTGAATTCGAGGTGCTCGAGGCAGACCCGCGTCGCGTGAAACGCCTGCGCCTGCGTACATCTCCGGCAATTGCAAAACCCGAGCACGAAACCTAGCGCCCGGACTAATCGATGAGTGACACGGAGGCAGCGCATGCTTCGACAAGCTCAGCATGAGCTGCCTCCGCGCTAAAATCTTGTCTGTGCGCGAATCATCCAGAATAAACGTGGATTCCGACGCGTTGCCCGCCCTTCCCAGAGGGGCCGCGTGGGTCTCAGGCGTGCGCGGCTGGCGCCGGTTTGCATTGGCGTTTGGTGCGGGGCTCATTTCGGCGCTGGCCTTTGCCCCGACCGGGATCTTTCCCGCACTTCTCTTCGCCTTCGCAATTCTCATATTGCTCATCGACGGCGCAGCGTGCGAGGAGCGCAGGCTGCGCGCCGCTGCCTTTGCGGGCTGGTCGTTCGGGTTTGGACAGTTTCTCGCTGGTCTTTACTGGGTCGGCTACGCCTTCACTGTCGATGCGTCCGCACACGCATGGCAGATACCGTTCGTGGCCTTGCTGCTCCCCGGCGGCCTGGCACTGTTTCCAGCTGTCGCCTGCGCGGTTTGCGTGTCGTTCTGGAGACCCGGCAGCGCCCGGATTTTCCTCTTTGGCGGCGCGTACGCCGCATGCGAATGGCTGCGCGGCCACATTTTCACGGGCTTTCCGTGGAATCTGCCTGCCTATGCCTGGGGTGCTTCGCCAGCAATCATGCAGAGCGCCGCCGCGATGGGCGCGTACGGACTCTCGTTGCTCACAATTTTACTCGGCGCCTCGCTTGCCGAATTTGCGGGCAGCCGTCCGATAAGCTGGCGTCTGCCCGCCACGCTCGTTCTTCTCTTTTCGGCACTTTGGATAGGCGGCGAACTCCGGCTGACGAATGCGAGCGCGGGCTACGTGCCCGGCGTCCGTCTGAGGCTGGTCCAGCCGAACGTCGCACAATCGGAAAAATATCTTCCGCAATTCCGCGCGAGGAACTGGGCGCGTCTCGTCGACCTCAGTACGACCCCATCGAAGGCCGCACCGACGCACATCATCTGGCCGGAAGCCGCACCGCCTTTTCTGCTCACGCACGTGCCAGAAGCGATGGAGCAGATCGCCGCACTGACGCGCGGTAGCCGCGTCCTGATGACGGGTGCCGTGAGAGCAATCTACTCGCCGGACGGCAGCTTCCGCGCTTACAACAGCTTGCTGATTATTTCACATGACGGGCAGCTTCTCGGCACCTACGACAAATTCCATCTTGTGCCGTTCGGCGAATACCTGCCGTTCCCGCGTCTGCTCCACGCGCTGGGCATCACCAAGCTCGTCGATATGCCCGACGGATTCGGTCGCGGTCCTGGACCGCTGACGTTCAAACTGCCGGGAGCCCCGCCCGCCGGTCCGCTCATCTGTTACGAAATTGCGTTTCCCGGCGAAGTCGCGGCTTCCGAGCGCCCCGGCTGGTTCGTGAATGTGACCGACGATTCCTGGTTCGGGCCTTCCAGCGGTCCCTACCAACATCTGCTGATGGCCCGCCTGCGCGCCATCGAGGAGGGCATTCCGGTCGCGCGGGCCGCGAATACCGGCATCTCGGCCGTCATCGATCCGATGGGCCGGGTGGTTGCACGGCTGGGTCTCGGAAAGACCGGAATTGTCGATGCGGGCTTGCCGGCCGCGCTACCGACAACCCCTTATGCGCGTTTAGGGGACATAGGCTTCGCGCTGCTGTTGGCGGTGAGCCTGCTTTGGGGGCTGACGAGGTCGGGGCACGAGGCAAAACGCCGACCCAAGGAACCCCCAAAAATGGCTTTGCGGCCCACAAAATCCAGCTAAGCTCCAGAATGGAAACACAAATTTCGTGTCTGCACCGGTGCCAAAGAAACAAGCCAATTCCGTTGACGCCCAGGTCGGCAATCGGGTGCGCCTGCGAAGGATGCTGGTCGGCATGAGCCAGGAGAAGCTCGGCGAGCTCCTCGGCCTGACCTTTCAGCAGGTGCAGAAATACGAGAAGGGGGTAAATCGGATCGGCGCGGGACGGTTATACCACGTCGCCCAGATTTTGGGCGTGCCCGTAAGCTATTTCTACGAAGACGTCGCCGACCAGAGCCCGGATATCGCCCCCTCCAACAATGATCGCGCAACCCCTTCGGCCGTCGAATTCCTGTCGAGCAGCGAGGGCATGCAACTGACGCTGGCCTTCATGCACATCAAGGAGCCAAAAATCCGCCGACGGGTGATCGATCTGGTTAAAAGCCTCGCCGATGGTGAAGCGGATACCCGCGAAGGAGGCTGAGCATCGCGCCTAATTGCGCTCGCGTTCCAAGAGGCGGCGCGCGATGACATGGGCTTGTATTTCCGCGGCGCCCTCGAAAATATTGAGAATGCGCGCGTCGCAGAGCACTCGGCTGATCGGGAATTCGAGCGCGAAGCCGTTGCCGCCATGGATTTGCAAAGCGCAATCCGCCGCAGCCCAGGCGACACGCGCTGCGAAAAGCTTCGCCATACCGGCCTCCAGGTCACAGCGCCGGCCTTCGTCCTTCTCACGCGCGGCGTAATAGGTGACCTGGCGCGCAGCGGCGATCTCGATCGCCATCATTGCGAGCTTGTCGCGCACACGCGGAAAGCCGATCAGGGCACGCCCGAACTGCCTGCGCGCAAGCGCGTAATCGAGCCCCAGATCGAGCGCGCACTGGGCGACACCGATGGACCGCGCCGCAGTCTGAATCCGCGCGGACTCGAACGTCTGCATGAGCTGCCGGAACCCGTTTCCCTCCTGGCGTCCGAGGAGGTTCTCCTCTGGCACTTCAAATCCGTCGAAGCCAATCTCGTATTCCTTCATGCCGCGATAGCCGAGCACGCGAATCTCGCTGCCGGTGAGCCCAGGTGCGGGGAAGGGATTGGCATCGGTTCCACGGGGCTTCTCGGCCAGGAACATCGACAGGCCGCGATGATCGCGGCTCGAGGGATCGGTCCGCACCAACAAGGTCATGAAGTCGGCGCGCGCGGCGTGGGTGATCCAGGTCTTGTTGCCGAAGATCTTGTAAACGCCGTCGCTGCGTGAGGCGCGTGTGGTGAGGGCTCCCAGATCCGAGCCGATATTCGGCTCGGTGAAGACGGCCGTCGGCAGTCTGCTGCCGCTTGCAATGAGTGGCAGCCAGTGCGTGCGCTGTTCCTTCGTGCCGCCGGTCAAAACAAGCTCAGCCGCGATCTCCGAACGCGTGCCGAGTGAGCCGACGCCGATATAACCGCGGCTCAATTCTTCCGAGACCACGCACATCGCCGTTTTTGAGAGTCCCGCGCCACCGAATTCCTCGGGAACCGTCAGCCCGAAAACGCCGAGCGCACTCATTTCCCCAATCGTCTCGAGCGGAATCAATTCATCGCGCAAATGCCATCCATGTGCCTGTGGCGCGATCTTCTCCTGCGCGAAGCGGAAGAACTGCTCGCGGATCATCGTCATGGTTCCGTCGAGTCCTGGGTCGCCGAATGCGATCGTGCCGGGGACCAGGTGATCGGCGATGGCTGCGCGTGTTTCCCATGCTGTACCAAGAGCGACGAGTTCGCGGATCGCTGGCGAAAGAAATCCGTCGATCTCTTCGTCGTCGATCCCCGTATCGCCGGCACGCGCGATTTCGTTCTGGCTCATGGGAACGCCGCCCACAAGTTGCGCCAGATATTCGCCGAAGGCTGCCGCGAGGATCAGGCGCTCCAGTTCTCCGCTGCGCTTCTCGCGCTCGATCTCCCTAGCCCAGCGAGCCAGCTGACGAAGGACTTCCACCATCGTCGCGAACCACGCCAGGGCATGGGCCGCGCGTTGCTCCCTGTCGAGGAGCGAGGCCGAGACGTTTCCGTCGTTCTCGACGCGCGCGCGGACGCGTTCTTTCGCGGCGGCGAGCAGCCCCTCGGCCGCGAATACCGCTTCGTCGCAACGATCCAGGAGATGCGGCGCCAGCATTTGCATATCCTAAAATGTCATACTATGGGCCATTGGAGCCATAGCGCGATCCCTGGGGCCGGCACCGCGAACATGCAATCGATCGCGGACTGTCTCTCCAGCTCCGAAGAGGCGGATGACGCATGAAAATCAAGGCCCGGCACTGGTTCATTGGTGCATTCGCGATTCCGGCGTTGGGTATCGCCTGGCTGTTCGGCACGCAGCGATTCGCTGCGGGCCGCGACAAGATCACGACTCAACAACTTGCGCGCGACTCGCTTACGGAGTTCGCCTGGAATGGCACTTATCTGCGTGCATCTTCGCACGCGCTGGACGTGCAGCGCGTGCAGGGGTCGCCGCTAGATGTGCAAATAGTGAACGGCGCGACGCTCGACGTCGGCTAGGATCGCCGCCTTGTCCTGAGACGGGGCGGAGAGCGTATCGTCCTCGGTCACCAGACGGAGCGCAATGTACCTGACCAGTTCCGCCCCTATCAGATATTTGCTCTGGAGCCCGGCGATCGGCTTTCCTACGCTGCCGCACAGAGCTGGATCGACTGGCCAAACTTTTTCGAAATGAATTTCATGACCGGGTATGTTCCGACCTGGAAGCGCTATCGCTATTATCGTCTCGTCTGGCAAAAAGGCTCAGGCCAATCGATCGAATTGCTGTGGCGATTCGAGGAATTCTACGATTCTCAGAACGGCTGGTTGGATGCAGACATGACCGACGGCAATCTGCCGTGTGGACTCATTCGCGTGACCGTCCAGCCGGCCGAATAAGCGCGCGAACGAACTCGATTGCTACGGACGCGAGTCAAGATTTCGATGCCTCGACCACGTCGTCGAACGTGCGCAATCCGGGCCTCCGCGCACTGACGAGCACCGCCATGTTGCCGGGCAGATGTTCGTTCTTCCACATCTTGGTGTGCGCGCGAGGGATGTCGTCCCACGGAAACACTTCCGACATGCATGGATCGAGGCGCCGTTCGAGCATCAGCCGGTTTGCCTGGCTGGCCTGGTTGAGATTCGCGAAATGAGAACCCTGGACGCGTTTCTGGCGCATCCAGACGTAGCGCGCGTCGAACGTG
>DASXMF010000225.1:0-4041 GCA_036495845.1 Rhizomicrobium sp.
CATGGTCTACGCGCTGTCCCAAGCTCTCAATTATCTTCGGGGCGGCCGCGGATTGGATAACTCTGACCGCGCCTTTCTGCAGCGTGCGGCTGACGAGATCGCCGCACGGGCCCCCGGGCGTTTCTCTCCCAAGCGCTTTGCCGATCCGCCAAGCTTCCGACTCTCAAGAGCATTCTCTACGCTTCAAATCGTCAAGCTCGACTTCTGCCGGACGGGCGATCTACACTACACGGGACTGGATGAGCGAAGTGTGAGGCCAGCTTGATTGCGCGGAGAGTCTTCAGCCCGCACCATCGCCGACGAGAGCGATGAGCGCACCGCACGAATACTCTCATGTTCTCCGGTTCGCGTTATACGGTCTCTTATCTTGAGTTTGCGCTGGACGCCGGCTCCGGGAGCCAGCCTTCGGAAGCAGTGGGCCCTCATGGGGAGGAGCGAAAAAGATGCATGACCGCACATCAGAGGACTACTGGGAGGACATCGTCGAAGAGCACTACGCGATCGCTGACACGATCAGAGAGTACACCTCGACGCTCGACGCCGCGCAGCAGGTGCTGAGTTCGCAGCTCGAAAGGAGCGAGCGAACCGCCAAGCTCCTGGCGCATTATCTCAAGATGCGCGAGCTGGGACACCAAGCAGACATTAACATCGCGAGGCTGGGGGAGCGTCTAACGCTCACGATGCACGAGGGGAAGCCGAAGCACTAAGGCTGGTTCTCCCTTATCTCGATGTGAATCCGGCAGACGACCAGCGCAACGCGCACTGACCTTTTCGAATCCCGTTAAGCGCCGTCAGCGGAGTGGAGTGATCGGCTCGGCAAGTCGCTATCGCGGGGCAGGCTCGGTCCGGAGCAGTTGATCGCGGATCAGCGCGAGGTGCTGAAGCAGGCGGTCGCCGCGGCGCAGGATGCGCCGATTCGGTAGCGTCGGAAATTCACGCGCGTATGAAACGGTTGATGACGCTCGTGCTTTACGCACTCCTCGGCCTTGCGGCCGGTTGGACCATTGTCAAGTTCTGGGCTCCGCACTTCAGAATGTGAAAACGCGCGTCCGAAAACGAGAATAAGCGCGGACTTCCCTGCTGTCATTTCCCGCCGGCCTGCTCTATATGTTGTGGCCGGAGAGCTTTCGATATGACAATTACCGCCGAGGAGATTTCACGCCGCGTCGCCGCGATCGCGCCCGTGCTGGCTGAAAATGCGCCAGCCTGCGTGAGCGAGCGCAGTCTCGTGCCCGCCAGCATGCAGGCGATGACCGGCGCGGGCCTGTTCCGCATCCCGCAGCCCGCGCGCGTCGGCGGCTACGAGCAGAGCCTGCGCATCCTGGGCGATACGGTCACCGCGGTTTCCGAGATCTGTCCAACCAGCGGATGGGTTCTGATGGTGATGTGCGCCCATCATTTTTGTCTCGGCACTTTCCCCGAGCAGGCGCAGGACGAAGTCTTCGGCGGCGGCCGCGACGGATTGATCGCAGGCACGCTCGCATGGCAGGGCAAGGCGGCCAGAGCCGACGGCGGCTATCGAGTCGAGGGACGCTGGCAGTTCTGCAGCGGCGTGGACCGGTCGAAGTGGGTGATGCTCGGATGCGCCGACGCGGAGACCGGCGGCCCGGGCGTTCACGTGGTGGTTCCTACCGAACAAATAACGGTCGATGACACCTGGTACGTGCTCGGACTCGAGGGGACCGGAAGCAAGGACATTGTCGCCAAGGATCTCTTCGTGCCGGCGGGCCGGACGGTCGATACGCGCGCGATGATGCGCGGCGATTCGCCCCATTCGCTCAAACACGCGACGAATCTTTACCGGGTATCGTCGGACTCGATGCTTTCGCTCTCCGTGGCGACGGCCATTCTCGGCTCGGCCAGGTATGCGCTGGCGCGATTTATCGAACGGACTCGCGAGCGGCGCGCGATCGTCACCGGCGCGCGCAAGGCGGAGCATGCGCCGACGCAGTTAAGGCTCGCCGAGTCGGCCGCCGAGATCGAATGCGCGGAGATGCTGATTCATGACGCGCTGGACCTGCTGGGCCGCGTCGCTCAATCCGGCCAGGGCGCGACCGACATGGGGTACCGCGCGCGAGTCAAATGGCGAGCGGCCTACACCGCCGAATTGTGCCGGCGCGCGGTTTCGCGCCTCTTTGCGGGCTCCGGCGCGCATGCGGTTTACAAGGGCAGCCCGCTGCAGACGGCCTTTCGCAACATCAATGTCGGCGCGCAGCACGCGAGCATCGATTTCGACACCTCGGGCGAGCTATACGGCCGCGAGCGGCTCGGGCTCCTGAATAAATAGAGACGCCGGCGCTCTTGGCCGGCCGCGCAACTCCTGCCAGAGGGTCGAAGCTTTTCGCGAGCGCATCACGAGACGGCAAAATGCGCGTGCTGACCACCTTGCCTCAGGAGGATCTCCGCCGCGTGCCGGACGCCGCGCGCTGGGCCGAGCAAGCCGGCTTCGACGGACTGATCACGCTGGAAAATCGCAACGACCCGTTCCTGGCGCTCGGTGTGGCCGCCGTCGCCACGGAAAAGATCGAACTCGGCACCGCGGTCGCGATCGCTTTTCCGCGCAGCCCCATGGTGGTCGCGAACGCTTCCTGGGATTTGCAGGTCGCCTCGCGCGGCCGCTTTGTGCTCGGCCTCGGGCCGCAAATTCGGCCGCATAACGAAAAACGCTTCAGCGTCGCATGGACGGCGCCGCTTGCGCGCATGCGCGAGTACGTCGGCGCGCTGCGAGCTATCTGGACCGCATGGGAAAAGGGCGAAAAGCTGCGCTTCGAGGGTGTGCACTACACCTTCACGCTGATGACCCCGAATTTCGTGCCGCCCTCGATGAGCCTGCCGATGGTGCCGATCACGCTCGCCGCCGTCGGCCCCAAGGCGCTGCGGCTTGCGGGCGAGGTCGCCGACGGCGTGCGGCTGCATCCGTTCTGCACCCGGCGCTATTAGGAAGAGATCGTGATGCCCCGGCTCAAGGAAGGCCTCGACGGGGGCGGCCGCAGTCTTGAGCACTTCGAGGTTTCCGGCGGCGGCTTCATCGCCACGGGGCCCGACGACGCCGTCGTCGCCCGCGTGTTCGAATGGGTCCGGATGCGGGTGGGCTTTTACGGTTCGACGCCAGCCTACTGGCCGGTGCTGGAATTGCACGGGCTCGGCGATCTGGGCCGCAAGCTCAACGCGCTCTCGAAGCAGGGCAAGTGGGCGGAGATGACGACTTCCGTCAGCGATGATCTCGTTCATTTGTTTGCCGCCATCGGCACGCACAAGGAGATCGCCGGTGCTGTCGAGCGCCGCTTCGGAGGCCTCAGCGACGCTGTCTTCGCCAGCATCAACTCAACGATTCGATCCGATTTGCCGGCGGACGTCCTGGCGGACATCCGCCGGATCCCGGTCAGGTTCAACGGCTACAGCACGCCGTGGTGAACGGCGAGTCCTTAGCGTCCGGAAAAAAAAGCCCCCGGAGGCTCCAGAGGCTTTGAACCTGCTCTCGCGCAGGCTCGATGCTCAGGTGTTCTCAAGCGTTGGTCAGAGCGGAGTCGATGCCGCTTGCGAGAGTGCCGATGTTGTTGCCGAGCACCTTGTAGGTCCCGTAAACAACGACCGCGATTGCCGCGAGGATCAGGGCATACTCCGTCATGGTCTGACCGCGGGCGCTGCCAATCACAGACTCACGGACCCGAACGAACAAGGTCGTCAGTGCTTCCATTTCCTTCTCCTTAGTTACGCTAACTTTAGACACCAATGAAACTACTTTGTCTGCTTAATATTGTCTAGACCACCAGATCAAGTCGGTTTCTGCCGACGAGCTGTTCTTCGATGGTCAATTAAGATGAAATAGCACTTATTGTTATCTATTTGCATCTGTGATCACGTTTCACATGGCACTTTAACGCTTCGATCCGTCTGTTAAGTTTCTCTATGACCTCCAGAGAGAGGTCCACGACATCTCCGAATTGGCGCAATAGAACGATTCGAGAAGAAGGCCTTGGCTATAGTAGGATGGCGTCTGTGGCGCGAAACCTGGGACATCGTGCAGTCGTAATTGGTGGG
>DASXMF010000226.1:0-13222 GCA_036495845.1 Rhizomicrobium sp.
CACCTCACCTTGAACCGCCGAAGGGGGTCAACCCAGATGCTGACGGAAGAATGTCGCCGTACGGGCATTTGCGAGTTCGGCGTTGGCGCGGTCGTAGTGGGCGCCGCCCAGGCGCGCGAAGGCGTGGTCCATTTCCGGATAGAGATGAATCGTGACGTGCGGATTCGACCTTAGTCCGTCCACGATCGCCTTTTGCGCGACGGGCGGCGTGTACGTGTCCTTCTCGGCGATATGCAGCATCAGCGGATTCTTTATCGCTGACGCTTCGCCAAGCATCGCCTGGATGTTCACGCCGTAATAGCCGACCGAGGCGTCGACATCCGTGCGCGCAGCGGTCAGATAGGCGAGCAGGCCGCCCAGGCAATAGCCGACCGCGCCCACCTTGCCGGTGCAGCCCGGTGTCCGGCGCAGCTCAGCAATCGTGGCCTGAACGTCCTTCACGCCCAGATCCGCGTTGAACTTGCCCATCAGTTCGAGGGCCCGCGACCACTCGGCATCGCTTTTGTCGGTGAGCTGCACGCCCGGCTCGATGCGCCAGAAGAGATCCGGCGCAAGCGCGAAATAACCATGCGCGGCAAACCCGTCCGCGACGGCGCGCACGAAGCCGTTGACGCCGAAGATTTCCTGGATGACGACGATTCCGGGTCCGCTGCCCGCGGACGGAGCGGCGAGATAGCCGCCGAACGGGCCGTCGGCGGTGGAGATTTCGATGTCCTTGCCGGCCATGGAGAGATGCCTCGTTTCTGGCGTTAGGCCTGTCCCTGCGGCCGCGCTGGCAGCAGCAGGACCTGCGACAGCGTCACGGGATTGGAGATCGGCGCCGAGCAGGCCGAGCGCTGGCAAACGTAGGCCGTGGGCTGGCCGTTCTGCATCGTCTTGCCTTGTGCGGGATGTCCCGCTGGCAGGCTCTCGCGTGGATCGACGACCATCAACGTGCGGTTGGGCAGGCTGCGCCCGAGGACCGCGTTGACGAGCTCGTGCGTCTTGGGATTGTCGATCTGACCGACGATCACGATCTGCAACGCCGTCATCGTGACTTCGAGGCCGTTGATGTAGGAGCCCATCGACAGGAAGGCGCGCGGCACTTCACCCGAAAACGACTGGATCAGCGCATTGGCGCGATCGCGATAGAGCGTGTCGGCGGTCGCAAAATGCAGCCGCGACAGCAGCGCCACCATCGTGCCGTTGGCAGACGGCGTCGCCTGGTCGAAGACGATGCGCGTTCGCACGATCAGCGGATCGGAATCGTCGGCCGTGTAGAAATAGCCGCCATTCTGCGAATCCCAGAAATGCTCGTTCAGCACGTGAACCCAGGCCTGCGTCCGCGCGAGATAGCGTTTGTCGCCTGTCGCTTCCCACAGCGTGAATGCCGCGCGGGCCATCTGCGCGTAATCGTCGGAAAATCCGGCGTGGTGGCGCGTGCCGTTGCGCCAGGAATGATAAAGCCGGTCGCCGTCGCCCAGCGCCGTCTCGATGAAGGCGAAGGCGCGAATCGCCGCTGCCGTCCATTGGCCCTTGCGGAACACGATTCCGGCATTGGCGAGGGCCGCGATCGCGAGACCGTTCCAGTCGGCCAGCACCTTGTCGTCGCGCAAAGGCGGCGTTCGCTTCAGCCGCGCGGCGAGCAGAAGCTCGCGCTGCTTCTTGAGCAGCGCCTCGTCGGCGTCGGGAAGCGGATAGGCGCCGCCGATCCGCTGCAGGAGATTTCTGCCCTCGAAATTGCCCTCGCGTCGAACGACATAGGCTTCCTTGAAGCGCTGCACGAAGGTGCCCATCAGGGCGGCGTCGATTTCTGCCTCGCTCCACAGATAATATTTGCCCTCCTCCCCATCCTGGTCCGCATCGAGGCTCGAGGCGAATGCGTGCTCGACCGTCATCTCGCGCAGGAGCCAGCCGACCGTATCTTCGATTCGTTCGCGATAGACGGCTGCGCGGTTGTGCTGCCACGCCATGGTGTAGAGATCGATCAGCAGCGCATTGTCGTAGAGCATCTTCTCGAAATGCGGCACCTGCCAGCGCTCGTCGGTGGAGTAGCGCGCGAAGCCGCCGCCGACATGATCGTACATGCCGCCCAGCGCCATGTGGTCGAGCGTGGTCAGCGCGAGCTGCAGGAACTGCCCGATTCCGGTGCGCAGATGGGCGCGCCACAAGAGCTCGACGAGTCCGGTCGAGGGAAATTTCGGCGCGCCCGAGATTCCGCCATGGAAAATGTCGAAGCGCTGACCGATGCGGATCGCGCTCTGGTCGAGCACGGTTCCGTCGAGATTGCCCCGCAAATCCCTCGCCCACAGATTGGCAAAGGTCTGCTGCACGCGCGCCGTCGTGTTGGCGACCGGATCGGGCTGCTCGCGGAACAGGCGCGCGACCTCCGGCAGCAGGCGTTTGAAGGCGGGCTGGCCGAAGCGTTCCTCCTTGGGAAAATACGCGCCGGCGTAGAAGGGCTCGCCCTGCGGCGTTAGAAACATGGTCAGCGGCCAGCCGCCAGTATGGCCCAGCGAATTGGCCGCCGTCTGATAGATCTGGTCGATGTCGGGCCGCTCTTCGCGGTCGACCTTGATGTTGACGAACAGCTCGTTCATCAGCGCCGCGGTCTCCGAATCCTGGAAGCTCTCCTCGTTCATCACATGGCACCAATGGCACGCCGTGTAGCCGATGGAGAGCAGGATCGGCTTGTTGGCCGCCTCCGCCTCGCCGAGCGCGTCCGGCCCCCAGGCGCGCCAATGGACCGGATTTTCCTTGTGCAGAAGCAGATAGGGGCTGGTTTCGCGGTCGAGCTGGTTTTCGCTCATGATGGTTCCTGGCTGAGTCTGCGCGGCCGCCGTTGCGGGAGGCTCTTGTTGGTCCTAGCTTCATCTAGCGCGCGGCCCCACAAGCTGGAAGCCCTCATGAAGCTCAATATCGAGATCGACCTCACGCCCGACGAGGCACGGCGCGTGATGGGCCTGCCCGACGTCACGAAACTGCAGGAAAAGCTCGCCCACGAGATGGAAAAGCGGCTGATGGCGGCGCTCGAGGCCTCGACCGATCCCGAGACCATGCTCAAGACCTGGTTCTCCTGGGGCAGCCAGGGCATGGAGCAGTTCCAGCGTTTCATGCGCGACAGTGCGCGGGCGCCGACGCGGGACCGCCCGCCGCGCTGAACCTGGATGGCGGAAGCGCCGCGCGACACGATCCATGCCGTATCGACAGCGCCGGGCCGCTCAGCGATCGCCGTGGTGCGCGTGTCGGGGGCGGGCGCATCTTCTGCCTTGCGCGCGCTGGCGGGCGAACCGGAGCCGCCGCCGCGCCGGGCGACGGTCAGGCATCTGAAGGACGCGCGCGGCGAAATTCTCGATTCCGCGCTGGTGCTGTGGTTTCCCGCGCCCGGGAGCGCGACGGGTGAAGACCTCGCGGAATTTCATCTGCATGGCGGCCGCGCGATTATCGACTCCGTGCTCGATGCGCTCGCGGCGCTGCCGGGCCTGCGCGCAGCGGAGCCGGGAGAATTCACGCGGCGGGGCGTTGAGAACGGCAAGCTCGATCTCACCCGCGCCGAAGCGCTCGCCGATCTCATCGATGCGGAGACGCCGGCGCAGCGCCGCCAGGCGCTCAAGCAATTCGAAGGCGCGCTGGCCGAGATTTACGAGGACTGGCGCGCGCGGCTCATTTCAGCGCTCGCCTGGGCCGAAGCGGCGATCGATTTCTCGGAAGAGGATCTGCCCGCCGATCTCGAACAACGCCTGCGCGCGCCGGTGCAGGAACTTCATGCGGAGATGCGGCGCCATCTCGACGATTCGCATCGCGGCGAGATTACGCGCGAGGGATTGTTCCTCACCGTGATCGGCGCGCCGAACGCGGGCAAAAGCTCGCTCGTCAATGCGCTCGCCCGCCGCGATATCGCCATCGTCTCGGAAACGCCGGGCACCACGCGCGATATTCTCGAAACCCGGCTCGATCTCGGCGGCTATGTCGTCCATCTCGCCGACACGGCGGGATTGCGCGAGGCCGGCGATGCGATCGAGGCGGAAGGCGTGCGCCGCGCGCTCGCCCGCGCCGAGGCGAGCGACATGACGCTGCTGGTGCTCGATGGCACTGCGCGCGAGCCCTTCTTGGGAATTGATAATGGTGCCGTTGCCCGTGTGACGCTTTCCGTCTGGAACAAGAGCGATCTCGATTGGCCGGTGCCCCGCGACGGTTTGTGCATTTCGGCAAAGACCGGCGAAGGCCTCGACGCGCTGCTCGCCGCGATTCGCAAGCATGTGCAAGCGCGTTTGGATCGCCCGCGCGAGTCCGCGCCGATGACGCGCGCGCGGCATCGCGAATGCGTGGCGGCCGCCGCGGAATCGCTCTCGCGCGCGCTTGGTGAAACACGAAGCGAACTGGTCGCCGAGGATTTGCGCCTGGCGCTCCGCGCCATCGGCCGCCTCACCGGCCGCGTCGATATCGAAGAACTTCTCGACACCGTCTTCCGCGATTTCTGCATCGGGAAGTAGAATCGGCAGCGTTTGCATTTAACCCCTTTTTGTCATGGCCCGGCGAAGCGACAGCTGAGACCGGGCCACCCAGAAATCGGAATTCAGCGCGGCGTGGCTTCACCTGGGCGGCCCGCTCTTGGCGGGCCGTGACAAGCGGAAGGGAGTGCAAATGGACATGAATCCTGTTTAACAGGCGAAATACAGGCGATTCGTCGGAAACGCGCGGAACAAAATGCGGCAATCCGCGAATTGCCGAGTGATTTCCGTGACCTGCGCCGAATCGATTTTCTTCGCGAAACAGGCGCCTTTCGCCTGTTGGCGCCTGTATCGTAGCCGCCGCGGCCGCTATGGGCTGGTGAAAACCGGCTTCCACTTCGCGGAGAGATAGCGGGAGAAGACCCGGGCAGACACGGGCACGCGGAAATCGCCGAGAACATGCGGCCAGACCTGGCCGGCGCCGTAGAGCAGCACGATGCCGTTCGCCTGAGCTTGCCCCTTTTCGTGGATCAGCGCCCAGGTCTTGAGCTTTTCCGGTTCGGGTCCGATCCCCTGATTTGCCTCATCGGCATCGGGACCTGACTCTTGCCCCGTACGCTTCGCATAGGTCGCGCTCCAGTTTTTCGCGGCGGCCGCGGCAATTGCTGCGAGGGCCGGTTTTGCGTCGTTCGCCGGGAAGAGATCGGCGAGGGCGACCGCGCGATTCGCCGCCTTGTCCCAGGTCAGCGTTTGAAAGCCTTCATTCGGATGCGCGCCGCCCGTGTCCGCATTCGTGTCGGCGGACAGGCTGATGACCGCGCTGCTTTCGAAACTTACGCGCCAGACCGTCTCCATGTCGTAGGGATGAAAGCCTGGATCGCTGTCCTTGCCGTCCTGGGCATCGCTCTTGAGTTCGCGCGCATCCGCCTTGTTGAGCGCCAGGATGCGGTCGCGCAGAGCCGGGATGGCTATCGCCGCTGCGGGCACGCGCAGACGCATTTCATAGAGCGGCGATTTCTCGGTGTGGTCGTAATCGGCGCCCCAGGTCCGCGGCGCCAATATCGCCAATCCGGCCAGCATCCATGCGCATCGCCGCATCGTTTGCCCCGTCAAACGCAGGTGGTGACCATGTTGGTGCAGGCCTCTCTTGTCCATCCGACGCCCTTTTTGCTGCGCACCTTCAGGAATTCTCCCCAGCATCCGAGCAGCGTGACGGGCTCGTCTCCCGATGGGTGCGCGTCGAGCAACGGACCCTTCGCATCATGATCCCTGTAGATCGCGCTTCCGCCTTGCAGGCCGCTGACCCCGAGCACGCTTTGGTGCAGCCAGCCCGGCCCACGAAAAATCACGCGCTCTTCGGCTGAGCCGCCGGGGTCGATCAGATTCGCGCGATCGATCCGGTACCAGTCGCGCTCCTGGCCGGTGACATGTACCTCGATCCAGGCGTCGCCGGAGGATTTGAGCGCGGCGAGGATCGCGCCGCCCGGCGTGGCATGAACATTGGTGCCCTTCGGGTCGTTGTCCGTGATGTCGACCACGACGTTGCACATTTGCGGGTTCGCCGCATGGGCTCTTGTGCCCAGCATGGAAATCGCAAAAGCAACGAAAAGCCGGCCGCGCATTGTCTCCCCCGCCCGTGCATGCCCGCATGACACAAGCACGAACCGGGCCGAGATACCAAACATCACCATGCCAAATATCGCTGGCGGCTTGACCCCGGATTCGCTGCATCTCATCTTCGCGCGCGCGCAGCTTCAGGGAGATCGATGGAAACGGAACAGTCCGCCCGCGGCGCAGAATTGCAGGAGCTCTTCGCGCTGATCCGCGAGCGCTCGTTCCGCCGCGGGAAATTCACGCTCGCCTCGGGCCGCGAAAGCGAGATGTATTTCAACCTCAAGCCCACCATGATGCATCCGCGCGGCGCGCTCCTCGCGGCGCACGCCTTTCTCGCGCGCATCCGGGCGGAGGGCGTGGACCTCGTCGGCGGTCTCGAAATGGGGGCGGTGCCGCTGATGGGCAGCCTCGCCGCGCTCAGCGAAAAAGAAGGCCGCCCGGTTCGCACCTTTTTCGTGCGCAAGAAGCAGAAACAGCACGGGACGCGCGAACTGATCGAAGGGCTCGGGCCGGGAGAATCGCTTAAGGGCTCGCGCGTGATGATTGTCGACGACGTGGCGACGACGGGAGGGTCGATCCTCGACGCCGCCCACACAGCGCGAGAAGCGGGCGCCTCGGTCGATGCGGCGCTCGTCATCATCGATCGCGGGGAAGGCGCTGCGGAAAACCTCGCGCGCGAAAACATCCGGCTGCTGTCTGTCTTCCGCGGAAGCGAGTTTCTTTAGAACAACCCTCCCCTTGAGGGAGGGTCGAAAATCGCAAGCGCGTCCCGCGCAAGCAGCAATGCGCATCAAAAAGGCGCGCGCGATTTTCGGGGAGGGGTGCGGTTGCACTACCCCTCCCCGAAATTCTTCTTCTCGCTTTGCTCGAAAAAGAATTTCGACCCTCCCTCAAGGGGAGGGTTGAACGAAGTGCGCGCCGGAGGGGGCGTTATCGTGCCGCGAAAAGATTTGCGATGCGCTGCTGGATGGCGAGCGCCGCGGCGCGCGGATCGGCGGCGGCGCGGATCGGCCGGCCGACCACGATATAATCCGCACCGTTCTCGAAGGCTTCCTCGACATCGACGGTGCGCTTCTGGTCGTCGCTCTCGCGGTTCTCGACGGGGCGAATGCCGGGAACGACGACGAGGAATTTCTCTCCCAGTTCGCTGCGCAATTTCTTCGCTTCGAGGCCCGAGGAAATCACTCCGTCGCAGCCGACCGCGAGTGCGCGCCGGGCACGCGACAGCACCAGCGCCTCGGTATCGACCTGGAAGCCGAGAGATTTGAGGTCGCCCTGATCGAGACTGGTCAGAACCGTCACCGCGAGAATTTTCAGCCCGCCTTTTTCGGCCGCCGCTGCGCGCAGGATTTCGTCGTTGCCGTGCACGGTTGCGAACATGGCGCCGCGGTGGCTGAGCTGTCGCACCGCCGAGGCAACGGTGTTGGGCACGTCGAAGAATTTGAGGTCGACGAAGATTTTCTTGCCGCGCTCACCGAGCCAGTCGGTGAGCGAAAACGCCTCACCCGTCATGAAGATTTCGAGGCCGAGCTTGTAGAACTGGATTGCGTCGCCGAGACGCTCGACATGCCGCTTCGCTTCCTCGACATCGGGAAGGTCGAGCGCGTGGATCAGCCGTTCTTTGGCGGGGATCGCTTTTGCAGAGAGCATGGCTGAAGCCGCTTAGTGCACGCCCGCGCGATTCGTGTCAACCGCGGGTAGTGACGCATTTTGAATTTACGGAGAATTTCCAGACTGGCATTTGATCAACCAGATAATGTAGCTGGTTTCCATGGCGCCCTCATACGTTTTGGTGACTTGGTAGCCATTCGGGCAAAGTTCCGCGGCCTTTTCCGGCAACGCGGCCTTCGACGGATAACCAACCAGAGGATAGCTTGACGAGGCCGTGATTTTGTATGTGTTAGGGCCGGTAGGCCAACTCCATACCGCCGTTCCGCATCCCGCGAGAAGCGCACAAGCAGCAAGTGTAAGGAACCTAGTTTTCACGCCGCCTTCTTCTTGTAAGGCCCGCGCTTGGCGGTGGGAACCTCTTGGGCTGCGATAAGCGCCGCAACGTCTGTTATATTCCGCACGCGATCCGTTGGTAGCGACGCATTATGAAATTTTCTGGTCATAGATGGCTACAGAACAGCCGTTATCATGGCCGTCACTCGCCCAAATGTGCGTCTCGTACAGAGGAAACGAGTTCGGCGAAAATGTTCCCGTCATCCAGAACCCAACATCCCATTGGCCGTCCCTAAGCCTCGCAACCCAAGTTCCGGGTAGCTTGCCGTCATCGCTGCAGACCTTCCGTCCAATGGCTATTGCCCCATCGGTCGTGTTCACCTTGTCGGTCGGGAGAGGCGACTCAATGCACGCTGATATTGACAGCGCAAGCAGCATGGTCGCGAGAAGCGCCAGTTCATGCCGCCTTCTTCTTGTACTGCCCGCGCTTTGCAACCGGAGCTTCTTGGGCAGCGATGAGCACCGCAATGTCCGTCATATCCCGGTCGTGGCGCAGTTCGAATTTCCTGAGCCAGACATCACTATGGCAGGTGGCCGGATAGCAGGAGAATCGCAAAGACAATAAGGGCCGTGCTGGGCACCGCGATGATGATGGCAACAATTGCTGCGATCGAAAAACCAATCCTGTTGCCTGATTTCCGAAACTGGCGTGCGACAAGCACGCAAGCCACGCTGAGCAGGTATCCGAAGAGGCCAACAGGAATCATCGGACCGCCGTCGTCTCGTATGTCCCGCGCTGGCCTGTGGCAGCCTCCCGGGCCGCGATGAGCGCCGCCACGTCCGTCGCGTGCCCCAGCCAGTCAGAGTGCGAATTGCGGGCATGCCGTAAACCGCACCGCATTCCGAACCTGCCTGGACGCAGAGGTCAGACGAATTTCAGGGAGTCAGCTCAAACGCCACGCCGGCTCCGCCGGGCGGCCCGTTTCCGCCCAAATTTGTCGTGCCGAACAGATCGCCCGATCCGTCCAGCGCCAGCGGAGCGATCGGAGATGCCCCGTCCGGACAATTGACCTGGCCACAGAAGCTGTAGAGGACCTGCATGGAGGTGCCGATTTCAAAGACGGTCCCGTGGTTGTTGGCGCCGCCCGATTGCGTGGTGCCGAACAGATTGCCCGAGCTGTCCATGATCGGGCTGGCCATGGGAGCAGCTCCGTCCGCGCAATTTCGCCGGGCGCAAAAGGAATGCAGCACGCTTTCCGACCCGCCCGACGAGAGTTTGAAAACCGTACCCGATCCGCCTTTGCCGCCCGCCGGTGTTGTTCCGTAGAGATTTCCATGGGAGCCGATCATAAGCCCCGCGACCGGTTGCTCGCCGTCGGCGCAATTTACGACCTGGCAGAAGGAATACATCACCTTGAGGCTCCACCCGCCGCCGACCGCGGGGTTGAGCGCGAACACGGCTCCGTTTGACGATTGCCCGCCATACTGGGTGGTTCCGTAAAGCGTCGATTTTCCCGATACCACGACATTGCCGGCCGGTCTGTCGCCGTCCGCGCAATTGGAGAGCGAGCAGAACGTATAGACCGTAATTTCGCGCCATTTGGCGCTTTTGGGAACATATTTGAGCTCGAACACAGTGCCGTGGCCGAACACTCCTCCCTGATACATGGTGCCGAAAAGCGGCGAGACGCCGTCATACGCTTGCCCGGCCGATTGGCCCGCGTAGGCGAGGCCCGCGCGCGAAAACGAACCATCCGAGCAATTGCTCCCGTAGACGCAAAAGGTGTGGAGCAGACTGAGCGTCCATTTGGTGTGTGTCAGATTCGGCTTGAGTTCGAACGCCGTGGCGCCAAAAGCGTTCAGTCCGCCCTTGCTGGTCGTGCCATAGAGATTGCCCGACGAATCCAAAATGAGGTTGCCGAGCGGCTGGCAACCCTCGGGGCATCCTCCGGCAGTGCAGGTGGCGAAGGAGTGCAGGATGACCTGGGTCCAACTGTTGTCCAGGTTGTGGACAAGCTCGTACACCTCGCCGGAATTGTTTCGGCCGCCGCCGGATGTGACACCGTAGAGATTGCCGGCCGCATCCATGACGAGGCCGGCGCTTGGCCCACTCCCGTTCTTGCACTTTCCGCCCGCCTGACAGAACGCCTCGAGAAGGTTGTAGGTGTTCGCGAACGCATGTGTGGCGGGAGCGCCGAAGGCGGCGATCGCCAACAGAACCGCAAGCGGGCGCAATGGCCGGCACATCAGTTTTTGTCCGCGCATTCCCATACTCCAGGCGAAGATGTTCATTCACCGCTACAAATAGCGGGAACGCCCCTTCCAAATGCTAAACAGCGCTTGGCCGCCCCCGCGACTTGCCGCTTTGCTTCCTTGACGCCGGGAAGGCCCAGATCAGCCTTTCTGCGGCCGGATCGCCAAGGCGGCGGGCATCGCTGAAGGGGCTTAGTGCGCGCCCGCAGGATGGGTGTCAACCCGGCGCTGGGTGAGCGTGAAATCCCGGCCGTCAGCGCGGCGGGACGCCCTCAACGATGATTGCCCGGTAATCGGCACCTTTGAAGCGGTGAGCCGATGCCGCCTGGTATGCCGGACTGGTGTACCAATGTTTCGCCTCTTCAAAGGTCGGAAACTCAAGCATCATCATGTCCTCGAAATCGGGACCTTCAACGACCTCCTTGCGGCCATGCGCGACGCGGAAGGTGATCGGATGACCGGAGAGGGCAGCGGGAGCCATTTGCTTGTAACGGTCAATCTCGCCCTGATCATGCGTCCGCTCTTTAATGAAGATGACATAGGCGACCATCACGAACTCCCTCTGCAATTTGGCTGCTGTCAGCGAAATAATTCACCCGCCGCAGATATACGCGGGATTCCTGCTCAGTCCAGAAAGTTCACCGGTGTTGGCGTCGAAGTGTTGGCGGGGAGGTGATAACCTGTCCCCATATTAATCGCGCCCTGTCCCTGAATCCCGTGCTTGGCGGCTTCGTGTCATTGCGGCGGATTGGCGAGAAGATAGGGCAGGCCGCCATTGATCTTTGGATCTTCGGACCAAATTCTCGGCGACAGTCCGGGCGGCAACCCGGACGTGAGCTGCGTGGTGGTCAGACCCGTGATGCCGCGGACATTGGGCTGATTTCCCGTCGCTTTATCCGTTCCGCTCGTGGTGGTGTCCCAATAACAGGTTTTGTAGGCCGGCGTGTTGTCGTCGAAGCCCGCAAAGCCGCCGTCGCTCGATCCCCCTGTCGCGGCTCCGGTGGAATAGGAGGAGGTCGTCTTTGCACCCTCGTTATAGCCGATGAGCCCTCCGCCGAATGTTCCGTTCGACACCGTTCCCATCGCGTAGGAATCGCGGATGGTCGCGCCAAGATCAAAGAACCCGACGAGGCCGCCTGCGAACGTGCCTCCGCTGGCGCTGCCCGTGGCGAAGGACTGGATGATGGTTCCGGAGCTTGCTCCCGCAAGGCCGCCGACCCTGTGAGCACCCGCCACGGAAATCGCGGACGAGGACGTATCGATCATGCCTTCGTTCAGGCCGACGAGCCCGCCGACCGAATCGGGCAGCCCGTTGCCCGCCCTGCCCGTCGCGGAGGAGCCGCCGATGGTTCCCAGGTTCGCGCCGGCCAATGCGCCGACTGATGTCGTGGAATCGCCGGTCACGAATGCACTCGCCAGGCGTATGTCGCGCGCCGCTCCTCCGGTGCCGACGAGCGCGAAGAGGCCCACCCCGTCGCCAGCCTTCTGCTCGTCGTCAATGGAAAGATTGCTGATCGTGTTTCCGAGGCCCTCGAATTTGCCCGTGAAGGTCGTGGCAATTGGCGCGGCCGGATAGGTGCCGTCGCCTTTTGCATCGTAGGGCCCGGCAAGCGCATAGGCCCCCGCCGGAATCGCGGCAATTGCGGCGGCGAGCGCGGGCAAGGAATCCTCAAGTGTGAAGCTCTCGCCGTTGATGGACAGCGAGCTTCCCACATTCGCGAATCCAATGCTGCCGCCTCCCACGAAGGCGAGCGTGCCGCCCTTGGCGCCGTCATCGGTAAGAAGCGACAGCGCGCCCGCTCCCGCAACCGTCACAGAAGCAGCAACGGAAATGGACATCTGCGCATCGAGCGTGAGACCGGAGCCGCTCTGCCAGCCCAACGCTGCCCGGACACGAATGTCCAGAGCGGAAACGCCGCTGCCGGCGGTTGCCACTTTCACATTGCCGCCCGCGAGCATGGATTCGAGATCGGAGACATCGAGCACGGCATTCTTCGCCGTTGGCATGCAGAGGCCGTTGCCGCAGCTCATATGCGCGGTTGGGCGCGCGGAGATCGTCACGGCGGCGTCGGCGCCGGGCGCAACGACTGAGCCCGCCGCCAGCAGCGCCGCGGCGAATGGGAGCCGCGTGACGGCACCGTCATGTTCCCTGCTCATTGTCTGCCCTCCGCATGCGCCCCGGCGCTGGGGGCCCGCTTTTCTTCGACGTTCCCACCTCGCCGAAAATTCCGTCGCGTCATCGCGCCTGCCAAGGACCGAGGAGAGGAACGCCGGTCGTTTCGAGATCGCGACGTGTTGCGGCTGACGAGCGTGAGGCCTCAGCCGGGACGTAAGAACCTCGCGCCGATTTGGTTTGACAAAGAACCGTAATGGTATTATACCTACCCGCTGCAGTCACAGGAGACATCCATGGCCAACACGAAGTTCAAGCCTGGCAAATCGGGCAATCCCAAGGGCCGGCCAAAAGGTTCGCGCAATCTCGCGACCCTGTTCCGTGCCGAGTTGAGTGCGCTGGTGGATGGAGACGAAGGCAAAGCCTCCAAGCTCGAAGCGATGATCAAGGCACAGGTCGATCAGGCGGCGAAAGGCGACCCCCGCGCGACGCAGGCCACGATCAAACAGGTCGAGAAGATCGAGGCGTTCATAGAAGCCGCCCGGAAGGGTGTTTCGTTCACCAGCGCCGACCGCGAAACCATCGAGGAGATTCACCGCAGGCTGACGCGGTGCGTTTCGCCCTCCGACGCGCCGCCGCCGGAAGCACCATGAGCGAGCGCAGTTTTGCCAATTACCGCAACATCCTGCGGCGCGATTTCACCGGCTTCAGCCACCGCGCGTTCCGGGCGCTGAACGGCGACACGCCCTATCTCGGTAACTGGCACATCGAGGCGATGGCGGCAAAGCTCGAAAAGGTGCGCCGGGGCGAGTTGCGCCGCCTCGCCATCGCGCTGCCGCCGCGGCATCTGAAATCGCACATGGTGTCG
>DASXMF010000227.1:0-13913 GCA_036495845.1 Rhizomicrobium sp.
CAGGCGCTGATCGACCTGCCGCGATTCGCCGGCGACCAGCTCGTGGCGGAACGCACCGGCGGCGATCTTTCCGTGCAGGCCTGCGCCGACGATCCGCAAATCGCCTTTCACGCCATCAGGCGTTTGTCGCAATTGGGATACGGCACGGCACGCATTCGCTGGGGCCAGACCGGATTTCTTCCAAATTCGCCCGAAGGCGAGACGCCGCGCAACCTCATGGGTTTCAAGGACGGCACCGGAAATCCCTCAACGCAGGACAAGAGCGTGATGGAGACGCATGTTTTCGTGGGAGACGATGGGCCCGCCTGGATGCGGGGCGGATCGTATGTCGTCGCGCGCCGCATTCTCATTGCGCTCGAGCATTGGGATCGGATGAAGACGCCATTCCAGGAGCAGACCTTCGGCCGCCAGAAACTTTCGGGCGCACCGCTGGGCGCCGCCAGGGAAACAGACCCGCTCAGTTTCAACGCAGCCGACAAGGACGGAAGTCCCGTCACGCCGGTCAATTCCCATGTGCGCCTGGCAGCCGCCCAGAACAATGACGGTGCGCGCGTGCTGAGGCGACCTTATTCCTTCAACGACGGCGTAAGCTATACGGCGGAGCGCTGGCCGCCCTGGCGACAGGGCATGGAGTACGACGCGGGCCTGTTCTTCATCTGCTATCAGCGCGATCCGCGCACAGGTTTCGTCAGGATTTACGACAGGATGGCGAAGCTCGACATGCTCAACCAGTTTACGACGCACACGGGCGGTGGACTGTTCGCCTGCCCCGGCGGCGCGGCGCCTGGCGAATACATCGGACAGAAGCTGTTCGAAGCGTAATCTCCATTGTCGGCCGTCGAGCGCGAGCGGAGCAGGATTTGCAATGAGACAGTGAGGCAGTGAGAACTATTGCGCGCCAGACGCGCGCGATTTACTTCTCACCGCCTCACTGCCTCATTGTGCGCTTGGCTGCCTCCGCGGCTCCACGTCTCTGCGTGGAATCTCGCCGAGATGCGCAGTTCGTGACTGTCATCTGTCGTAAAGCTAAGATAGGGCATGTTGAGCAAAGAAATTCGACCGCCAACCATTCGCGTCATCGGCGGTGGGCTGGCAGGCAGCGAGGCAGCGTGGCAGGCGGCGCAGGCGGGCGTTCGTGTCGTCCTTCATGAAATGCGACCGGTGCGACAAACGGATGCGCATGCGACCAACGGGCTCGCGGAACTCGTCTGCTCGAATTCCTTCCGCTCCGACGATTGCGGAAACAATGCCGTCGGCCTGCTCCACGAGGAGATGCGGCGTTGCCATTCGCTGATTCTGCGCGCCGCCGACGCCAACAAATTGCCGGCGGGCGGAGCGCTCGCGGTGGACCGAGAAGGGTTTTCGCGCGACGTGACGCGCGCGATCGAAACGCACCCGGAAATCGAAATCCGGCGCGAGGAAATCTCCGCGCCCGGAGAAGACCCCGCCATCATCGCGACCGGCCCCCTCACCTCTCCTGCCCTCGCCCAATCGATCGCCGCGCTCACGGGCGAAGAATCGCTTGCCTTCTTCGATGCGATCGCACCGGTCGTGCACAGGGACAGCGTCGATTTCTCCATCGCCTGGCTTCAGTCGCGCTACGACAAGACGGGGCCCGGCGGCGGCAATGCCGATTACATCAATTGTCCCCTCGACGAGAGCCAATATCGCGCCTTCATCTCCGCGCTCCTTGCAGGCGAAAAGACGAGCTTCAAGGAATGGGAGGAATCGACGCCCTATTTCGAAGGCTGCCTGCCCATCGAAGTCATGGCCGCGCGCGGGCACGACACGCTGCGTTTCGGCCCAATGAAGCCCGTAGGCCTGAAGGACCCGCGGCGGGATCGGCGGCCGCACGCGGTGGTGCAACTGCGCCAGGACAATGCGCTGGGCACCCTGTGGAACATGGTCGGGTTCCAGACGAAGCTCAAGCATGGCGAGCAGACACGAATCTTCCGCACGATCCCTGGCCTTGAACAGGCGCGCTTCGCCCGGCTTGGCGGCCTCCACCGCAACACCTTCCTCAATTCCCCGCGACTTCTCGACCGGCGTCTGCGCCTCAAATCCCACACACACATCCGTTTTGCAGGGCAGATCACCGGAGTGGAGGGCTATGTGGAAAGTGCTGCGATCGGCCTGCTCGCGGGCCGCTTCGCCGCGGCTGATATATTGGGCCGGGACGCTCGCCCGCCGCCGGCGACGACCGCACTCGGCGCATTGCTTGACCACATCACGGGCGGAGCGTCGGCGGAGACCTTCCAGCCCATGAACGTGAATTTTGGCTTGTTCCCCGATCTCTTCGAACGCACGCGCGGACGCGACCGCAAGCAGGCGCTCTCGCGCCGTGCGCTCGACGATCTCGACATATGGCTGCATGGCGTTTCGAAGCAGATGCCGGCGGCGACGTTGGCTTCGCTTTGAATGTGTCTCGCGCGGACGGGCGGAAAATTTCACCGCCAAGTCGTCAGGCGCGTGTTTTAAGAAGATTCTCACAATGAGACGGTGAGGCAGTGAGAAGAGGAACGCGCCTCCGGCGCGCAATAGTTCTCACTGTCTCACTGCCTCGTTGTGAATTTCTTCTTGCCGCCTTGGCGGTTTCTCTTCCTGATTGTTCACAGACGTCCAAGCAGCGCGGCCCGAAGCAGGATCAACTGTCGGCGGAGTTGGGATATGTCGTGCGGTTCGCGAAGCGGATCGGTGCGCATTCGCGTCAAACGCGAGAGGTAGGCAGGGACAAGAGAGGCGGG
Source organism: Rhizomicrobium sp. (assembly GCA_036495845.1). Classification (GTDB taxonomy): domain Bacteria; phylum Pseudomonadota; class Alphaproteobacteria; order Micropepsales; family Micropepsaceae; genus Rhizomicrobium. Next base: position 2,745 of record DASXMF010000227.1, read on the forward strand.
CAGGAACGCCGCAAACGCGGCGCGCGGCGCCCGCATTCCACGTGCACGACGATAGTGTGTTCGTGCGCGTTCCGCGACTTGCGCGGCCACGCGCCTCAAGGCATCCGGGTTGCGCCCGGAAACGGCATCCGCGGGAGAGAGTCCGGCCGCGGCGAGGAGATCGCCGGGCAGCGTTAGTCTTCCGCGGGCGACATTGCGTGGAGTCGCGCGCAGATTGGCCGTCAGCCCATAAGCAATTCCCGCCTCGCGCGACAATTCATGGGCTTCGTCCCACACATCGAGCACATGGGCGGCAATCTCCATGAGCGCTGCCGACGAACTTTCCGCATTCGCCTCCAGTGAGCCGAAATCGGAGAACGGAAGCGGTGCGGTGTCGACGGAGTGTGCATCGACGACGCGCTCGAACAATTCACGCGGAGGCGGCGCGCAGGCGAAAATCTCGGCCAGGCCGATAGCCGCCGGGTGGCCGCGCGGGCGGCCCTCACCCGCGGAATCGAGCGCCTCGCGCCACCATTCCAGGCGGATCTCCGCCATCATCGGTTCGCGCGCAGTTTCGCCGATGCGCGTCAGTTCGTGATTGAAGGCGTAGAGTGCGAAGAGCAACGGCCTCTTCTCGGCCGGCGCGAACAGACTTGCGAAATAGCGATCGGGTTCCGCGCGTCGCACGGTCGCCTCGCACAGCGCAAGCGCCTCTTCGCGCGTCATGGCGCAACCGGGCCGGCGGGAGCCGTCCGCAAACGGTTCCCTCGCCCGAACGGCTCACGCGAGATGCGAGGCGCCGACCATGCAGAACAACATGGGAATCGAGAGCAGCGTATTGATGCGGGATGCCATCCCGGCAACCTTGCCCACGGCCGCGCGCGCGTCCTTGGTCAGATCGGGATAGCGGCCGTCGATGTTCAGCGCCTTCTGCTGGTTCGGCCAGATCACGAACCAGACATTGGCCCACATGATGGTGCCGAGCCACATGCCGATGCCGATCAGAAGATTGCGCGGATCGGAGAAGGCGCCCGCGGAGTCCACAATGTCGAGCGTGTAGGCTTGCACGAAGTAGCCGTTCAGCACGGAAAGAATGATGCCGAACACGATCGTGCTCATCGCCGACCAGCGGAACCAGAACAGGGCGGCCGGCGTGATGTATTTGCCGAGCGCGGGACGCAAATCCTCGGGAATTTTCGGCGTGGTCGGCGTGGAAACGAAATTGAAATACCACAGGAGCCCGATCCACATCACGCCGCTGACGACATGCAGCCAGCGAACGATGAACTGCCAGAAGGTCGTGTCCGTGACGACGCCGGTCTGCGACCAGTGAATGAGCAGAACGATCAGCGCCAGGATGAAGCCCGCAACCACGACGCTGCGAAGATTGGAAAAGAATGCGGCCATAGCGATTAACTCCCCCGTTGGGTTAGCCCGCCCGGAAGCCCCAACTCTATCTCATTTTCAGGAATGTCGAGCCGCCATGTCGCCGCGGGCCGCTTGTGCGGACGAGTTTCGATTTTCCTCCCCCGCTTGAGGGGGAGGTGCCGAGCATGGCCGCCAGTAGCCGGCCAATGCGAGGCGGACGGGCAAGCCCCGTCAATTCCATCGCAAACTACTTCATATCACCAGCTGCTTTGGCCGCCTCGTGCGCAGCCAGGTCACCACGAAGAGGCGCGTCACCATCACCGCCGTGAAGAAGGAGGTGACGATGCCGAGGCCGAGAGTGACGGCAAAGCCGCGCACGGGTCCCGAGCCGAGCTGGAACAAGATCAGCGAAGCGATCAGGTGGGTCATGTTGGCGTCGATGATGGTGGCCATGGCGCGGCGGAATCCGGCATCGATGGAGGCGATGATGCTGCGGCCGTTGCGGTGTTCTTCGCGGATGCGCTCATAGATGAGCACGTTGGCGTCCACCGCCATGCCCATGGTGAGCACGATGCCGGCGATGCCGGGAAGGGTGAGCGTGGCGCCGAAGGCAGTGAGCGCCGCCATCAGCAACACCACGTTGAAGGCGAGGGCAACGTCCGCAAACAACCCGAACAGGCCGTAGCGCGCGATCATGAACAGCACCACGAGCACCAAGCCGGCGAGCGTCGAATATTTGCCCGCCTGCACCTGATCGGCGCCGAGTTCGGCGCCCACCGTGCGCTGTTCGATCACGTGCAGCGGCGCAGGCAGGGCACCGGCGCGCAGGAGAATGGCCAGATCGTTTGCGCTCTGCACGGAGAAATTGCCCGTGATGTCGCCCGATCCTCCCAGGATCGGTTCGCGGATAACCGGCGCCTCGATGATCTGGTTGTCGAGCACGATCGCAAAGCGCTTGCCGACATTGTCCTTGGTCGCATCGCCGAATTCGCGCGCGCCCACCGTGTCGAAGCGGAAGAGCACGTCGGGTTCGTTGGTCTGCGGATCGAAGCCCTGGCTGGCATCAGTCAACCTGTCCCCGGCAACCAGGACGCGGCGCTCTACGACGAGCGGAGGCTGTGGAACGCTTTTTTTGTTGGGTAGCTGCTGCAGGAGCACATCCCCGATGGGAACGATGCCTTTCTGGGCCTGGCCGATGTCGGCGCTGTCGTCCACCAGCTGGAACGTCATTTTCGCCGTCTTGCCGATCAGCTTGATGAGACGTTCCGGATCACTGAGGCCCGGAACCTGCACCAGAATGCGATCCTCGCCCTGCCGTTCGATCGTGGGCTCGCGCGTGCCAAGCTGATCGATGCGTTTGCGCACGACCTCGATCGATTCTTCGAGAATCTGTCCTTGCGTGCGCGTCTTGAAATTGTCGGTCATCTTCATGACGAAGACGTTCCGGCCGGGCTCCGTCATCTCGTAGTCTCGCGCCCCCACCGAGAGCACCGAGCCGCCCATAACGGGATTGAAGCCGGTCAGGATGTTCTTTGCATCCTGATAACGGGCGGGATCGAGCACGCGAAGCGAGACCTGATCGGCGCCAGCTTCGAGGTTTGTGTAACCGATCCGTGCCTTGCGGAAGGAGGTGCGGATATCGCCCATCAGCGATTCCAGCCGATCCTTCTGCACCTGATCGAACTGCACTTCGAGCAGCAGATACGATCCGCCCTGCAGGTCGAGGCCAAGCGCCACGGTGCTCGACGGCAGAAAGCGCGGGAATTTCGCGACCACCCAGCCCGGCAGCGCGTTCGGAAGCGCTATCAGAATCCCGAGAGCCAGGATCAGCATCGTCAGAACTCTCGACCAGGTCGGGATTTGCAGCATGGCCGGCTATTCAACCCTTATCGGTCTTGGCGTCTGCAGATTTCGAGCGAACATCGCTCAGCGTGCTCTTCACGACCCGGACCTGCACGTTGTCGGCGATATCCACCATGATCTCCCCGTCGTCCTTGACCCGCGCCACCTTGCCCACGATGCCGCCCGCCGTCACCACGGTGTCGCCGCGGCGCACATTGTTGATCAATTCCTTGTGCTGCTTGGCCTGCTGCTGTTGGGGCCGGATGACCAGAAAATAGAAGAAGGCAAAGATCGCGATGAACGGCGCAATATTGATCAGAAGCGACGTGTCCATGAATTCATCCGGAATTTCTGGGTATTCCCGTCAGGGCGCGGACTATAGCCGCGCGCCCTTCCATTGCAACCGGCCCGCATGGTTCGACCTGCCTGCGCGAAGCTGAAGCTTCGCTCTCGCCGCGCTGCGCGCGCGGCGCAGCGGGTCGGCGAAGGCAGGCAAGCTCACCATAAGGAGCCTCATCGTGAGCCGGTCGAGGGATGCGACTCCGGCGGCACGCCGGGCAGCATCGGCACGAAGGCTACCGGGATGAGCGTTTCCCGCGCGGTGCCGCTTTCGGTGCGTGTCAGCTTCACGATGTTCTGGGCGTTCCTGTCGAACTCGCTCGATGCGCTCAGCGGCGCGACGAGGACACCGCCGGGCTTGAGCTGGGAAATCAGAGCCGGCGGAACCGCCGACACGGCCGCGGTGAGAAGGATACGGTCGAAGGGCGCCTGCTCCGGCCAGCCCTTAACGCCGTCGCCGTGACGCACCACAACATTGTGCAGCTTCAGCGCCCTGAAACGCGCCTCGGCCGCTTTGAGCAGCGTCCGGTGGCGTTCAATCGTGTAGACCATGCGGCAGAGCGGCGAGAGAACTGCCGCCTGGTAACCGGATCCGGTGCCGATCTCGAGCACGCGATGCTTCGTCTCCACCGCGAGGACCTCGGTCATGTAGGCGACGACATAGGGCTGGCTGATCGTCTGTCCACAGGCGATGGGCAGCGCAATGTTTTCGTAGGCGGTGGGGAGGAACGGAGTCTCGACGAACATTTCGCGCGGCGTGCGTTCGATCGCGGAGAGCACGCGCTGATCCGAGATGCCCTGCCCGCGCAAGGCCATCACAAGAGCGATCGGTCGATGGTCGTCGCTCATACGGGCGGTTTGGAGGTCTCGATCATCGGCTTGAGCCGCTCGCGTTCGCGTAATTCGGTCAGATTGAGATGTAACGGAGTCACCGAGATCCTGTTGCGCGAAATCGCGCTCAGATCGGTGCCTTCTGGCGGATCGCTGCGGACACGCCTGAAGCCGATCCAGTAATAGGGAAATCCGCGCGCATCGATGCGCCGGTCGAGCTGTGCGGTCTGCAGGTCACGCTTGCCCTGGACCGTTACTTCCACACCGCCCGGCTGTCCGGATGGAAAGTTGACGTTCATCAGCACTTCGGGCGGCCAGCCGATTTCAACCAGTTTTGCGATCAGCCCCGGGCCGTGCGTCTCCGCGCTGCTCCAGTCGACGTCGTGGCCGGCGCCAGCGCCATAGGCCTGCGACAGCGCGATTGATGGCACTCCGAGTGCGGTGCCTTCCATGGCGCCAGCGATGGTGCCGGAATAGGTCACATCGTCGGCGAGATTCGAGCCGCGGTTGACGCCGGAAAGCACGAGAGTGGGCCGTGCCTCCGTCATCAATTCGGCGACGCCCATCATCACGCAATCGGTGGGTGTTCCGGTAACGGCGAAATGGCGCGAATCGATCTGCCGCAGGCGCAGCGGAAGCGTCAGTGTGAGCGAATGCGATGCTCCGGATTGTTCGGTCTCCGGCGCCACCACCCACACATCCTCGCACAGTGCGCGCGCAATGCGCTCGGCGACCGCCAGTCCTGGCGCGTGGATGCCGTCGTCGTTGGTGACCAGGATGCGCATCATTTCGCTATCATCGTGGCGCCGTCCATATATGGCCGCAGGGCCGCAGGGATCGCGATTGATCCGTCCGGCCGTTGATAGTTCTCGAGCAGGGCGACGAGTGTGCGTCCGATGGCCAGACCCGAGCCGTTCAGCGTGTGCACGAAACGCGGAGATTTCTCGTGACCGGGCCGGTAACGCGCACTCATTCGCCGCGCCTGGAATTCGCCGCAGTTCGAGCAGGAGGAAATCTCCCGGAACCGATTCTGGCCCGGCAGCCAGACCTCGATGTCGTAGGTCTTGCACGCCGCAAAGCCCATGTCGCCCGCGCACAATGTCACCACGCGATGATGCAGCCCTAATCGCTTCAGAACCTCCTGCGCGCAATCGGTCATCCGTTCATGTTCCGCGTCCGACGATCCGGGCGCAACGATCGAAACCAGTTCCACCTTGGAGAACTGGTGCATGCGGATGATGCCGCGCGTGTCCTTGCCGGCGGCGCCGGCTTCGGCACGGAAACAGGGCGTCCATGCGGCCAGCCGTTGCGGTAGCGACGCCTCGTCGAGAATCTCCTCCCGCACGAAATTGGTGAGCGACACTTCCGCCGTCGGAATGAGCCAGTAATCCTCCTTGAGTGGTGCCCGTTCGAGAGTTTTGTCGATCAGGCACTCCAATGTTGTCGTGCCATTCGCGAATGCGACCTTATCGGCTTCATCGGCATATTTGAGTGCGGCATGGAGAAGTTCGCTCCGCGTGATCGTGCGCGTCGCGGAGAACAGGTCGTCCACGAATTTGGGCAATTGCCCAACGCCGAACACCGCTTCGCTGCGCACGAGGAGCGGCGGCGAAATTTCGGTGTAGCCGAATTCGCGCGTATGAAGATCGATCATGAAATTGCCGAGCGCGCGCTCGAGACGCGCGAGCGCGCCGGACAGATACACGAAGCGCGCGCCCGAGACTTTCGCTGCGCGCACGAAATCCATCCCCCCCAATGCCTCGCCGAGTTCGAAATGCTCGCGCGGCGCATCGAGCGCGGGTGCGGACCCGAAGCGGCGGGAAACCACTTCGACATTGTCCGTCTCGTCCGCGCCGTCGGGCACATCGGACGAAGGCAGATTGGGAAGAGCGGCGAGAATATCGTCGAGCGCGCTCTTCTGCGTGCGCTCGGCCTCTTCGTCATTCTGAATCTGTTCGCGAAGTCCACCCACCTCGGCCATCAAGGCTCGGGCGCGCTCCTCGTCCTTCTGCGCCTTGGCGGTACCGATCTGGCGCGAAGCCTCGTTGCGCCGCGCCTGCGCCTCCTGAAGCCGTGCCTGAAGCCCGCGCAGATTGCGGTCGCGCGCGACAAGATCGTCTGCGATGGCCTCGGCATCGGCCATGCCGCGGCGCGCAAGGCCTGCGGCAAATTGCGCCGGTTGCTCCCTGATGGACCGGATGTCGTGCATGTGCCTCCGCGAGCCGCCCCCGGCCGCAAAAACGGTAATGACATGACGGATTCGACGGGTAAAGCGGAGACTTCAGGGCTTATTGCCGCTTTCGGACGTCGCCTCGTCCTTCGCACGCCGGTTCTCGATCAGGCGCACGCACCAAATCGACACTTCGTAAAGAAAGGCGAGCGGCAGGGCGAGGCTGATCATGCTGAAGACATCGGGCGGGGTGACCACGGCGGAAAGCGCGACGATGCCGAGAATTGCGTAGCGCCTGACGCTGCGCAATTGCGCGCTCGAGACGATTCCCACTCGCCCCAGCAGGGATAGCAGCACCGGCAGCTGGAAGCAGAGCCCGAAGGCGAAGATCAACGTCGTCACGAAATCGAGGTACTCGCTGACTTTCGCCTGCAGCTCGATCCCGAGCGATCCGTGACCGCCCGGAGTTTCATAGCTGACGAAAAAACGGATCGCGAATGGCAGCATCACGTAATAGACGAACGCGGCGCCGGTTGCGAAAAGGACAGGCGTTGCGGCGAGAAACGGCAGGAAGGCGTTGCGCTCGTGACGATAGAGTCCGGGCGCGATGAACAGCCAGATTTGCGACGCTACGATCGGAAATGAGAGGCAGAGTCCCGCGAACATGCCGAGCTTCACATAGGTGAAGAATGTCTCGTAAAGCGCCGTATAGATCAGATGGTGATTGGGCTGGCCCTGGAGCGCGTTGGCAAGCGGTGCGGTCAGGAACGCGTAAATGTATTTGGCGAAGGCGAAGCACAGAACGAAGCAGACGACGAACGCGATGATCGAGATGATGAGTCGTTTTCGCAGTTCGATAAGATGATCGAGCAGCGGCGCCTTGGTGGCTTCGATGGCCGCCTCGTCGGCCTCGGTCGGCGAGCTCATTCCGGGCTTCCGCCCGATTCGGCATGAACCGCGGTGTCGGCGGTGTTTTCAGGCGGCCTGGACGCTTGGGATTCGCCGGAAGGCTGAGAGACCGCCGCATTTGGCGGCGGGAGCACCGGCGCGTGGAGCGCATGATCGAGATCGGCAAGCGGACGCTCGTGACGCAATGAGTCGAGCTCCCTGCGCAATTCATCGAGCTCGGATTGGCGTGCCATTTCATCGAAGCTTTTGCGGAATTGGTCGGCCATGGATCGCGCTTTGGCCAGCCACTGGCCCGCCATGCGCATGAGACGCGGCAAGTCCTTCGGCCCGACCACGACAAGCGCGACGATGAGCACGAGAAGGATGTGGCTCCAACTCAGGTCGATCATGGAGAGGCCGGCCGGGCGACTACGGCCCCGGTGTCGTGTCCTTCCTTGCCTGCTCGTCCCTGCGATCGGAGATCGCGCGATCCTCGTCGGGCTCGTTCAAGCCTTTGCGAAAACTGCGAATTCCCTTCGCCACGTCGCCCATCAGATCGGATATCTTTCCACGGCCGCCGAAAAGCAACAGGGCCACAATGGCAAGAATGAGTATGTGCCAGATGCTCAGCGCACCCATGAGATTCTCCTTCAGCCCAGGGGCCGACTAATGTTTCCCCACCATGATGCGCGCGAGAGTCTTTAAGCTCCATTCACGCGGTCGAAGCAAGCTCATCCGACCAGGATCTCGCCTCGCCTGCCAAGAATCGAGGCAATGGCAGACAGCCTTTTCTGGGCCGGCTCTCCGGCAATCATTGCCCGGCGCCTGGGTACTTCGAGCAGAACGCGGGCTGGCGTCAGCCTGAGCCCATAATGGGGCAGCTCGCCAGTGGCCGAGGCAGAAAGTGCAAAAGCCAGCCGCGTGGCGAGGCCGATCCGCCGCGCGAAACCACTCTCTTCCGCGTCAAGAAGTCCGCCAAGCACCGTGTCGCGCGGAAAGTCCTCGTCGCCCGAATAGCGGTGGAAGATGGCGGTAGCGATCATGGCGCGCGCCCGATGGTCGGCGCCCGCGAAGGGCGCAGTCAGAACCTGGCTGAACGTGCCGAGAGCGCGGTCGTCGGGGTGGCGGCGCCAACCCATGTCGGAGAAAAGACAGATGGCGAGACGAAGGCGCTTCTGCTCGCCGGTTTCATCGGGAAACAATGGTGCGAGCCAGTCGAACATTTCCTGGGCATGCTCGGGCGTTCGGCTGATGCGGGCATTGGTGGCCGCGGCATAAGCGATCAGGGGATCCTTCGCGCGCTCTTCCGGGGACAATTGTTCGTGCAGCAACCCTTCGCGCAAGCCATATGCCGAGATCACCACATGGGCGAGGCCCGTGGCAGCGAGCAGCTCTTCCAGCACGATGGCTCCGAAGGGCAGCGCTTCCGCGCGCCGGCGCGAGACGATGCGCATTCGCTCGAAGGATTTCCGCGACAAACGCGCGACCACCCGCGAGAGTTTGAAGGCGCGCTCGGCCGGGATGGCGTAATTGTGCAGGACGTGGAGGCGGTAATTCTGCTCCTCCATGTCCACCAGCGCGAAGCTTCGCCATACGCCGCCGACCGCGTGAAGCGAACGGCCTCTGAGATTGCCGAGCCGTTTCACTGCGCCGAGTCCCTCCTCGACGATCTCGCGCGCGCGTTCACGTTCTCCCTTCGACGCGTCGATAAGGCGGAGGGGGCCGAAGGGAAGCGTCAGCGCCTCGCCGGTCTGCCCATCCTTCACCGTCACCATGTCGAGGCTGCCGCCGCCGAGATCCGCGACCAGCCCGTCAGCGGAAGGAATGCCGGCGAGCACCCCCTGCGCCGCCAGTCGAGCCTCCTCTTCACCGGAGAGAACGCGGATTGGCCCGCCCCACGCGGCTTCTGCGCGGCGCACGAATTCCTGCCCGTTCGACGCGTCGCGCGCCGCCGCCGTGGCCACCGCATCGCGCAGTTCCACGCGGTGCGCATCTGCGAGGACGCGGAAGCGCGAAAGGGATTCCAGCGCCAGCCGCATGCCATCTTCGTGCAGCCGGCGGCGCGTGACCATGTCGCGGCCAATGGCGCAGATCGCCTTTTCGTTGTGAACGACGGCCGGCGTGCGCGAGAAGGATTCGTAGATGACCAGACGGACCGAGTTCGAGCCGATGTCCACCACTGCGAACGGATTACCGCGGCTGCGGCCTGCGCGCGCGGGCTGCGGCAAGCGCAGATCTGCCGACACGCTGCCCATTGGTTCAGTCTCTCCGTGCGGCGATCGATGCAACCCGCTGGGTGGGCATCTTGAGCGCGCGGCCGCGGCCGGAAAGCGAAGGATTGGTCATGAAATAGGTGTGCGCCGAGAATGCATCCTCGCGGCTCGAATGAACGTCCCGCGCATAATTTCCGTCGGCTGCCATGTGCCAGCTCTGCGCCTGGTCCTTGAGCAGCGCCACCATGATCTGGTTGAGCACCTGCTCGTGGACGGTCGGATTCTCAATCGGGACCAGGGCTTCGACGCGCCGGTCCAAATTGCGTGGCATCCAATCGGCTGAGGAGATGAAGACCTTCGCTTTCGGCGAAGGAAGGCCGTAACCGCCGCCGAAGCAGACGACCCGGCCATGCTCGAGGAAGCGTCCGATGATGCTCTTGACCCGGATGTTCTCGGACAGTCCCGGCACGCCCGGCCTCAGGCAACAGATGCCACGCACGACCAGATCAATGCGTACGCCTGCCTGGCTCGCCCGGTAGAGTCCGTCGATGAGTTGTGCGTCGACAAGCGAATTGAGCTTGACCCAGATCGCCGCCGGCCTGCCCGAACGTGCGTGGCCGATTTCTTCCTGGATGGCATCCGCGAGCTTGCCGCGCAGCGAAAGCGGCGATACTGCGATTTTCTCCAGCGTGGTCGGTTCGGCATATCCGGTCACGTAGTTGAACAGCTGCCCCGCATCGCGGCCGAGGGCGGGATCCGCGGAGAACAGCGACAGATCGGTGTAAATCTTCGCCGTCGTGGGATGGTAGTTGCCGGTCCCGAAATGAACATAGGTGCGCAGCTGCCCGGCCTCTCGCCGCACCACCAGGCTGACCTTGGCGTGAGTCTTCAACTCGATGAAACCGTACACCACCTGCACGCCGGCCCGCTCCATGTCGCGCGCCCAGCGGATGTTCGCTTCCTCGTCGAAGCGCGCTTTCAACTCGATCAGCGCCGTCACGGATTTTCCCGCTTCCGCCGCTTCGATCAGCGCTTTCACGATCGGCGAGTCCTGCGAGGTGCGGTAGAGCGTCTGCTTGATGGCGACCACGCAGGGATCGGCGGCCGCTTGACGCAGGAACTGCACCACCACGTCGAAACTCTCGAAGGGATGGTGAACGATGATGTCCTTTGCGCTGATCGCCGCAAAACAGTCTCCGCCATGATCGCGGATACGTTCGGGAAACCGCGCGATGAAAGGCGTGAATTGGAGATCGGGCCGCTCCTTGAGGATGAGGAATTTTGTGTCGGAGAGACCGAGCATCTGGCCCGCCATCACAAGCTCCGAGCTGTCCAGGGCAAGCTTCTCGGCGATGTAGCTCCTGAGATCGTCCGGCATCGACGCGTCGCACAACATGTGGATGACCGAACCGCGGCGGCGACGCTTGATCAGCATTTCGAACATCCGCGCGAGATCCTCGGCTTCTTCCTCGATCTCGACGTCGCTGTCGCGGATTATGCGAAACAGTCCCGAACCCAGGACCGTGTACCCCGGAAACA
>DASXMF010000228.1:0-7796 GCA_036495845.1 Rhizomicrobium sp.
CACCATCGCCGATTCCCTCCTCCTTTGCGCAAAGGACGGGGGCCGCCTGTTCGTTTCCGCGTTTTCCTGGATGCTGGCGTTCATCTCCCTCGCCTCGGCGTTGTCACGTGTGCGGCTGGCGGCGGGGATCGTGCGGCTGGAGCGCAAGCATCATCCCGAAGCTCTGGGCGCGCAACCGCTCGCATTTGCGCTGGGTCTTGCGGCGGTCGTCGGCATACAGCTTCTCTATGTCGGCACTGGATTCAGGATCATGCCATGCCACATCCTCGGCGGGATATGGGGCGATACGGTGATCGGTCTGGGACCCCTGGCGCTCACCTATCTGATCGTGGCGGCGCTGACGAATCTACTAGCGCTCGGAACCGAAGCGTAGATCACTCGCGCGCCAGTCGCACCAGCATCTTGCCGAAATTCTCCCCTTTGAAGAGGCCAATGAAGGCCTCGGGCGCTTTCTCGATGCCGTCCACGACCGTTTCCCGCCACTTCATCTTTCCGGCCTTCGCCCACGAAGCCATGTCGCGGATGAAATCGGGCATCATGTCGAAGTGGTCCGAGACAATGAACCCCTTGATCGTGAGCCGGAGCGGGATGACGGCGACGATATTGGCGGGTCCCGGCGGCAGCGAGGTATCGTTGTATTGGGCGATCATGCCGCACGCCGCGACGCGTCCCGAGCGCCGCATATTGGCAAGCGCAGCGTTCAGGTGCTCGCCACCGACATTTTCGAAATACACATCGATTCCGTCGGGCATGGCCTTGCGGATCGCCGCATCGAGTGGCCCGCAGGTGCGGTAATTGATGGCGTGATCGACGCCTGCTTCGCGCATGAGCCAGTCGCACTTTTCGTCGGAGCCTGCGGACCCAACTACGGTGCATCCCTTGTTCTTTGCGATTTGACAAACGACCGCGCCGACGGCGCCGCTGGCCGCGGACACGAAGACCCGCTCTCCGTCCTTCAATTCACCGATTTTGAGCAGTCCCGCATAAGCGGTCAGTCCGGGCATGCCGAATGTTCCGAGATAGGCTTGGATGGGAGCGAGCGCGGGATCGATTTTTTGCAAACCTCCCCCCTCCGTTAGGAACCACTCCTTCCAGCCCGAAAAATTCGAGACATAGTCGCCTTCTGCAAACCGTGCATTTCCGTTCGAGGCAACGACTTTGCCGACCGCTCCGCCGCTCAACGCCTCGCCGATCTGGAACGGGGGCACGTAGCTCGCCCTGTCGGTCATGCGGCCGCGCATGTAGGGATCCACCGACATGAAGACGTTGCGCACGAGTACCTGGCCCGGATCGGGTTCCGGGACCATGGTTTCCGCAAGCTCAAAATCCTCGGGGCCCGGCAAGCCGACGGGGCGGCGCTTCAGGCGGATTTCCCGGCTTTTCGGCATTTTCTCTGCTCCGTGGCTCTGGGGCTCAGCCTAACAGCGGATTGCCACGTAACAAGGCGAAACATTATATGAGTCGCACAACGCCGCCTTCTATGGCTCTTAAGTCCCGGAATTTGCCCAAGGATTCCCATTGCACGCTGTCCAGAGCCAGAACCTCCGCCCCCTCAAGGCCGGAGTGGTCGGGATTGGAGCGTTCGGCCGTCACCACGCTGCAAAATATGCATTGATGGACGGCGTGGAACTGGTCGGTGTCGCCGATCCGTGCGTGCAGGCGCGCAGCACCGCTCTGGCCGCGCATGGTGTGCCGGTCTTCGCGGATTGGCGCGAGCTTGTGGGCGCCGTCGATGTCGTCAGCGTCTGCTCGCCTGCAATTACCCACGCGTCCATTGTCCGCGCATTCCTGAATGGCGGATCGCATGTGCTGGTGGAAAAGCCGATTGCTACCCGGCTTGCCGAGGCTGACCAGCTGATTGCACTGGCGCAGGCGAAAGGCCGTGTTCTGACTGTCGGGCACCAGGAGCGCTTCGTCTTTGCCCATACCGGCCTGCTCGACTACGAAGACGCGCCGCTTGCCATTGAGTGCTGGCGCCTGGGCGGATGGACGGGCCGCGGCGTCGATGTGAGCGTCGTGCTCGATCTGATGATTCACGACCTCGATCTGGTTCATCGTCTGGTGCCCGGCGGCATCGCGGATGTCGAGGCGACCGGCTACAGCGTGAAGAGCCGCCACAGCGACGAGGTCACCGCCCAGATCGGCTTCGACAACGGCACCGAAGTCCGCCTTTCGGCGAGCAGGGTTTCCAGAGTACGCCGCCGCGGCATGCGCGCGGTCTATTCCGACGGCGTGATCGAACTCGACTTCATCGCCCGCACGGTCCGCAACACGACGCGCCGTCATCTCAATCCGATCGTACTCGAGGATCCTCTCGGCGAGGCGGTTGCGGCTTTCGTCGGGGCCGCCCGCGTGGGGCGCAAGGCGTTCGTGCGTCCGGAAGAGGCGCGCCGCGCGCTTGCCACCGCAATCCTGATCGAAGATGCCTGTGTCTTCGAAGTCCCCGCCCGCGCAACAGGAACCTACGCCGCCCACGCGTAACGTTTCGTGTTCGGCTACGTTCTGCTCTAAACCCCGGCAATGACCGACACATTCCGCATTGCGCTGGCGCAGCTCAATCCGGTGATGGGCGACATCGCCGGCAACATGGCAAAGGCCCGTGCCGCGCGCGCAGAGGCTGCGAGGGCGCGCGCAGATCTCATTCTCTATTCGGAACTGTATGTCGTCGGTTATCCGCCGGAGGACCTGGTTCTGAAGCCCGCGCTGCAGGAGGACGCTCGCCACGCGGTGGAAAAATGGTCCCGGGAGACCACGGATGGCGGGCCGGCGGTGCTGGTTGGAGTTCCCTGGGTAGAGGACGGCAAGCTCTACAATGCCTGTCTGCTACTCGACGAGGGCCGTGTCGCCGCACGGAGCTTCAAGCGCAACCTCCCCAATTACGGCGTCTTCGATGAGAAGCGGGTGTTCGCGGCGGGACCGATGCCCAGTCCGTTCGACGTGCGCGGACTACGCGTGGGCGTGCCCGTCTGCGAAGACATCTGGACGGCAGAGGTCGTCACTTGCTTGGCCCGGACAGGCGGCGAGATCCTTCTCGTGCCGAACGGATCGCCCTTCGAAGCCGGCAAGGAGGACGTCCGTATGGGACTGGTCGGCGCGCGTGTCGCGGAGAGCGGACGTCCGATGATTTATCTCAATCAGGTGGGCGGGCAGGACGAGTTGGTCTTCGACGGCGCCTCCTTTGTTGCCAACACCGACGGTTCGGTCGCCGTTGCACTACCAGCATGGGAAGAGAAAACCGTCGTGACCGAGTGGCGCCGCCACGGCAGTCGCTGGGATTGCGAAGGCGGCGAACGCTGGCCGGGCGAGGAACGGCCCCAATCTATCTATCACGCGATGATGCTGGGTCTCAGGGACTATGTGACCAAGAACCGCTTCCCCGGTGTCGTGCTCGGTCTTTCGGGAGGTATCGATTCCTCTCTCTCGGCCGCTGTCGCCGTCGATGCGCTGGGTGCCGATCGCGTGCGCGCCGTAATGATGCCGTCGCGTTACACGGTGCAGCAGAGCCTCGACGATGCTGCGGCCAATGCCAGACTGCTTGGAACGTCCATCGAAACGATCCCGCTCGAGACCGCCGTCGGAGCAATGCAGGGTCTGCTTGCACCAGTCTTTGCGGGCCGCGCGCCGGATGCGACGGAAGAGAATCTGCAGTCGCGCATCCGCGGCGTGATCCTGATGGCGATCTCGAACAAGTTCGGACCGATGGTGCTGACGACGGGCAACAAATCGGAAATGAGTGTCGGCTATGCCACGCTCTACGGCGACATGTGCGGCGGGTACAACGTGCTGAAGGATGTCTATAAGACCGACGTCTATGCGCTGGCGCGCTGGCGCAATAGGGAATTTCCCAAAGGCGCCCTCGGTCCGAAGGGCCGCATCATTCCTGAAGACATCCTGACGCGGCCTCCGACCGCGGAACTGCGCTCGAACCAGACGGACCAGGATTCGCTGCCGCCGTACGATATTCTCGACGGCGTTCTGGAATGCCTGGTCGAGAAGGAAATGTCGTTCGAGGAGGTGGTGGCGAAGGGCTATCATCCCGCAACGGTGAAACGTATCGAGCACCTCCTCTACGTCGCCGAATACAAACGCAGGCAGGCGCCGCCGGGCGTGAAGATCACCTCGCGGAATTTCGGCCGCGACCGGCGCTATCCGATCACCAATGCGTTTCGGGACGCGCGATGAACGAGCTTGTCCGCTTTGCGCCCTCGCCGACGGGCCTCTTGCACGTCGGTAACGCGCGCACGGCTCTGCTCAACCATCTTTTCGCGCGAAGGGAAAGCGCGCGCTTCCTGCTTCGCATCGACGACACCGACACAGAGCGTTCGCAGCCGGAATTCGAGGCGGCAATTGTCGCCGACCTCGAATGGCTCGGCATCGGACACGATCTGTTTGCGCGCCAGATTCTGCGCGCAGACGCGCATCGCGCGGCCTGCGAAGTCTTGAAGGCGCGCGACCGCCTCTATCCCTGCTACGAGACTGCGCTCGAACTGGACCGCAAGCGGCGGCGTCAGATCGCTGCTGGCGTGCCGCCGGTCTACGACCGCGCCGCGCTCGCGCTTTCTGCCGGTGAGCGCGCCCGCCTGGAAGCGCTGGGTCGCAAGCCCCATTGGAGATTTCGGCTGAGCCAGACGAAGGTCGCCTGGCGCGACTTCGTGCGCGGCGACGTCGAGATCGACACCGGTACCCTCTCGGATCCCGTTTTGATCCGCGAGGACGGCCGCTTCCTCTACACACTGCCCTCGGTTGCCGATGACGTCGATTTTGCCGTGACCCATGTCATACGCGGGGAAGATCATGTGACGAACACGGCGGTGCAGATTGAAGTCTTCGAGGCGCTTGACGCGCCGGTACCCCAATTCGCACATTTCCCTCTGCTTGTCGGCGCGGGCGGCGAGGCGCTGTCCAAGCGGCTGGGCTCGCTCTCGCTCCGATCGCTGCGTGAGGACGAGGGTATCGAGCCGCTCGCACTAGCCTGTTACCTCGCCAAAGTCGGAACCTCGGATCCCATAGAGCTGAGGGATTCGCTCGAGGTCCTCGCGCGGGAATTTTCGTTCGAGAAGATCGGCCGAGCGCCCGCGCATTTCGATCCGATTGAACTTGCGCATCTCAACGCCAGATTTCTGCGAGCACTTCCCTATCATGCCGTCGCGCAGCGCCTTTCGGCCATGGATATCCGGGGAAGCGCTGCGTTCTGGGATGCGGTAAAGCCGAATCTCGCGCGCATGTCGGACGCGGTAGCTCTATGGCAGATCGTCGATGGTCCTGTCACGCCGATCATCGAAGACGCCGGGCTTGCTGCCAATGCTGCGGCACTCCTTCCGCCTGAACCCTGGGACGAGGAGTTATGGCCCCGATGGACCAAAGCCATTGCAGAGGCCACAGGCGCGAAAGGCCGCGCACTGTTTCATCCGCTACGCCTCGCGCTGACCGGCTGCGAGAATGGACCGGAGCTGAAGAAGCTGCTACCACTGATCGGGCGCGCAAGAGCGCTGGCGCGGCTCAATGGAGAAAATGCGTGATGTCTGTGCAATGCTGTTGAATTGCGGCTGACGCCGAACGCGTTTTTGTCTCCCAATCACGTGACCGATCTGCAAAACAGTTTCCCGATGGCTCTTCGGCTTTACAATACGCTGACCCGGGACAAGGAAGACTTCGTTCCCCTCGATCCCGGGCAAATCCGCATGTATGTCTGCGGTCCCACGGTTTACGATTTCGCGCATATCGGCAATGCGCGTCCGGTCATCGTATTCGACGTCTTGTTCCGTCTGCTGCGCCATTTGTACGGCGAGGCGCATGTCGCCTATGTCCGCAATGTCACCGACATCGATGACAAGATAATTGCGCGTGCCAGCGAGAGGCGAGGGGATCGCGCAATTCTCGAGGTGGTGCGAGAACTGACGGCGGAAACCGGACGTGTCTATCACGAAGACATGGCGGCGCTGGGCTGCCTCGCGCCAACACATGAACCGCGCGCCACCGAATACGTGCCGCGGATGATCGCATTCATCGAAAAGCTGATCGAGACCGGACATGCCTATCCGGCCGATGGGCACGTGCTGTTCGATGTGTCCTCGAAGTCCGATTACGGCAAGCTCGCCCATCGTTCGACAGACGAGATGATCGCCGGCGCGCGCGTGGAGGTCGCGCCCTACAAGCGCGGAGCAATGGATTTCGTGCTCTGGAAGCCATCGGATGATTCGCTGCCGGGATGGCCGAGCCCGTGGGGGCGAGGACGCCCGGGATGGCACATCGAATGCTCCGCTATGGGAGAGGCGCTGCTCGGCGAGACGTTCGACATTCATGGCGGAGGCATCGATCTGGTGTTCCCGCATCATGAGAACGAGATTGCGCAGAGCGAAAGCGCGCATGGCGGCCATGCTCTCGCGCGCGTGTGGATGCACAATGGTTTTCTGAATGCCGAAGGCGAGAAAATGTCGAAGTCGGTCGGGAATTTCGTCACGATTCACGAAATTCTCTCCGACTGGCCGGGGGACGTCGTGAGGCTCAACATGCTGCGCACCCATTACCGTCAGCCGATCGACTGGACTGTGCAGGGCATGAAGGAGAGCTGGAACGTGCTCGAACGCTGGTACGACTCCGCGGAGCCGGTGGCATCGCGCCGGATCGGCGAACCAGTTCTCCGGGCGCTGCTTGACGATCTCAATACGCCCCAGGCCATCGTGGAATTGCATCGCGCGGCCCCGGACGAGCTTGCCGGCGGCCTCTCGCTCCTCGGTTTTTCGCCCGACCCCGGGCGGATTGCGGCCAGACCCCCGATGCCGGAGGAGGAAATCGCCCACCACATTGCCGCCCGTATCGCCGCCCGGAAGGCGCGTAATTTCGGGGAAGCCGACCGGATCCGCGACGCGCTCGCCGGGAGGGGCGTTCTCCTCATGGACAATCCCGACGGGACGACGAGTTGGCAGGCCAAGCGTTGAGTGTCGAGCCTTGAACAATGAGCCCGATGAAACGCGCGGAGTTGTCTACGCGACCACAGCCTACCTTTTCTGGGGCATTGTACCGCTCTATTGGCGACTTCTGGACGCCGTGCCGCCTCGCGAAGTGATTGTCCATCGCATTGTCTGGTGCGCGCTCTTCGCGACGGCGCTGACTGCCGTTCGTGGACGACTGCCGTACCTTCCGGGAATCGTTCGCACGCGCCGGCTTCTCGCCACTCTGGCGCTGACGTCCGTGCTGATCACGTGCAACTGGTCCGTCTTCATCTATTCCGTGGCCACGCGACAACTCGTCGAGGCGAGTCTCGGTTATTACATCACACCGCTGATTTCGATCGGGCTTGGCGTCGTACTGTTCAGCGAACGCATGTCACGGCCTCGTCTCGTCGCGGTTGCGCTTGCCGGCGTGGCGGTAGCGATGAAATCGGCATCGCTCGGTCACATTCCGTGGATTGCGCTCGTGCTCGCCTTTTCGTTCGGTTTCTACGGTTATTTTCGAAAGCTCGCGCCGGTTGACGCAGTTGACGGTCTTCTCGTGGAAACAGCCATATTCCTTCCGGCTTCGCTGGCCCTTCTGTTCTATTGGCGCGCCGCCGGAAGCACCGCTTTTGGCTTCGGCAATTTGAGTCGAGACGCGCTTTTGATTGCGAGCGGGCCGGTGACGGCGGTGCCCCTCGCCCTTTTCGCGGCCGGCGCGCGGCGATTGAGACTGTCGACGCTCGGATTCCTGCAATACCTGTCGCCTTCGATCACTTTGCTCCTCGCCACCTTCGGTTTCAGCGAGCGATTCACGACGTTCGATGCGATATCCTTCGGATGCGTATGGGCCGCACTCTTGTT
>DASXMF010000229.1:0-39383 GCA_036495845.1 Rhizomicrobium sp.
AGAGGTGCGGGGGAGGAAAACATCACATGGCGGCGCTCACGTTTTCCTCCCCCGCGCTTGCGTGGGGGAGGGGGACCGCGAAGCGGTGGAGGGGGCAAGCGCGTCCTATCACTTTAGGCTTCGAAAACCATTCGAAATCCCACCTAATACTTGATCGTCGCGGAGACGAAGAGAGTGCGGCCGAGCGCATGGTAGGTGCGGGCAAAACCGTTGCCGTTGCCGAGAATTGACGACCCGATTGTTCACGGCGGGTTCGGACGACGGGTCAGAGGGCCGTCGAACCGGCGCTGCGATATCGTCTGCGCGACACTCCGAATCTGACTTTCAAATTTGACTTTAGGTGACGACAACGCGTCGCTCATTATTGGCAAAAAATGGATTCCGGTTTGAAAACAAGAAACGGAGTTTGACGACTAGCGCAATCGATTATGCCTTTTTTCACATCATCGAGCGGTTTCGATGGTCTCCCTCGTTGAAGAAAGGATTCAATTTCATGAGCAAGGAAGAAGACAACAAGGCCGTCATTGGTCGCTGGTTCACCGAGTTCTGGGGCAAGGATGTCAACCTCGCTGTGGTCGATGAACTCGCTGCGCCCGACATGTTGCTCCAGTATTCGCTGCACGAGCCGCGCCGTGGTCGCCAGGACATCAAGGCATTTATGACCGACTTCAGAGCCGCATTCCCCAATCTTGATTTCTGGGGGACCGCAGACCTGATCGCGGAAGGCGACTATGTCGTTGGCCAGTGGGAAGGCGGCGGCACACATACCGGCCCTGCGTTCGACGATTTCCTACTGGGTGGTCTTCCGGCCGCGACCGGCCGCAAGATGCACTTCACGGGCACGACTGTCTTGAAAGTGATCAACGGCAAGATCGTCGAAGAGCGTGGGTTGGACGATGGTCTTACTGCGATGACGCAACTGGGCTTTGTGAAGAAGGCGTCCTAAAAAGCCTGCGTCTGGAAATGCCGGCTTTTCATACTTGAGCGCCAAGGGCTCGCGCGTGTCTGGTGCGGGCCCTTGTTCTTTGCGCGGTCACCCGACACCTAAAAACTCAATTTCAAAATGCGAACCGGAGCGTAAGAGCCAGAGCGGAACGATAGCCTCGGTTTCAGAAAGGCTGGGTTGCCGAAGGGACACAGGCCCAAACCGCAAGAATCGGGTGGGAAATAACCGGATTTGAGAGCAAGTATCGGAGTGTGGTGGACGAATGGCGACGGCAAGATCGGACGGGGTCAACTGAATTGGCACCATTTAATCATGAGCAAGATTGCAAAGAGTAAAAAACCTTCAACGGATACAGTTACCGACGATCCGCGTTGGGCTCGCGTCTTGACCCGCGACAAGCACGCTGATGGCCGTTTCTGGTATTCCGTCTCGACGACTGGAATCTACTGTCGGCCATCCTGTCCGTCGCGAACCGCCAATCCTAAAAACGTTCAGCTTCACGACACACTGGAAAGCGCGCGGGCCTCCGGCTTTCGTCCCTGCAAGCGTTGCAATCCGGAAGGCCGATCGCTGGAAAGCGAAAATGCTGAGTTGGTCGCCAGGGCTTGCAGGATCATTGAAGAGAGCGAGGAAGAGCCCTCTCTGGAGGAACTGGCGAAAGCGGTCGGTCTCAGTCACAGCTATTTTCATCGCGTGTTCAGGTCTGCAACCGGTTTGACGCCAAAAGGCTATGCCGCTGCAAATCGCGCGAAGAAAGTGCACGAAGGTCTCGCGACGGGGAACAGCGTTACCGAGACGATTTACGATGCGGGCTTCAATTCAAGCGGCCGCTTTTACGAACAATCCAGAGGCATGCTCGGTATGACGCCTTCACAGTACCTCTCCGGCGGAACCAATGAAGAAATCAAGTTTGCTGTCGGCCAGACAACGCTCGGGACGATACTTGTCGCCTCCAGTACGAAGGGCGTCGCCTCGATTCTACTAGGCGACGATCCCGACAAGCTGGTTCGCGACCTTCAAGATCGCTTCCCTAAAGCTCGTCTTATAGGGGCGGATCAGGAATACGAGGCGATGGTCGCGCGCGTTGTCGGGTTCGTGGAAAATCCGACAATCGGGCTCGATCTCCCGCTCGATATACGCGGTACAGCGTTTCAGCGGCGCGTTTGGGAAGCCCTGCAAGAGATTCCGGTTGGCGGGACAATCTCCTATGCTGAGGTTGCCCGCCGCATTGGATCGCCAAATGCTGTGCGCGCCGTCGCCGGAGCTTGTGCGGCCAATAAACTGGCTGTGGCCATTCCTTGTCATCGCGTCGTCCGCAATGACGGAGCGATTTCCGGGTACGCATGGGGAGCCGAGCGAAAAAAGATGCTCCTCGCTCGCGAAACGGCGAATGTGTGAATATCTCCCTGGCTAGGAAGGGCGCATCAACGGTCAAATCCGCAGAGGTGCGTATTGCCGCTTACGATTGGACAGCTTTGGCCAGCGATCTCGACAGCAGCGGCTGTGCCATGCTCCCAAGCCTGTTTACGGCCGAAGAATGCAGTTCGATCGCCGCCCTTTATCCGGAAGAAATAAATTTCCGTAGTCGCGTGATCATGGCGCGCCACGGCTTCGGAAAGGGTGAGTACCAATATTTCAAGTATCCGCTTCCCAATCTGATCCGGGGAATGCGCACTGCGATCTATCGTCGCCTCGCTGGAAACGCCAATGAGTGGAACGCCAGGATGGGATTAGACCGGCGCTTTCCAGCCGATCACGCTTCGTTTCTCAAAGAGTGTCACGACGCCGGCCAGACCCGGCCGACGCCGCTCTTGTTGCAATACGGCCCGGGTGATTTCAATTGCCTGCATCAAGATCTGTACGGCGACATCTGGTTTCCAATTCAGGTAGCAGTCCTGCTATCGGCACCGGAACGCGATTTCACGGGCGGAGAGTTTGCGTTGACCGAACAACGGCCCCGGATGCAAAGCCGCGTGGAAGTTGTCCCGCTCCGGCGAGGAGACGCGGTCGCCTTT
The DNA here is from genome assembly GCA_036495845.1 of Rhizomicrobium sp. Classification (GTDB taxonomy): domain Bacteria; phylum Pseudomonadota; class Alphaproteobacteria; order Micropepsales; family Micropepsaceae; genus Rhizomicrobium. Next base: position 2,962 of record DASXMF010000229.1, read on the forward strand.
GCTGTCCAAAATCGGCCCGTCCAGGGAACGAAGGGTATATATCGCGTCAATCTGCGCCACGGCGTCAGTTGTGTACGCAGCGGCAAGCGTCACACCGTCGGAATCATATTCCACGACGCACGTTGACGCGGCGGCGCCCAATATTTAGCGCACCTTGGTCCGGCTTCTGATCGAGTCATGAGGGGTAAGCAACGTCCGAGTCGTATCCGGTGGGACTCGGACACAGGAACTCTCCCTAATACTTGATCGTCGCGGAAACGAAGAGAGTGCGGCCGAGCGCATCGTAGCTACCGGCAAAGCCGTTGCCGTTGCCGAGAATTGACGACCCGATCGACACGAAATTGTTGTCGTCGACGGGCATCTCCCGGTCGAAGACATTGTTGACCCCCGCCCGCAATTCGATCCCTTCGCGCACGGCCCACTCCGCGGCGAGGTCGAAATAATCGGCCGAGTTGAGGACGCCGTCGGGAATGTCGCCGCACGCTCCCCTGCACATCCCGTGCAGCAGCGGATTGGTTATGCCGTTGAGAAGGTGATTGGACGTGTCGGCGTCGAACCGCACCGGGCCGAAATGCCGCCAGGCGAGCGACAGCCTGACATCCCCGGGCGGCGACCAGGTCAGGCGAAATTTGTGCCGCCATCGCGGCGCGGGACCGCCGCACACGATTCCATAGAGGCCAGCGCAATCGTAGGTGCCGATGAAGCCGCTTCCGGCGAACGGCTCCACGGTCAATTCGTTCAGCAGGGTCCCCACCAGATTGAGGTCCAGCGTGCCGAGGCCGGCGAGGCCCCAATCGTCCAGGCTGTGCGTGTAATCCGCTTCAATGTCGACGCCCTTGGTGCCAAGAAATCCCTTGTTGGTCGTCTCGGCGCTGACGAACCCGTCGCCGAACAGCTGCCCCTGCGCATTGCGATGAACGAACGGGCAGTAAAAGGCGATCGACTGAGCCGTGGCGCGGTGTCCATAGCATTCCAGGAGAACGAGGTTGGGATCGATCGAGTCGATGTATCCTGAAACATGGATATCGAAATAGTCGATAGTCGCGGTGAATCCATCGAGAAATTGGGGTGTCAGCACGATACCGGCCGTTCTTGTGTGCCCCGTTTCGGTTTTCAGGGCGGCATTGCCCGAGCTCCGCGCGTTGCAGCTCGACTCCGGACATTCGAGAATCTGCGTTCCGGCGTTCTTGACGTTGGCGCATTGCCCCGACGTCGAAAATACACAGGGATCGTCATTGCCCAATCCTGTTATGGTGGCCGGTGCGAACAACTCCAGCACATTGGGCGCTCGCACGGCGCGTTCATAGCTGGCCCGCAGGCGGAAATCGCCGATGGGCTGCCATTCGGCGCCGTATTTGTAGTCGCTGGCCGCTCCGGCCACGCTGTAGGAGGCGTAGCGGTAGCCGGCATTCAGGGACAGATCTTCGAACCACCGCTTTTCCTGCAGCAGCGGAATTTTCGTTTCCAGAAAGCCTTCCGTCGAATTGATTTCCACGAGTGGCACCGGCAACGTCGGACCGCCGGCGCCGGAAAGATCGTTATTCTGAAACTCGGCGCTCGTATCGAGCGAGAGCGCGTCCGCGCGCCATTCCGCGCCGAGCGAAACGGCAACCGGAGACTTGGCCCAGGGCGAGCGGCCGCCCCACGCGCCGAGATCGCCGGTCAAGGAGCCGCTGACGATCTGTTCCCGCGAAATGCCGTCCTGAAGACCCTCCGCGCCGACATAGTGCAGCGCGGCAGGGGTTACGGTGCCGAAGCCGTTGAAAATGTCCATCGGCACGCAATGCGGATCGGCAATGATGCCTTCGGCGTTGGGCTCCGCGGCGAAGCAGCGGCCCGTCGCCGGATCGACTTCGAGCGCGTTCTGCACGCGGCTGATCGAGAGTTCGTTGTTCAGAATCTGAGAATAATGCGTGAAGCCGTATTGCGCGTTCGCATTGTAGCTCCAGCCCTGACCCAGCTCGCCGCGTGCGCCGATCTGCATGCGATAGGAAACATGCCGCAATTCCGTCTGCCGGTCGCCGCCTTCGAGGTTTCGGCGACCGATCAGCAACGTCGCCTGTCCGGGCACGAGATTGTTTGCGCCCGAGCCGTCCGCACCGCAGAGTAGCGTACGTTCCTGTTGCGTCATCAGCGGATTGCCGCAGTTGACCTCGTCGAAGCCATTCGCCGCGCCGGCGCCGAAAAAAAGCCCCGAAGGCGCGATCTGCGCCACCGTGTCGTCGTCGGTGAACATGAAGCTCGAAGTGAGATCGAGCTGCCTGGTCCGCTGGTAATGAGCGAAGAAACCACCCGTGTATCTGGTATCCGGCCGCCACAGATAATTCAGCGGAGCAAAGTTGTATTCCTGATTCGGGCCTCCCGTGAATGGAACGAAATGCCCGCTGCCGGGCACGCCGGTACCCTCTTCGAAGAAATTGAACGGCAGCCCGTTCACGGCGTCATCGACCGACAGAAACCGGTCGTAGTTGCTCGAACCACCACAGGTTAAACCCGTATCGGCGGGATGGGACGGATCGAATTTTGCGAAGGTCGTAATAAGCGAACAGGCGGAGAAATCGCGTGCGGATTCCAGCACCGGTTGAATCTCGCGGCGGCCAAGATAGACGCTGACATTGGCCTTGCCATTATCGGAGTTCGCGCCCATGAGCAGCATCGCATCGCTGGTGAACCCGTCCCACACGTTTTCCGGCGCCTGTTGATATCCGGCGACCGCAATCCGCGCGCGGTCCGCGCTGTTGTTATTGTCTGCGTTCTCGATGCTGAGGGTGCCGTCGAGTTCGATTCCCGAGAAGTCCTTGCGCATGATGAAATTCACGACGCCTGCCATGGCGTCGGAGCCGTAAACCGTCGAAGCGCCGCCGCCGGTCAGCACTTCGATGTGGTCCACCAGCGCGGCCGGAATCTGATTGACGTCCGCCACCGGGCTCGAGACGTCCGCCGGCATCAGCCGCGTTCCGTTGACCAGCACCAGCGAGCGCTTGGCGCCGAGCCCGCGCAGATCGATATTGGAGGTCCCGGTCGCGGTGGCCGATTGCGCGTTCGTCTGATCGGCGAAGACCGAGGGCAGCTGATTCACGAGCGTCGAAACATCCGTCGTGCCTTCGAACTCGATCTCCTGGCGGTTGATGACCAGGACCGGGCTTGCGCTGGAAAGCCCAGTCTGCGGAATGCGCGAGCCGGTGACGACAACGACCTCGGCCGCGGATTCGTCCTGCGCAACGGCATCTCCCGTCGCCGCGAGCATCGCCGCTCCCAGCAACATAGTCGAACGCAGGCTGAATGCCCTGAACGCCCCGCGAACCATGACGCCCCCGCGGGGAGCAGATTACGATATTTTTCGAATGCGCCAAATCGAACGTCGATCGGCGAATTCGCAGTTCTACGGCGCCAGGTCCCGCCGCTGGCGCCAATCGTTCCCCGAACTCCAAAACCAAGGTAGGATGCAACTTCGAGGCCGCGGGGCCGTCAGGGGGATATACGCCATGATCGCCGGGCTGTTGCTGCGCAGTCGCAGCTCGCGCCTGCGGTTCGCGCCGGTGTGATGGAACGCTGATGAATCAGCTTTCCAGATTGTCGGCAGGTTCCGAGCTGATTCGGCTCTCGGACGAGCCGGATTTTTCGATGGGCGGCCTCGAAGTGCAGCCCTCGCTTCGCGAGGTGCGCTGGGGCGACCGCAAAGAGCAGCTCGAACCCCGTGTGATGCAGGTTCTGGTGACGCTCGCGCGCGCCGACGGAGCGGTGGTTTCAAGAGACGAGCTGATCGCGCGTTGCTGGGACGGACGCATCGTCGGCGAAGCGGCCATCAACCGCTGCATCTGGAAACTGCGCGAGCTTGCCGACGCGTCGGGCAAGACGTCATTCCAGATCGAGACGATTCCGCGGGTGGGCTACCGGCTGCTGACCGGCGGCGTGACGGAGGGCACGGTAGAAAAAAAAGCGAGTACTCAGAATGCAATTGGGGCACCGAGAAAAGAATATGGAAAAATCGCTCTGTATGCGGCCGCAATCGGCGGAGTTGTGCTCATTGCGGCGGCACTTGTTGCATTTCTCACCTGGTTTCGGCCGTTAAGTGCGCCGCAAACTGCCGCGAGAGAAACCTCGATCGCCGTTCTGCCGTTCAAGAACCTGAGTTCAGACAGGAATGCCGGCTATCTCGCCGCGGGCGTACAGGACGAAATCCTGACGCGGCTGGCGAAGATCGGTTCGCTAAAGGTTATATCCCGCACGTCCGCCGATCAGTTCGCCAACAGATCTGCGAATATCCGGCAGATCTCGAGGGAACTCGGCGTTGCGAACGTGCTCGAAGGCAACGTCCAGAAATCAGGCGACAACATTCGCATCAATGTGCAACTGATCGGGGCGGCGACCGATGAGCATCTGTGGGCGGAGGACTACGACCGAAAGGTCGGCGACCTGTTGTCCGTCGAGAGCGATGTCGCCGGCACGATCGCGCGCGTGCTGGCCGCAAAGATGACACCGCACGAGCGCGCAGAGATCGGGGCGAAGCCGACAGACAATCCCCGAGCCTACGATCTTTACCTTCGGGCGCTGGTGTTCGCCAACAAGAATGAGCCCACGAGCCTGCGGACGGCCACCCAGCTCTTGACCGAGGCAACCCGCCTCGATCCAAAATTCGCGTTGGCCTGGTCAAAGCTCGTGCGCAACGAAGCCTACAGGCACTTTGGCGACAATCTTGCCACCGTGCGCACAGGTGCTGCGCACGCGGCCCTCGCAAAGGCCCTCGCGCTGCAACCCGGGCTTCCCGAGGCGCAGGTCGCCAAAGGCTTCTATCTGTACTACGGCGAGATGAACTATCCGGCCGCGGAGCGCCAACTGAGATTCGTCAATGGCCGCTGGCCGAACAATACCGAAGCGATGGAAGGGCTGGCGCTGGTCCTGCGCCGTCTCGGCAAATGGAAGGAAAGCGCGGATGTTTTCGAAAGGCTTGTCCGTCTCGATCCGCTGTCGAAGAGCGACCTCCTTTACCTGGCTATTGACTACGGCTTTCAGAATGAGTCCGCGCGCAGCCTCGCAGTCGTCGACAGGGCATTGCAGATCTGGCCGGACGACGGACCGCTTCTAACGCAAAAAGCCGGCATGCTCTCACTATTGGGACAGCTCGATGCGGCCGGCGACGTCCTGAAGAATGTGCATCCGGCGCCGGATGACGGCGATGAGTTAGGTGTTTTCGGGCAGTATTTCTGGTTTAGACGACAGTATGCGAAGGGCGCGGCGTTCTTTCGTGGCTTTCTTGCTCTCGAACAGCAGGGGGAAAATCGCGACAGTGTCACCATTATGCTCAGGTCAACCATCGGTGATTTCCTGCGGAAGCAGGGTGACGAGGTGGGCGCACGCGAAAATTACTCTGCCGCTCTTGCGTCTATCCAGAGGGAGCTGAAAGCGCATCCCGACAACACGGATCTTCTTGGTTCGCTGCCCGGCATTTACGCGGGCCTGGGCCAAAACGGAAAAGCGCTCGCACTTGCTAAAGAGAACGTTCGAAAGGCGCGTGCCTTAAAGGATGCGTTCGCGCTTGGTGGCGCTGAAGCCGCGTACTCGGACCTGCAGATGCGCTTCGGCAATCGCTCGGAGGCCATCGCCGAGATTGCGCGTGTGGCGAAAACTCCTAAAAGAGTCCCGCCCCTGCTCCTGCGCCTCGACCCCTCATTCGACCGACTGCGCGGCGATCCGCGCTTCGAGGCCCTGGCGCACAGCGACACAATGAAGGTGAAGAACAACGGGGAAAATCGGCGATGAACCGTCCCGCCGCTGGCGCCGACCGTTCCCCGAACCCAAAAACCAAGGTAGGATGCAACCTCGAGGCCGCGGGGCCGTCAGGGGATATCCGCCATGATCGCGGAGCTGTTGCTGCGCATGCGCAGGTCGCGCCGATCGTGCCGGCTCGCGCGTCGACTTAAGGGCCAAGGCGCCTTCTGCGCAATCAACGCGGCGTTATCGCTCCGCGACGGATCGATAGCGGAACGCCGATGAATGAGCATTTGAAGCCGCCGCGGGTACCCGAGCCGATTCGGCTTTCGGATGAGCCCGATTTTTCGCTCGGCAATTTCCAGGTGCAGCCGTCCTTACGCGAAGTGCGCTGGGGCGACCGCAGGGAGCAACTCGAGCCCAGAGTGATGCAGGTCCTGGTCGCGCTCTCGCGCGCTGGCGGAGCAGTCGTGTCGCGGGACGATCTGAACGAGCGTTGCTGGGACGGCCGCATCGTCGGTGAAGCGGCCATCAACCGCTGCATCTCGAAGCTTCGCGAACTTTCCGACGCGGCGGGCAAGACATCGTTCCAGATCGAGACAATTCCGCGCGTGGGGTACAGATTGCGTGCGCGCGACTCGTCACCGATGGTTGCTGCGCGGCCCTCGGCGGAAACCGCAAGTCCTTCGGTCCCGCCGCGGTTGCCGCGCGCTCTTGGCTGGTTCGCGGCTGCCGTGGTTCTGGGCGTAGCAATTGCGGCCATCATCTTTTTCCGCGGGCCGTCCGGCAAATGGATCGTCGTCGAGTCGCATCAGCCGTTCATTACAACTTCGCAGATAGCGCGCTGGCCCGCGTTCTCGCCCGACGGCACTATGATTGCGTATTCCTTTGGCCCCGACATTGCGAGCCGGAAGATCTATCTGCGCCTGCGCAATGGCGGCAATCCGATCCAGCTCACGCACGATGCGTTGGATGCATCGTCTCCGGCTTGGTCGCCGGACGGGAGCACGATCGCCTATGTGCTCGCCCAGACCGGCCGGCCCTGCCGGATCATGCTCATTCCGGTGCCGGCGGGCGCGTCGCGGCAAGTTGGTCGGTGCCGTGCAGCCGAGCGTTCCGACGTCTCTTGGGATCATGCCGGACAGGCGCTGTTCTTTGCCGACAGCGCGTCGGAGGACAAACCGCAACGTATCTGGCGGCTCGACCTCCAGAGTGGACGCGCGGTCGAATTCGTTCATCCGAGAGCCAGCGCCAGAGACGACGACGCTCCGTCGCTGTCACCGGACGGGCAAACGATGCTGCTCATTCGCTGGATCGGGGGCACGATCAGGCAAATCGTTCTTCATCCGGTTTCGGGCGGCGCGGAGCGCGTGCTGCTGCAAAGCAGTGATGACGGCAATGGCGCTGCATGGTCTTCCGATTCCGCGACCGTGTTTGTCACGCGCGAAAACAGGTGGGGGTCGTCTTTATGGGCATATCCGGTGTCGGGCGCCGTCCCCTGGCAGATCACGACAAACGCCATCGGCATGGGCCGGATTGCGAGCGGTCCTGGCGGCCTGCTGGCGATGGAGCTGGAGTCGATCGAGACCGACCTGGCCCTCGCCTCCGCGACGGCTGGCCAGCCGCCGCGAATCATCGATCAGGATCTCTCGGATGTTCAACGGATCAGCTATGCACGCGACGGAACGCTGGCGGAAATCGCCGATCAGTCGGGGGCGATGGGGATCTGGCTCGCCGATCCCGGCAAACCTCTTCGTCCCCTGCTGCAAATCCGTACGCACAGCGCCGGCGGTTTCGTAAGCACCTTGGCCTGGTCGCCGGACGGGTCAAAGTTGGCTTGGACAAATGTGACGGGTGATGGATTTATCGACCGCGTGATCAGCCGGGGCGGCGCGCCGGTGGCGCAATTTTCCGTTCCGGCATTTGATGTAGGCTTCCCCTACTGGAGCGCAGACGGAACGAGCCTGCAACAGGCGCGCCGTGACGCCAGTGGCTGGCGCGTCTGGCGTACCGAGATTGCGCGTCCGGATGAGTCGGTTCCTGTGTCTCCGTATGGATGGCAATTTGTACAAAAGCAGGGGATGGCGACGTATGGCGTGAAAACCGATTCCATGGGCGTCTGGCGCATGGACGGCAAGCCGGGACGCGTGGCCGACGGTCCGCATGGTTATCCATGGAGAATTGCGAATGATCGAATCGTGTATCTGGACCCATTCGATTCCGCAGATACCCGCATCATGGCGGTACCGATCAGCGGTGGGCCGGCGGTTGCGCTTGGCTACGCCCCCGGCATAGTAAGCGGTCTCGTCGTCGCGGTCGATCCGAGGACGGGCCAGGTGGTTTACGTCCACCGCAATCATCAAGACTACAATATCGGCTGGATACGACTCGAGCGGCGGTGAAGCCGGCGGCGAGTACGTCCTGAATTGCGCGATGCCCCCTCCGTCTCGCGTGCAAGCTTGCGCTTGACGCTCGATGCCTCCCCCACGCAAGCGCGGGGGAGGAAAACAGAGAGCGCAACCAATGCCTTTCCTTCCCCGCAACTTTGTGGGGGAGGTGCCGAACGACCGGCGAGAGCCGGGTCGTGAGGCGGAGGGGGCGAGCACGACGCTCCCGATTCCAGCAGACACACCATATCCCCACAGCGCCGCAATGCGCTTCGGCAACGCTTATGGAGAAACAAGCGTCGCCGATGAGCCTGCAAACTGTCGAATACGAATTGGACTGCAGATCTCAGCGTCGAGCAGAACAACCGGAGCAGCTTGGTCGCCACTCCGGTTGTCCCACATGCGCCTGCCTGGTGAGGGCCGGCGAGCCTGGTGGATTACTGGACTGTGATGCGGGTTGCTGACGTATCGCCCGTCACTTCCTTCGTGAGGTTTCCGTTCAGGTCGTAGAATTTAAAATCGAAGGTGCCTGTATACGTCATGCGCTTCTTGTCCAGCGTCACGGACGTGTCGTCCACGAGGGTGCCGGTCGGATTGCCGCTGGTATCGAAGGTCCAGCCCATGTGATGCAGCACGACGCCGCGAGCACCGGTGGTTCTCCAGACGCCCTGACATATATTGCCCTCGATCGGATCTTTCTGGGCGCTCAGGAATTCGGTGCCGTCGCCGCTCCAGGTGTCGATCGTGTTGAGAATGACCGCACCGTTAACGGTCAACGACGCCTGCCAAACTCCGACAATCGAATTGAAGCGCTGAGATGTCTGAGGCGGGGAATAAGGCAATTTGATCTGAGGCGCCAACTGACCGGGATTTCCGATCAGATCCAGTTGGCAGGCCTGGGCGGATAGGCTGCCCGCCATCAATGCGATGGCCGTGGCAGACAACAGAATGGAATGATTCATCACCAATGCTCCTCTAGATTTGCCGCGCCGACCATCGGCGCGGGCCCGCGAGCTGCGTCCGCGCAAGGACAACAGGAGCCTCACCCTCTCGGGTAGGTTTCCCCTCCCGAAAGCCATCGACTAGAATGGACCCGCCGGGTTTGGACCCCGAGCCGGGGATTCGACTGATGTCTGGGTGTCGTGTGCCCCTATTCGCCTCGTGCGAGCGCAATCGCCTCGCGCAGGCATTGGGCGTCATGAAGGGCGGCAATGACAGGATCGGCGATTGGCCGGACGCCGAGCAATCGTTGAACAACAGGAAAAATCGGCGATGAACCGGCCCAACGAGATCCGGACCGTGTTCGTTTCGGTCGATCTGGCTCGCGAAGCGGATTTTGCGCTTGGTGCCCTGCAGGTCAGCCCGTCATTACGCCGCGTGATCTGCAACGGACGCGAAGAAGCGGTCCAGCCGCGCGTCATGCAGGTTCTGGTGGCGCTCGCCCGCGCCAGGGGCGAAGTCGTCTCCCGCGAAGAACTCATCGAAACATGCTGGGATGGCATGGTTGTCGGCGATGACTCGATTACCCATTCCATTGCGAAAGTCCGCCAGCTGGCGGAGTTCGGCGGCGCACAGGCGTTTGATATCGAGACCATCCCCAGGGTGGGGTATCGATTGCGAGCCGCTGCCAGGGCGGCAGCGGACATCGCAGCTCCAAAAACATTACCCGGTTTTTCACGGCCGCCGTGGATCTATGCGGCCGTTGCTTCCGGGATGGTTCTTCTGGCGGTGCTTGCCTTTGCAGGTCGGGAATACATGCGCGCGGGACCAGGCGCACGGGAACCATCAATTGCGGTTCTTCCATTCAAGAATTTGAGTTCCGACAAGAACGCCGGCTATCTCGCTGCCGGCGTGCAGGATGAAATCCTGACGCGGCTGGCCAAGATCGGCTCACTGAAGGTCATATCACGCACCTCGACCGACCAGTTCGCCAGCCGGTCTGCAAATATACGGCAGATCGCGAAGGAACTCGACGTCGCCAACGTGCTCGAAGGCAGTGTGCAAAAATCCGGCAACAACATTCGCATCAATGTGCAACTGATCAGGGCGACGACCGATGAGCATCTGTGGGCGGAGGATTACGATCGAAAAGCGGGCAACCTGTTCTCCGTCGAAAGCGAAGTGGCCGGGGCGATCGCAACAGCGCTCGCCGCAAAGATAACGCCGGGCGAACGCGTGGAGATCGCGGCAAGGCCGACCGGCAATCCGCGCGCCTACGACCTGTATCTCCGCGGCCTGGTATTTGCCCATAAGTATGACAACGCGAGTCTGCAAACGGCCATTAAGCTGTTCCAGCAGGCCGTCGCGGCGGACCCGAGATTTGCCGTCGCCTGGGCCCGCCTCGCCCGCATGCAGGCCTTCACGCATGAAGGCGACGATCTGGCCAGCGTCCGGCGGGGTGCCGCGCATGCCGCGCTGGCAAAGGCCCTCGAATTGAATCCCGATCTTGCGGAAGTGCAGGCGGCGAAAGGCTTCTATCTCTATTACGGCGAAATGAACCTTCCGGCTGCGGAGCGCGAACTGGAGCGGGTCCACGCAAGATGGCCGAACAATGCCGATGCGCTCGAGGCCCTCGCACTTGTTCTGCACCGCCAGGGCAAATGGAAGGAAAGCACGAACGCGTTCGTCAAGCTCGTTGGGCTCGATCCCCTGGTCCCGAGCCACCGGATATCGCTGGCGGGGAACCTCTGGGCGACGCACGATTTCGCGGGCGCGCTTCGCGCGCTCGACGATGCGCTCGAAATCTGGCCCGATGATGGGCGGATTCTCGCCATGAAGGCGGGCGTCTACCAGTCCATCGGACGGCTCGATCTGGCGGGTGCCGCGCTCGAGAACGTGCATCCGGCACCGGACGATATCGATGTGTTTGACGTGATCCAGGAGCAGTTCTGGCTCAAGCGGCAATTCGGCAGCTGTGCAGCTTACTTCAAGGGAACGCTTGATCAGGACCCGAACGCGGGAGCAGACACGACCGCGTTTCTTCGGGTGGCCGCAGCCGAATGTCTGCGCCTGGCAGGCGATGCTGACGGCGCCCGGGAAAACTATTCCAAAGCGCTCAAAATCATGCTTGGCGCTTTGAAAGCGCACCCGAACGACATGGATTTCCTGGTCTTGCTGCCGATCGTCTATTCGGGCCTCGGCGATTCCAGGATGGCAATGGCCAGCGCCAATCATGCGATCGAAATTCTCCGAGCTTCGGGTAACGCGTTCGGGGTCATGAACGCCAACGACGCTCGCCTGCAGGTGATGGCAGCTTCGGGCGATCGTGGAGCCGCAATTGCCGAGCTTTCGCGAATGATGAAATTGCCGGGGGGGCCGCCACCCGCCCTCGTGCGCCTTGATCCCGAGTTCGATCGGCTGCGCGGCGACTCGCGGTTTGAAGCGCTCGCGCACAGCGACGGTGTGCGCGCGAACTGACCGGTAGGGCATCATGTCGCGTCCGGCATTTCGACGGCAATCATTGAACGACAGGAAATATTGACGATGAACCGCCCGAACGAGATGCGGACGGTGTTCGTCGCGGTCGATCTGGCGCGTGAGCCCGACTTCGAGCTGGGCCCGCTGTCGGTTCGTCCAGCGCTCAGGCGGGTCATCCGTGACGGACGCGAAGAAGCCGTTCAGCCGCGCGTTACGCAAGTGTTGGTGGCGCTCGCCCGCGCGAAAGGAGCTGTGGTTTCGCGGGAAGAGCTGGTCGAAACCTGCTGGGACGGCATCGTCGTCGGTGACGATTCCATCACCCACAGCATTGCCAAGGTCCGCCAGCTCGCCGATTGCGGGAGCACCCAGGCGTTCGAGATCGAAACCATCCCGCGGGTGGGCTATCGGCTGCGGCAATCCGGGCCGGAGACGGCGAAACCGGTTCCGGATTCCGCCGCACTACCGGTTGCTCCTCTGCGCGCGAAGTCCTCGCGCTGGATAGCCCTCGCCGCCGCCATCGTGGAATCTGGCGCATCGATGGAACGCCGCGCCGCGTGACGGATGGTCCCGTTCGCGAAGCGTCGGATGTGTACACCGTCGCCGGCGACCGCCTGATCTATTCGGACACCACCGATCCCGACCATCCGGTGTTTTCGGCGCAGAACGTCAATGGCGGCCCGAAGGAGCGGCTGGCACGGTTGCCCCACGGCCAGACAGACTTCACATTTGGCGTCGATCCGAAATCCGGCGATATCGTCTATACTATGGGGACAGGTGACACCGACATCGGCTTGCTGCGTCTGGTGAAACGATGAAGCAGCGATCGCCCGAATTGCGCGGAGCAAACCAGCCGGCACTTGCACCACGATTACAAATTCGGCCGGACCCGACTCGAGGGGCGGTGAACCGGCGGTGAGCACGTCGTGAACTGCACTGTGCCCCCTCCGTCTCGCGTACAAGCTTGCGCTTGACGCTCGACACCTCCCCCACGCGCGCGCGCGCGGGGAAGTAAAGAAACATACTACGCATTTCACTTTTCCTCCCCCACGCGCATGCGCGCGGTGGAGGAGAGATTTTGATGCGCCATCTGGCAGGTCCGCGGTAACCGTTCCCCGGACCCCGAAGCCGATGTAGGATGCAATCCTGGGCCGCGGGGCCGTCAGGGGGTGTCCGCCATGATCGCGGAGCAGTTGCTGCGCATTCACAGGCAGGCTCGTCGGTTCGCAACGAATCGATGATGGAACGCTGATGAATCAGCTTTCCAGATTGGCAGGCGCCGAGCCGATCCGGCTCTCGGACGAGCCCGATTTCTCGTTTGGCGAGTTCGAGGTGCAGCCTTCCTTGCGGGAGGTACGCTGGAGCGGCCGCAAGGAGCAGCTCGAACCTCGCGTGATGCAGGTTCTGGTCGCGCTGGCGCGCGCGGACGGAGCCGTCGTCTCGCGCGACGAACTCATCCGCCTCTGCTGGGAGGGGCGCATCGTCGGCGAAGCGGCCATCAACCGCTGCATCTGGAAACTGCGCGAGCTCGCCGACGCGGCGGGCAAAACCTCGTTCCAGATCGAGACGATTCCGCGGGTGGGCTATCGCCTGTTGGCGGACGGCATGAAGCTCAGCGAAAGCGCTCCGCGCACCGGCCAGCGGTTGAAGAAGATTGTGGCTGCGCAAATCCCCATGCACTCCGATTCTGCGGAAGCGACGGAAACCTTTGCCACCGGATCGCCGGTTACGGTCACACCACGCCGGCTGCCCTGGAAATCGATCGGCGCCGCGCTCGCCGTTGTCCTGGTCGCTGCCGCGGCGATCGCGGCGGGTGGTTGGCTGCTGCGGCGGCCCAGGCCCGCAAACTGGACCGTTGCGCATTCCGAAGTCGTCGTCGCCAATTCGCTGATGGCGCAAAATCCGGCGATCTCGCCGGACGGCAACATGTTCGCCTACTCCGCGGGCAAGGATTTGTTCAGCCGCAAGATCCACGTGCAGCGCATAGCGCGCGGAGAATCACTCAAATTCACCGACGATGCCTATGACGATGTCTCTCCCACGTGGTCGCCGGACGGCAGTCAGATCGCCTACACGCAATTCAGATTGGGCGAGCGCTGCAGAATCCTCATCAAACCCTTTCCTGCCGGTTCGCCCCGCGAAGTCGCGCGTTGCCGGACGGATGCCCGCTCGCATGTGTCGTGGTCGTCCGACGGCAATCTGTATTTCCCGGACAGCCCGGACGAGAAGAGTGCGAGTCAGGAGATGCGTGTCGATCCGGTGACCGGGGAACTCACACAGGTGACACATCCGCCACGGGGCAGCCTCTGGGATGGAGAACCCTCGTTGTCGCCGGACGGCCGCTGGGTCGGTTTTCGGCGCGACGTGAGCGATGCCGTCAGCCAGTTCGTCGTGGTCGATCTTCGCACCGGCGCCGAGCGCGTGCTGATTCCAGATGCAAACATGTTCGGCTCCGCATGGTCCGACGATTCGCAGACCGTCTTCGTCACGACGCAGAAAGGGTATGACAACGCGATCTGGGCGTGGCCACTGAACGGCGCAGCGCCGAAGCGCATTCTCTCCAGTCCGGAATTCATGCCGCGCCTGGGCTCGGGGCCACACGGCCTGCTCGCCATCGAGATGCAGCAGCTCTACACCAGCCTCGCGGCATCGGTTGATTCCGCGGACGGGAATCCGCACTACCTCGACCCCGAAAGGGGACTGGATTTTTCATCCGACATCGCGCCGGACGGAACAATCGCGTTGACGGCAGACCGCCCGGAAGGCGCCGGATTGTGGCTGAAACCGAAAGACGGTCCGTTCCGGAAGCTCATCGCTCTCGATGATGGCGGAGGCGAAACACGCTGGTCTCCGGACGGCTCGCGGATCGCGTTTCAGGTCGCCATTCGGGGAAGGCCGGGTATTCGTGTTGTCACTGCGGCAGGACTCGAAATGGCTTCGATCGCCTTCCATGGCAGCATGATGAACGCGCATGCGTGGAGCGCCGACGGGCATGCGCTGATCTTTCCCGGCTACGATGCGCAGGGCTGGAGGCTGTGGCGCGTCGAGCTGGCGCATCCCGGGCGCGTCTTGCCGCTGCCGTATCGGGGATGGGATTCAGTCCGTACACGGAATGACGAGATTTACGGGACGCGCGACGACGGAGCCGACATCTGGCGCATCGATGGCGCTCCGCGAAAGGTTTTCGATTCACGCACCACCGGCATGCCGTACCGCTGGACGATTGCCGGAGACGAAATCGTCTGGGTCGACAAGCCCGGCACCTTGCAGGCGCGGATACTGGCCCGGCCGATTGCCGGAGGTGCCGTGCGCGTCGTGGCGCAGGCGCCGAGAGCCTGCCTGACCGGCGGCATCGCCGTCGATCCGGAAACGCGTTCCGTGCTCTACACGGCGCTCGTGTCGATCGAAAGCGATATCGAGCTTCTCCATCTCGCACGGAATTGAGGATGGGTGCACGTGTCGCATTTCCTCCCCCGCGCGGAACGCGCGGTGGAGGGGGACCGCGAAGCGGTGGAGGGGGCCTTCGGTCGAATCGTGATTTTTTGAGCCAGCACACACATTGTTACACACTCGGTACAAGAAGATGACGTTTGCCAGGATATATCAGCCCGACGCAGATACCGAGTTGGCGTTATGGCCCGTGTCGCCGCGCTAACGCTCACGCATGCCCGTGCACTTTGCCGAAAACTTACCGGCGCCGAGACGGTTCTCTGGTCACGCCTTCGGCATGGGATCGGTGGAATGAGATTGAGGAGGCAACCAGTCGGACCCTACATCGCGGACTTCGCCTGCATCCGCGCTCGCCTGATTGTGGAAGTCGATGGCGCCACCCATTTCAGTGACACGGAGCGAAGGCACGATGCGCGCCGCGAGGCGTTCTTGTGCGCGCAGTCCTGGCAAATCGTTCGCGTCAGCAATAACGATGTATACCATTCGCTCATTGCCGTACTCGACACGATTTACGAACGCTGCCGAAGCCGCGCATAAGGGCCCCCTCCACCGCTTCGCGGTCCCCCTCCCCCACGCTTCGCGCGGGGGAGGAAAAAAGAACACCGGCCTTTTTCAAACAACGCACGCTTTCTCAATTATCCCATCGATTGCGCGGGTTCCGTCTCCGCAAATGGCGCCCGCGCGAATGTGATCTTCATCGCGCGCAGCGTGTCCTTGCCGCGCAGAGTCATATCGGTGATGAACTGGTTCTGTTCGCGGCTCTCGGTGGCATAGGCTTTCAGCCGGTAATGCGTGCCCCACGGTTTTTCCATCACCGTCGCGCTGGCCGGTGTGTCCGGCAGGTGGAAAGGACTCGATTCGGCGATCTCGATCAGGCGCCGGCTCACCGCCTGGCCGTCATGGTCGGGATCGAGATAGAAATTCGCCACGCACAGAAGGCTGCGTTTTCCCATGGTCGAATTGGTGAAGCTGGACGACCACAGGCGCGAATGGGGAATGATCACTTCGTCGTCGTCCGTGGTGAGGATGCGAACGGCGCGAATGCCCACCGTTTTCACTTCGCCATAGGCGCCGTCAACGCGAATCCAGTCTCCGGGCTGGTACGTGCCCTCCAGAATCGTGACCAGGCCGGCGACCAGGCAGCTGCCGTAATCCTTGAACGCAAAGGCGAGCACCAGCCCGACGCTGGCGATCAGGGCAACGGTGTTGTGGAAGGTCGGCTCGACCACTATTGGCAATATGATCGCAATTGCTGCGAGTTCGATGATCAGCCGGACCTTCGGCGCCCAGCGGAGGATGCGCAGTCGCGCGTGCGGCTCGGCGCGCTCCGCCGTATGCTTGATGCCCCACTGCGCCACCAGGATCAGCAATCTCGCAATGACGACGATCGCCGCGACGAGGAGGAAGTCCTCCCAGACGAGCTCTTTGAGAAAATTGGCGCTGGCGCTGTCCATGTCTGAACCCGTGAGCAAGCGAATTGATTCGGTAGCCCTGTATTATGCGACAACCCCCTTGAGGGGAGGGTAGAATCCGCGAGGTAGCGCGCGATTCTTCTCGCTCCGCGTCCACTGCGCGTCCTTTGCGTCCTCTGCGCTGATCCTTTTCTGCGCTTGCAGGTGCACCGACCATCGGTCAAAATTCCGCTGTCCTCCGGGGTCAGGACGATGGGTGCTGTCACCGTTTATTTCGCCACCAACCGGCAGCCCGAACTCGATGCGCAAGGCCGGATCACGGGCTTCGGATCGGACCCGGGGCCCATCGACGGCTACGCGGTTCGCTTCGGAAGCGCCACGGTCAATGTCGATCTCGCGGCCAAGACGAATGTTCTCGATCCATCGAGCCTGATCGTCGCTCCCGAAACCCTGACGGGCGCGCCCGGCTTCACCCCGCTTCTCGGCAGCCGGACCATCTTCACCGAGCTGCGCGACAGGATGAAGACCAATCGCCGGCCGACGCTCGTGTTCATTCACGGCTTCTCCAATTCGTTCCAGGATTCGATCGAGCGTGGCGGCTGGAATTCGGCGTTCTACGCGGACGCAGGATTTCAGGCGGACATCTTCGTTTTTTCCTGGCCGTCGCGGGGCGGCGCGCTGCTAAACGTGCCGCTGCCCTATCTCGACTACGAGCACGACCGTGGAACGGCCGCCGCGTCCGGGCCGGCCATCGCGCGAACCCTGCGCATTCTGTACGACTTCGTCGATCAGCTGGACGACCAGGACCGCTGCCTGCAGGAGCTCCATCTTCTGTGTCACAGCATGGGCGTGTTCGTCCTGCGCAATGCCCTTCAGGCCTGGCTGAGCCTGCCGCCTCCGCCTCCGTCGGCGGCGCCGCCACCAGCAGTCGGTCTCACCGCGGTGAGCATTTCGGAGCCGGCGCCTGTGCGCAGGACCTTCGATCAAATCCTGCTCGCCGCGGGCGACGAAGACGACGACGCTTTCGACGACCCGATGAAGCTCGAATTGCTGCCGCGCCTGGGCAATGCTGTCACCGTGTACCATACGAAGAAGGACTGGGTGCTGAACACGCTCAGCTCCAGGACCAAATTCAATGGCCCGCGCCTCGGCACCAACGGTCCCGACAACATGTCGGCCGTCAGCGACAAGGTGGCGGCCGTCGATGTGAGCGACGTGATCGACTACGAAGGCGACCTCGAAGGTCATCAATATTATCGAAAATTTCCGGATGTCCGCGACGATATCGTGGGTGTCCTCTCCGGAAAGCGGCCGACCGACTTTCCGAAAACCCGCAAGGCGCTCTCAGAAGGGCGCTGGCTGCTGCAAAAGGCGAAGCCGGGAAAGAAGTGAACGGATCGACGGATTCGTTCAAGCTCGCTGGTAATTCCGAAGAGCAGTGCCGATAGCGTTGACAGGCGCGACGCGTTCCCACATTGTATACAATATGCAGTTGACCAAAATCGTCCGCCATCGCGCGCGCGATCAGGCTCGCGAGACGTTGCGCGACATGATCGTCGGCGGCCGGCTCGAAACAGGCGCGCGGCTCGACGAAATCGGCCTGTCGCAGGAAATCGGCGCGAGCCGCACCCCAGTCCGCGAAGCCCTGATTGCGCTCGAAGAGGAAGGGCTGGTGCAATCGCGGCCCAATCACGGTTTCACCGTCGCCGCGTTGAACGAGCGTCTCGTTCGGGAGACCTACGCAATCCTGGGGGCGCTCGAAGCCGCCGCCGTCGAAGCCGGAGGGGATGCCCTCGTTGCCGCTGCCGGCCGTCTGGCGGCGTTCAATGAAAAGCTCGCGCGGGAGAAACGTCTGTCCAGATGCTACGAGCTTGATCGCGAATTCCACCGCACACTTGTCGAGCCGTGCGGCAACACGCGCCTGCTTCACCTGTTGCAGACGCATTGGAACCAGGCACGCAGAATCGACGGCGGCAAGACGCGCGGCATGGCGGATCGGGCCGGCTCCTGTTCGGAGCATGCGGCCATCGTCTCGGCGATCCGCTTCGGCAATCTTGAAGACGCCGCAGCCCGCCTGCGCGGGCATTGGCGCGACGGGACCGAAATCATCATCGCTTGGATGAGGACGCACACATGAAAACCGTCGGCAGGATCTGCCTGGCAATGATGCTTCTGACTACCCAGCCGGTAGCGGCTGAACCGGCGGCCGATGATCGGGCAAGCCTGCATTGGATCAGGCAGGAAGTGGAAATCGCCGGCGCACTCGACAACCTTTCACGCCTCGCGGTCTCGGCACCGGTCGTCTTCACCCATGTCGCGATCGTCGATCCCGAAAGCGGCGGCACGCTCGCCGACCAGACCGTTGCAGTCCGCGATGGAAAGATCGCCTGGACGGGCGATGCGTCGGCTGCGCCCGACATGACGGGATTCACCGCCATCGACGGCCGCGGCCTCGTGCTTTCGCCCGGACTCGTGGACATGCACGTCCATACTATGAGTCTCGCCGAGCAATTGTTGCGGCTTGCCACCGGCACAACGGCGGTGCGCGAGATGGACGGGTTTCCCTGGATGCTGGAACTGCGCCGCGCGATCATCGGCGGAACGTTGCTGGCGCCGACCGCCTATATCGCCGGGACCATCATCACGAGTTATCCGCTCGATGGTTACTCAGTGGTCGTGCACACGCCGGAGGAGGCACGTGCAACCGTTCGTAGCGAAGCGGTCTGCGGCTACGATTTCATCAAGGTGCACAATATCCTGAAGCTGCCGCTGTTCGATGCGGTTGCGGATGAAGCGCGGCGCGCGGGCCTCGATCTGGTCGGCCATATTCCACATGACATCACGATCGATCATGCGGTCCACGCTGGCGGAATGCGCACGCTCGAGCATCTCAAGGGTTTCATCAACGACGGCACGCTCATCGTGAGCGGCGAGGATTACGCCAAGGCCGTGGCCGGCGCGGACGTCTGGCTCACGCCCACCTTTTACACGATGACGGGCACCCATCGCGCGGTCGACGCGCAAAACCTGCTCGCACTGCCCGAAATGAGCTACGTGCCGCTGCGCAAACGCCGGAGTTGGGCAGGACCTGTCGATGCCCATGATCTCAAGGGCCAGGCCCTCATCGATGTCGCGATTCCCGCCGCGATGGCGCGCTTGCTGCCGCTGCATCCGCATTGGCTGGCAGGGACCGACGCGGCCCAATATCCGCTGCAGGTCGCGGGCTACGCGCTGCTCGACGAATTGATCGACATGGAGCAGTTCGGCATTCCGCGGGCCGACGTGCTGCGCGCGGCAACCACCGAACCTGCTGCCGCACTTCATCGGCCCGGGGAATTCGGCCGCATCGCGACGGGCATGCGGGCCGATCTGATCCTGCTGCGCGCGGATCCGACGAGGGATTTGCGTGCGTATCGGAACAATCTCGGCGTAATGGTGCGCGGACACTGGCTCTCGCGTGCGGCTCTGGATGCGGCGTTGGCAAGATTGGCGCAGATTCAGGCCGAGCCGGACGAAGCCTTCGCCGTCAACGGGCGATCGGCGGACGCTCTTGTCGCCGATTTGCAAAAGCTTGCGGGCCGCCACATCGCGCTCGACGCCATGCATCTGGAAGCGGCCTCGGCAAGCCTGGCGCGATTGGGCTACAAACGCGATGCAACGCAACTCGAGGGCATCATGACGGCGTTACAGGCCGGCGCCTGTCATGAGATCACGCCGCCAGGCGGGGGATAGAGGTGACGTGAAGGTGTGTTGCGTTCGAATCAAATCGATTGCGCAAAAACAGCGCGTCATCCGGGACCCAGGAATCGAAAACAAGCGCGGCGAAGTTTCCATTTTTTGCGCTCGCCGACGCTCGCGCGCTAGGTCCCGGCTCTCGCCTGTCGGCTCGGCCGGGATGACACGCTTTAGTGTGATGTCTCAGACAGAAGGATTTAGATTGCAGGGCAGGTGGGCTGGCGCCGTTGCCGCGAGGACGGAAGCCCGCGATGAAAACGGACAAAACGCAAACGCCGCTGCCGTGAGCGCGAGAATCCTTACTCCGACTCCGACCTTCATCTTTCTGTCGTAGTTTGCCGAATTCTCGCGGGGCGCAGCTGGAAATGACAGCGACGGTGAAAACGGCTACACTCGCGGCGCGCGGAAATGGGGGAGCATCTTGTCAACTGTAAAAACTGTCGCGCTTGCGATTGCCGCTATCGGCGCGCTGGCGGCCGCGCCGGCATCGGCGCATTTCAAGGTGCTCTACAGCTTCTGCAGCAATTGCGCAGAGGGAAGCAATCCCAACAGTCTGGTCGCGGATTCGCGCGGGAACCTGTTCGGAACGACGTCTGGGGGCGGCATCCAGAACTGTGGCGACGAGCAGCCGTATGGATGCGGCACGCTGTTCGAGCTGAAGCAGAAAAAGGGCGGCGGCTACAGCTACGCCGTGCTGTATCAGTTTCAGGACGGCAGCGACGGCGCGTTTCCGTCAGGTCCGCTCGTCATCGATACGTCCGGAAATCTCTACGGAACGGCTTCGGTGGGTGGCGCGGCCAACTGGGGCGATGTGTTCGAGTTGGTGCGCCAGAACGGAGCGTGGAGCCTCAAGGTCCTCTACAGCTTCTGCATGACCGCAAACTGCCCGGACGGCGCTGATCCCGAGGCCGGTCTCACCTATGCCGGCCAGCAAACAGGAACACTCTACGACGGCACTTCTCCGCTCTTTGGAACGGCGGCCGTAGGCGGCCAGGGCCAGTCTTTCGACAGCGGAGTCGCGTTCGAACTCCAGCCGAAAAACGGAAACTGGAACTACCAGGCGATCTACTATTTCTGCAGCGAGGCCAACTGCGCAGACGGCGGAATTCCTCAAGCGCCGCTCGTCGAGGACGCATCGGGAAATCTCTACGGCACCACGGTGATAAGCGGCGGAAACGTGTTCGAACTTGCTCCGGTGAAGGGTGGGTGGAGCGAGAACGTGCTTCACGTCTTCTGCAGCGAGACCAACTGCTCCGACGGGTCGGCTCCCTATGGGCTCACCATCGATTCGTCGGGAGCCCTCTATGGGTTGACCAATCAGGGTGGCCACGAGCCCTGCTCGCTCACTCAATATGGCTGCGGTGTCGCATTCAGTCTGACCTCGAACGGAAACGCGTGGCATGAAACCATTCTGCACGCATTCTGCGGACCCAAAAAATCCAGTTGCGGCGATGGAGCGGCGCCCGAGAGCACGCCGATTCTCGATGCAGGCGGCAACGCGTTCGGAACCGCCAACCAGGGCGGAGGCTCGGGATCGAACGGGACGCTCTTCGAATTGAGCGGGTCGAAATTTCAGGTCCTGCACAGATTCTGCGCCAGGACCGGCTGTACCGACGGCGCATATCCCAGCGGAAATCTGGTGCCTGGCGCGGGCGGCGCTATCTTCGGCACAGCGCTGTCCGACGGCGCGAACGGCGGCGGCGTCATATATGAATACGTGCCATAGGCCGCCTTGATCCTGGCTCTATTCAGCCGCGCGTCGCCCCCACCCGAAGCGCGATAGTTGCGCGCTTCGACCTCTCCGCAAGAGGGAGGTTGAGCGCTTAATTCAGCGGCATCGATTCAATTATTGCTCGTGTCGCTGAATTCCGTGTCACCGAATTCGCTTCGCGCCACCCCATAATTGTCATGGCCCGCCTGGAGCGGGCCATCCAGGTGAAGCCGCGCCGCGCTTGATTCCGTTTTCTGGGTGGCCCGGCCTTCGCTGCCGCTCAGCCGGGCCATGACAGTTACCAGGGCGATCGCGGCGCTACTTCCGGCCGGCGCTGACGGCAGCCGGATAATTGGATGGTGCGCCGAAGTAGCAGGTGAGGGACGCCACCTTTCCATCTCTCAGCTGGAAATACTCCACGTTCTGGATCGTCTTGTCGTCCATGGTCAGACAATCGTACAGGACAAGCGCCTCGTTGCCGCTTCCGAATATCCGTACCAGATCGAACTTCTTGATATCCTTGGCATTGTTGTCCCAGCACCGCGTTTTGAACACGCTCTTGCTGATATGGTCGTCGCCGGCTGCGCTCGAGAACGTAAAATCGTCCGCCAGCAGCATGTCCTCCGTATGCCAGTCCTTATCGACCCACGCCTTGTAGTGTTTCCGGATGATAGCCTCGGTATCCGGATTCAGCCCTTTCCCTGCATGCGCGTCGGCAGTTTCCGCAATGCAAGCTGCCGCGGCCATTACCATTGTGCCTGCCTCGAAAAGCGTCCGGCGGGACATTGACGTCTCTGTCATGACTTCATTCTCCCCTTGGTGCGTTACATTCGGATCGATGATGGAATGTTTTTCCGCCTGGTCTTTGTTTTGGGACGACGGAACAGCAATTCGACATAGCGGCGCAGGTGATCGATACTCGCTTCGGCGACTGCGGCGCTGCCCCTGGCTTTCGCCAGGATGAACGCGCCCTGCAGCACGGCCTGTGTGTGAAGCGCGAGGCTTTGGGCCGTCCATGGCGCGCGAATGCGATAACGCTTCATCGCGTCGGCGATGTCGGACTCCAGTTTGGCGGCATGACCGCCGATCGAAGCATCGCAGGCGCGTCGAATGTCGGGGTGAGTGCCGTAGACCTCCTGGACCATCGTGCCGGCAAGACAGGTGAACTCAGCAACACGACCGCGGAGCAGCGCCTTGCGAAAATCGAGGTAGCCAAGCACGCGATCGAGCGGATCATCGAATTGGTGGTAGGGAGCGGCAGCGAAAAACGCGTCTGACGTTTCCGACCAACGATTCGCGGCGGCGACCGCAAGCGAACCCTTGCTGGGAAAGTGGTGAAAGAACGCCCCCTTCGTCACGCCGGCCCTGGCGCAGAGCTCGTCGACGGAGGTTGCGGCGTAGCCTTTTTCGCGGATCGTCGACGTGGCCGCATCGAGAAGCCGCCTGCGTGCGCCCCCCGGCGATGTCGGCTCGAGTGGTTGCGGGTTCACCATTCTTGACCCATACCGACCAGTCGGTATGCCGTCAAGCCCGAAGGCCCAATGCCAACTGGAAATTCCGGCGACAGGTGATGCATTTGCCGTCGCTGCATTCTCTTCGACCTGGGATTCAGCCCCATTCAAGCGCGCGCCGATTTCTGACAGCAAATGGTCGCTTCGTCTGCGCCATTAAGCGTGTGCTGGAAGGCTGTTGAAAAAGGGGGCAGTGGCGCATTTTTTAGGCTAGTAATGGGAGATTACGTCGACAACAGGTGACGAATTCATGCGGCTGGTCGGCGAAATCCTAAAGTGGCTTGGAATTGGTTTGGGGTGCCTGCTTGTCACGGGTGCCATCTACCAGCTGGTCGGGACTGTGCTCGACGGCAAGCTTGCGCCGCCGGCAAGCGACATGGTCAGTGTCAATGGTCACAAGATTCATCTGATTTGCATGGGCGAGGGGCCGCGCAGCTTTGTGCTGGATGCGGGCGCCGCGATAGGGGCCGTTGAGTGGTGGCGATTGCAGACGCGTCTTGCCCGGGCAGGCCGCGTTTGCGCTTTTGATCGTGCCGGGCTTGGATGGAGCGAGTGGTCGAACGATCCGCACGACGCCGGGACTTCGGCCGGTGATTTGGCGGCACTCGTGAAGGCGGTGAAGATTCCAACGCCCTTTATCTATATCGGCCATTCGCTGGGCGCCAATATCGGCTTGGTATATCGCGAGAAATATCCGGGCGATGTTTCGGCGCTCGTTTTGATTGAGCCCGGACGGCCGGAAGACTTGCTTGAGGGTTTTCATGGCACGCGTGACGAAGCAATGCGCCAGCAATCGGATTGTGGCTTCACATGTTATCTGGCGGGCGCCGCCGGCTATGTCGGGATTCCGCGACTTGCCGCACAGCTTTTGGTCACCGGGCATGCCAATCTTGATGGCCGCGCACGCGAGGAATATCGCGCCCAGGCAGCTCGCCCATCTAATGTGATGGCAGCCCTGGCGACGCTCGATGCATTGCCGAAAACGGCCTACGAAGATCTCGACGTGCACGGCTTTGGCGATACGCCGGTGCTGATCTACGTCTCGTCCGAGGATTTCAAGGACGCACCTTTCTCGGATGTCGCCGAATATCGGAAATTTCGCGTGGCGCAGCACGACTATTTCACTTCGCTGGCAGCGATGTCGACGCGCGGCAAAGGGCCCATCATCGTCCCCAATTCGGACCATGCCTCGATGGTGATGGGCGAAAAGCAATCATCGTTGCTGGCGCAGCAGATCATCGTCTTCGTTTCACACAATTGACCTGGGTGGAGCCTTCCGATGACCCCCACCATTACCGCCTTTGAACGCTCGCCCGATGGCGGCAGGGGACTGGCGCGCGATACGCGCGTGCGCTGGGCGCTTGAAGAAGCGGGCCAGCCTTACGAGGTTCGCCCTGTTTCGTTTCGCGCGATGAAGGAACCCGTGCATCTGGCGCTTCATCCTTTCGGCCAGATTCCCACCTATGAGGAAGGCGATCTCGCGCTGTTCGAGACAGGCGCGATCATCTTCCATATCGCCCAGCGCCATGCGGGCTTGCTGCCCGACGATGCCGATGCCCGGGCGCGCGCGATTGCATGGATGTTTGCCGCGCTCAACACGGTGGAACCACCGATCCTCGAGCTCGCAAACGCCAGGCTTCTGGAAGGCGACAAGCCCTGGAGCAAGGAGCGCCTGCCGCTAGTCGAGGGTCGCATCCGCGACCGGCTGAACCAACTTTCTGCTCGCCTCGGCGATGCCGACTGGCTCGATGGTGCGTTCAACGCGGGCGACCTGTTGATGGTGTCGGTGCTCCTCAGGCTGAAACCGTCTGGCATTCTGGACGAATACCCGAACCTTGCCGCCTATGTCGCCCGCGGCGAAGCGCGGCCCGCCTACAAGCGGGCTTTCGCCGCGCACTTGGCGACGAACACCGCCAAGCCGGCGATTGGATGATGAAGGTCTAAATCACTATCCCGTCAAAAGAATATGGTGACTGCAGCAACGTTCCAAGTTCAATGCGTGCGCGGTGAACATTGGTCCTGTCGCCATATTCACCGGGCGCCTTCGGCACAATCTGAAAGGCGGGTCATGCAAATTATGGAATGCGCACGAAGCCCTCGATGGGCTCTTTCCGATCCTCGAATTTACCGGTGATCTGGCCCTTGTCGTTCATGTCCTCGACTTCGGTAAAGCGCGCTTCCGGAGCACGAAAGGTGGATATGTTTCCGTTCGCGTGCCGGACAAAACCGACCGTGCGGTTTTTACTGTCGGCGCAGGTTCCCGTTATCAGGCCCAGATTGTTGATCCTGAGAGGTTTTGCGCCTGTGCATTGCGGAACGTCAAATGTCGTGATCTGTCCGCTGGCGGTACGGACGAAGCCATGAGAAAGGAAGTTGCCGTCGTAGTAATCCCCCGTGACGTCGCCTGCGTCGTTGATGCCGAACCCTTCCGTGCCGAGCGCCTGCGGCACGTCGATCGTTGTGATCGATCCCTTCGCGTTCGCTGTGAAGCCGTGCGACATACCGTTTCCATCGACGTAAAAGCCGGTAACCACGCTGGAGGAATTGATAGTGTAGGTCGCCGTTTCCCCCGATCCGTCCGGAATGATTTTGGTGATCTTTCCGCCCGGGGATCGCAGAAAAGCCTGCACGCCGCTGTTGTCTTCGTAAAATCCCGTGATGGCACCCTTGCGATTGATGGCTCTGGGGTATGTCCAGGAATTGGGAACGCCGAATGCCGTGAACGTCCCGTCCGCGGCCCGCACGAAACCGGTGCCAGTGCTTCCGCCGTAGTAGAGTCCCGCTATGACACCCGCATCGTTGATGCTCATCGGAAGCGTGCTCGTCGATCCGGGCGGATCGAATGTCGTGATGGTGCCGCCGGCGCTCCGCACGAAGCCGTGGGCATTGAGGGCGGAATAGCCATAATCCCCCGTGATCGTGCCCGCATCGTTGATCCCGGCCGCATCGGTGCCGTAGACCCCTCCGGGGTTGAAGGTCGTGAACGTCGCTTTGGCGTCTGCCGACAGAGCAACTCCCGGAATTGAGAGAGCCGCGACGAGGGCAGTGACTTTGTTACGTGGCCTGCGCAACCATGTGAGAGGAATGCGTTCCAGCATTTGCGCTCACCCCCAAACGTCCTATGGGCTGCTGCTTTAGCAGAAAAAAGGGTCGGAGTCGTTTTCCCTCCTCGGATCCAAACCAAAGGGCTCGAACGCCCCCCGTTTTTTCCACCAACCTGCTAGGCGCTCGCGGGCTCCGACAATGCCGCCTTGAGCGGCCCAAGCCATGGTTCGAAGTTGCGCCACTGCGCGACAGCGTCGCGGTAAATGGGACGGCGCACCTGTTCTGCGCTCGGCGTCGAGATGGCACGGTCGGTCTGCCAGAAGCGCAGGCAATTCTCCTCGAACGGCAGCCCGCAATAATCCAGCAGGCGGCGGATCTCGTTTTCCGGGTCATCCACAAGGCGCTCATATTGCAGCAGATGCACGCGCCCGGGCAGTTCGCGCGCGTAATGATCCATCATCGCTGCATATTCGACATAGTAACGGCCGGCGTCCCGCAGATCGTTCGAGAAATCGGCGCCGGCAGGCAGAATGTGCCTGAACATCGCAAACCCGGCGGCCAGCGGTTCGCGGCGTACATCGACAATTCGCGCGTGCGGTAGGATCAGATGGATCAGCCCGGTTTCCATCCAGTTCCACGGCCTCTTGTCAGTGAACCAGGTCCGCGCGGTTTTGCGAAAGAACCGCGCGTCGTGCAGGTAACGCTCGCCCAATGCCGCGAGCTTCTGCTGCGTCATCTCCAGCACGCATTCGGGATACAAATCGGTTTCGATCATGCGGCTGCTGAACGACAGGTCGCGCACGATGTCGTCGATGACGGGCAATTCGCGCGTGGCTTCCACAATGCTGTGGCTCCCCAGAATCTGTTCCACGAGGGTGGATCCCGAGCGCGGCAAACCGACAATGAAAATGGGAGTGACCGGGATCGCCGGGCGTTTCCCGCGCTCAACCAGATTTTGTGCTGTATAAACCTGCTTCAGGCGCCGCAGTTTCTCGACGTGCTCATCTTCGCTGTAGGCCTGTCCCTGCCGAAGATAGTGGCCCCGGAACAGCCTCGCGCCCTGTTCATAGGCCTTGAAGCTGGCGGAAAAGTCGGATTCCTGTTCCAGCGCATCGCCGAGTGCGTAGTTCATGTGCATCCGGTTCTCGGGTTCGAGATCCGGTTTCGCAAGGTGCTTGCGCATGGCGTCGATGTCGTCACGCGTGAGCAGACCGTTCTTCAGCTTCGCGAGCTCCGACCAGGCGGCGCCCATCGTCGGCGCCAGCCCGAGGCAGGTGCGCAAAGCGCGCGCGCTCTCCTCCCGCCTGCCCAGGGCGTGCAGTTGCTGGCCGTAGGTCAGCCACAGACCGGGATGTTGTGGATGCTGGTGCACCAGTTCTTCCGTGATCGTCAGCGCGGTCGATACATCGCCGACAGCGCCGAGCGCATCCGAACGCAACGACCGGTATTCAGGATTAAGAGGGACCTGCCTTACCAGGACCGACGTCTGCTCCAGAGCCCGAACGAAAAAACCGCGGCTGCGCAGAAAATGGCAGAAATTTGCACGCGCGGCATGATAGCGCGGCGCAAGTTCCAGCGTGCGTTCGAGGAGCGCGAGCGCCGTCAGATCGTCGCCGTCCTGCTCTTCGAGTTCAGAAAGCACATACGTCGCCGCCGCATCGGTCGGATTCTTCAACAAATGTTCCTGCAGCATGTCGATATTGGCGTCGTGACGCAGGGACGAAATATCGCGTCTGAATTTGCGTGCCGCGGTCTCCAGGGCGCCGACGGTTCGTGTGTCGCGCGCCGGCCGCCAATGGGGTGCCTCGCCTGCGTAGCGCGCGGCCGCGGCAGCAGCTTCTTCGGCCTCGGAATCTTCGCCTGCCAGGCGCAGCAAATCCGAAAGCTTTCGCCAGGCGTCCGCGTGTCCCGGCACAAGCGCGGTGACACCGCGCAGTTCCTCGATCGCCGGGCCGTGCATGCTCATCGCCGCAAGGGTGAGCGCGTATTCGTAGCCTGCCGGTTGCGGCGTGGCCGCGGCTTCGGCCTGCGCTTTCTTCAGTCCCTCTTTGAGCGGGCCAAGCCAGGGCTCGAAATGGCGCCAGTGATTCACGGCATCGCGGAAGATCGGACGGCGCACCTGTTCGGCGCTGGGCGTCGCGATCGCCCGGTTGGTCTCCCAGAAGCGCAGGCACCTTTCCTCGAACGGCAGATGGCAATGATCGAGCAGGCGCCGAATCTCGGTCTCCGTGTTCTCGACCAGGCGTTCGTAGGACACGAAATGAATCTGACTGGGCATGACGCGCTCCCAATGCGCCATCATGCCGACGTACTGCGTGTAATAATGTGCGAGGTCTTCGAGATCGGAGGAGAACGTCGCCGCGTTCGCCAGCATCTGCTTGTACATGGCAAAACAGCTCGCCATCGGCTCGCGGCGAATGTCGATGATTTTCGCGTGCGGCAGAATCAGACGAATGAGACCGGCTTCCAGCCAGTTCCACGGCCGCTTGTCCACGAAATAGGCAGCGTCGGTGCGGCGGTAGGCGGCAGCTTCTTCGAGATAGCGGACGCCGAGGTCTGATAAATCCGAAGCGCGCAAGTCCCGAAGACATTCGGGATACGCGTCCCGCGTCACCAGCAGCCGGCTGAGCGAGAGATCGCGAACAATGTTGCCAAGCACCGGCAACTCGATCGTGGCTTCCACCGCGCTATGACTTGCGAGAATCTGCTCCACCAGCGTGGACCCCGCGCGTGGCATGCCGAGAACGAAGATGGGCGTTGGATCCGCTCCTGGCCGTGGCGAAGCGTGGACTCCCGGCAAATCCGCGGTGAACACCGCCCGGCGGCGGCGCACCAGATCGGACTCGTTGTCCGGGTTGTAACCTTCCCCCGCGTCGGCCGCGATTGTCCGTGCCAGTGCAGCGGCCGCCCCGAACGCCGCCATGCTCTGCGCGTAATCGCCCGCACGTTCCAGCACCCGGCCCAGCGCATATTGCATGAGCATGCGGCTGGAGCGGTCTGTCTCTGTCTCGCGCAAATGCCCGCGCATCGCGGCGATGTCATCGGCTCCGAGAGAATCGCCGCGCATCTCGGCAAGGCCCCAATACGCATCTCCGAGGTCCGGTTGCCGTTCGAGACACGCGCGAAACTCACGGATGCTCTCTTCGATGCGTCCGGCGAAGTGCAGGGATTGCGCGTAGACGCAACGCAGACGCACATTCGCCGGCTCTTCCCGGATCAAATCCTCCACAAGGGAGATCGCAGACTGAATGTTGCCGACGCCAAGCAGCGCATCGGCATGCAGCGCTCTATAGGTAAAGTTCGCCGGCGACATTTGAACCAGTCTGCCCGTCTCGGCCACCCCGCGGGCGTTGTCGCCGAGAATTGGCAGCAGTCGCGCCAGATCTTCCCGCGCGCCCACGTATTGCGGCGACAGAGCCAGCGACCTCTCAAACAGGGTGCGCGCCGTCGTCAGCGCGCCGCTCTTCCATTCCAGGCGTCCGAGCAGACGCATGGCCGCAACGTCGGTTTCGTCCCCGCGAAGTTGTCGGTGCAGCGCGTTTAACTGTCTTGAAGGCTCGGCCAGATCGCGCATGCGGTCGCGAAGACGCCGTTCCGCGGCATCGATCCCGGCGGAAGTGCGCGCGTCGATCACCGGCTCCCAGGAAATGGTCGTGACTGCTCCATGGGTAGCGGCGGCGCGCGCCTCTTCGTCGCGGCCCGCAAACTTCAGCAGGCGGGCAAGCTCGATCCAGGCTGGCGCGTGGCCGGGAGCGCGCTTGGTGACGTCGAACAGCAGATCGAGCGATTCCCGATGAAATCCCATCGCGCTCAGCGTGAGCGCCTGCTCGTACAGCTTTGCCGGCCCGGCGGCGGTCATCGCCGCACGTTCAGGCTGTTTCAAACCGCTGGTTCAGGGCTTCTTTGAGAGGCCCCAACCAGGGTTCGAAATTGCGCCATTGGTCGAGCGCCTGACGGTAAATCGGACGGCGCACCTGCTCGCCGCTCGGCGTCGCGACGACGCGATCCGTCTGCCAGAACCGCAGACAGCTTTCCTCGAACGGCAGGCCGCAATAATCGAGCATCCGGCGGATTTCGTTATCCGTGTCCTCGACCAGACGTTCGTATTGTACGAAGTGAACCCGGCCCGGCAGCGCCGATTCCCAATGTTCCATCATCGATACGTAATTGTTGTAATACCAGCCGAAGCCTTCGAGGTCGTAGGAAAAGTCCGGCAGAAGCTGCTTGAACATCGCAAAGCAGGCCGCCATCGGTTTGCGCCTTATGTCGATGATCTTCGCCTGCGGCAAAATCAGATGGATGAGCCCGACTTCGAGCCAGTTCCACGGGCGCTTGTCGATGAAGGTCGAACGTCCAAGCCTTCGGTAGGAACGCGAGCGCTCGATGTACCTCGCGCCGAGGGCCGCCAGCCGATCCGGCTTCAGGTCGAGCACGATTTCGGGGTAGGCGCTCGGCTTGACCAGCATCCGGGCAAGCTCGAGATCACGCGTTATTTCTCCGATCAGTTCCAGTTCGCGCGTGCCTTCCACCTGGCTGTGGCTCGAGAGAATCTGTTCGACCAGCGTGGATCCGGCGCGCGGCAGTCCCACCACGAAAATCGGCGTTTCATCGGCGGGAGGGGCCGGTACAAGTCTCGTTGCAAAATTCTCGCGGCTGAATACGGTTTTCCTCGAGGCAAGCCGCCTTGCGTAGATGCCGGGCTCGCGTTTGCGGTCCTTCTCCTGATCTTGCCGTCCGGCACCGGAGGCCGCTTGGGCCTTCGCGGTCACAGAGTCCGTCTTTGTTTGTTCGCCCGTCTTGCGCACGACGCCATCGGCGCGTTCGCGCCCCTGTTCTTCCAGCAGCGCGCAATCGAGCAGGACCGCCTCGTCATACGCGGCAAAACTCGCGGCGAAATCGCCGGTGCGTTCCAAAGCCTGCCCCAGGGCGTAGAGCATGCAACGGCGGCTTTCCGATTCGAGATCGTCTCGGGCCAGTTGCGTCCGCATCGCCCTGATATCGGCATCCGTGATGAACGTGTCCTTCAGATCGGCGAGGCCCCAATAGGCCACTCCGCAATCCGGCCGTATTTGAAGGCAATGCCGGTGAGCCTGCACGCACTCGTCCCGGCGGCCCGCGAAATGCAGGGCCCGCGCGTATGTCAGCCAGTAGCCGAGCTGGTTCGGATTTTCGCGCAGCAATCTGATCAGGATGTCGAGCGCAGCATCGCTCTCTCCGACATTCATCAGCGCCTGCGCATGGAAGGCACGGTAGCCAGGCCTATCCGGCGCGTTCTCCAGCAGCATTGCCGTCTGGGCAACCAGAGCCGCATAGGCGTGACGCGATCCCAGTACGTCCGCATAGCTCTCGCGCGCGCGGAAATAGCGGGGGGAGATTTCGAGTGCGCGTTCCAGAAGCCGCAACGCGGTAATTTCGTCGCCGCTGCCTGCCTCCCGTTGGGCGAGAAGACGCATCGCCACCACATCGAGCGGATCCTCGACCAGCCGGTCACGCAAGGCGATCATCGCCTCGTCCTGCGATTTCAGGTGAATCTCCGCTTGCCGTTCGTCGTCGGCCTTGTCCAGTTCGGACGCAGTACGATCGTCTCTCACACCCGGCCATTTATCGGTGCCTGACGACGGCGAGCCCGCAGCCGCCGCTTCGGCCGCGTCGGCCTCATCATCTTTCGCGGCCAGCCGGAGCAGTCCGGACAATTCCCGCCATGCGTTCGCATGATCCGGCGCGTGTGCAACGCAATCCTGGAGCGCCGCAATTGCCGCCGTATGAAATCCCATGGCGGACAGGGTCTGACCGAGTTCGTAAAGCTGGGCCGGCGTTTCTGTCGCCGATGCGGGCTCGTCTTGCGGCGCAGCCGGCTGCCGGTCCACCTCGCCAAATTTGTTCGCGAGAATATCCTCTCCTGTCCCCACCCGAGAACCGCGGCTTGCCAGGATTGCAGTGGGAACGACGCGAGTCATGATACTTTCACCTCGCCAGATCGCCGAAGGCGGACACATAAAGTAGCGGTTGGTCCCTGACAAAGTCCAAGGGCTTCCGGCACATAATAAAGGACCAGCGGCGCCGCCGCTGGTCCTTTTGGCAGAAGAGCGGCGCTATCCTGATTGCGCCGCCGGATTGCACGCGTCAGTCGATCGTGAGGCTGGTGGTCGCGTCAATCTTGAAGATGTAACCGGAGAGCTTCTTCTCGTTTGCGACAATCTTGCCCGTGAAGGAATCCGACGTGGCGTTCCTGTCCTTCAGCGTGTACTGCGGACCGTAGAACGTCTGGCCCGTGTTCAAGGCGCAGAAGCCTGCAATGCTGACGGAACCTGTCACTGCTACCGGCTTGACCCTCGCATGAGCGGTCTTCCGGAACTTCGCCGTCTCGTTCGGAGCCGTAATGCATTTCGACGCCGACGTCGTGCCGGTGCGGGTGAACCAGCCCTCGTGCCAGAGCGTGATCGCATTCTTGTAGGCCGTGCTCTCGTGGAGTGTTCCCGTGAAGCTGAAGCTCGTGGTGACGTGCGTGACCTTCTTCGGATCTTTGATGTCGGTTTTGTAGTGCGTCCCCAGATATTTCACATTCAGCGACGCGTTGCGGGCGCCGGCGACATGCATGTTCGGCGCATGACCCGCGGCCATCGCCGGAACGGCGGCCAGTGCACTGATCGCGGCGCCGCTCAACAGTGTCTTGGTGATGTTCTCCATGATTGCTTCCCTCATAGAGGCACAGATGATGTCGGTCTCGTCGCCGAAACCGAAAGCTCCCATTCTATGCCCCCGAAATGGAAACCTCGCCGCGAGTTTAGTTGTGCGCTCTGCTGCTGCGCAACTGCGCAAAATCAGGATCGCAAACAAGTGATTGCGTCGGACGACGCATGACGTTCATCGCGACGATTTTGGTTCGACGATCGTCCATGTTAACCACGTTTCGGGCACGGTTCCGGGTTTGACGGAGTGACGTGTTTGCATGCGGAGCTTAAGATTTATTGGTTTGCCGTGTAGGGCTTTGCCGTACGCGGCAAGAATTGAACGGCGTGCCGCGTTCAGCTTCCCGACGGAAAGTGTAGTACCTGGCCTCAGGCCGGTGGCTCTCGCCAGGATTTCCGGCGAGACGTGCGACGCTCCCACAAAACTTTGCGATACCAGAATGCGAACCGGCTCTTGAACGAGATCGAAGATGATCCACATCCGGTCGCGCTTGACCGCGGTGCTGGCAAACAGCCGTCCCTGCACGTGCCGCGCTTTCAATTCTCTTTCGACAATGGCTTCTTCGGCGGCGACATCCGCGCCGGTGATTCGCGCGCCCGCCTTGCGCGGGAGTTTTGCCTCGATCTCCGCGGTATTCACGCCCGGCATGGGACCGAAGCTGTAGCCTTTCAGGATAAAGCTTTGCGTCGACGCGGCACTTGCAGCCGTTACGGCACCCGCCGCGAAAATCGCGGCCGTCAATCCGATGCGCATCAGCCCCGGCATGCGCCGCATTCTCCCAGCCTATCGTGGAACGCTACGATACACGATAACGGGCGGGAAAAGTCGAGCATGCGAGCAGAGCGGCAGGCGGGTCGGACGCCGGTTTGACAAAAACCGCGCACGCAGACAGCTTCCGCGCCGGATTTCCGGATGACCACTGTGTCGCGCCCGCACGGCCATGATGCCCCGCCGATCGCCGGCGAGTGGGATCGCATGTTGCGCGAGTTTCGCGCCCTCGGCGGAATCGTCGAGAATGTCGCGTTGGGAAACGGACCGTCCGGATGGGCCTTGGTTCCACTCGATCCCGCGAAACCGTTTCTCATCCGGGTCCCGGCCAATCTGCTCTTTCGCGTCACTGACATTGAATTCGCGGGCGATCGGATCGCCCTCGGTGCGAACGCCCGCGTAGCGCCGCCCGAACGGGATTTCTTCCAGCACTACCAAAACGCTTTTTCCTGGGGCGGGGAAGGACACCGGGAAAGCGCGAATCTCGTCGCCATGTTCGACTCGTTGCCGCAGAACTTGCGCACGGCGTTGAGCAGCAATTTTAGAATGCATCATTTTGTAGAGGGAGAGCCGGAAACAAGGATACGAAGGCATTTTCTCAGAAGCAGGATGATCGTATGCAACAACGAAAACATCCATGCACCTATACTGGAACTCGCAAAACGCGGCCATGACGGCTTTTCCTGCACTTCCGTCGAGCAAGAGGGGTTGCAGATCGACGGACAGACCGGGGGAGAAATCTTCCTCGATTGCGGGCCGCTCGACAGCTTCGACGTGTTCCGGAATACCGGTCTCGCGGTTGGACGTCCGTTCGTTCACAGCCTGCCGGTGGCGGTGAAAATTGGTGCGCTGGATCTCACAATCCTTCGCCGGATCGGGTTGCATACGGAAAGGGCGGGGTTGTTGACGCCGCAGCTCGGTGTGGACGGCAAGTCGCTGAGCCTGTCCTACCTGATAATCGGACATTCCAATTTTCCGCGCCTGTCCCGGGGAATCTTCTGCTCGCTGATGCGTGGGGCAGGAGCGGTACGGCCGGACGAGGCGTTCGACACCATCCTCTACATCAACAGGACAAGATTTCTCGGTCTGCTGGAGGCGCTCGAGGCCGGTCACGGCGAGCTGGTCCGGCGGCTGCGAAGCATGGCGCTTTTTCAGCTTGAGGCCATGGCCCATTGCGTGGGAACGGGCGAATGACGCAGGACCCGCCGGCGCAGACCGCCTGGTCGTTCGACGACATGCTCGAATCGTTTCGCGCGCTGGGTGGGGCGGTGCGAAATCTCAGGCTCGGGAACGAAGGGACAGAGACAGGGCTGTACGTCGTCGATCCGCGCGAGCCGGTGCTCTTGCGGGTACCGCGAAACCTTCTCCTGCGCGTGGAGGATCTGGAGTTCAGCGCGGGCAGGCTTTGTATCCGTCAAACTGCGGACGCGGGGCACCTGGAACGTATTTTTTTTGACAGATACCAGGATGCGTTCTCCTGGGGAGCGGCGGGCCATCCGGAAGGCGCGGCGTTTGTTGGTGCGCTCGACGCGCTGCCGATCGAACTCCGGCAATTGCTGTGTGCAGAACTGGGTTTCACCGAGCTCCTGCAGGACAATTTCGAGGAACGGGTTCAGGCCCGGTTCCTGCGCAGCAGGCAAATCTCGTGGCAAGAAACAAATTTTATCGCGCCGCTGCTGGAGCTGGCCCGGCACAACATTTCCGGCCTGCGTTACGAGCACGGGACTCATTTGCAGGTTCAGGGTTATGTCCGCGGCGAACTCCAAATTCGCCACGGCGCCAACGATCCCCTTTCGACTTTCCGCCTGTTCGGATGTGCAACCCGGGAACCCGTCGCCTTTAGCCTTCCAATGGACGCAACGTTCGGGAATCTGAAGGTCAGCATCGGACGCAATCCGAACGCGGGCACGATGCGCGGCAAGGACCGGATTCCGCAAACGCGAGCCGGGCAGGGTACAATGGAACTGTCATATCTGTTGATTGGTCACAGGAAAAATCCCCGTGCGCCGCGCGGCACGTTTCGCACCTTGCTGCGCGAAGCCGGCATGAAAGATCCCGACGAGGCTTTCGACACCATCGTGCGGTTCAACGCACTTGCATTCATCAAGCTCCTCAGGGCGCTCGAACCGCATGAGGGTGAAATGATTTCCCTGTTGAGGACGATGGCCCGGTGCCAGCTCGAGGCCATCAGTCATTGCATCGGGAGCCGCGAACTTGCTCCAGTCACATCCGAATGATCGGAAACGATGCCCGACCAGGCAGGTTCCTCCTTGAGGAAAAGGGCCAATGTCGCATAGTCGATCACCGCCTGATGGTAGCGCAGGACATCCTGCCCGAGGACGGCGCGGATGGGTTCAACCCCCTTCAACTTGCGCCTTTGGTTCGTGTTGCTCATATCGACCGCTAAAATGCCGGCTGACCGTACTGTCAGCCCGTCGAGAGTCAACCGAACATCGCCCAGCGTATGAACCGAGACGGTGGCACCTCTCACCCCAGACCCGGGCTGCGCGGTGTCGCTCACGGCGATTCCTTCGGATCGACAAAAGCTCAGATCGGCGACGGTGTTGGCGGCCCCTGTGTCAAGCACGAT
>DASXMF010000230.1:0-33128 GCA_036495845.1 Rhizomicrobium sp.
GTCCGGCCCCCGCGCCGGCGGCGGCGGCCCCATCCCCCCCGTTGCCGCTGTCGGCGCGGACCCCGGGCGCGTCGGCCGCATGTGCTTCGTCAAGTCGATAGGAGCCCGAAGATGCGAATCCTCGTCGTAGAGGACGACCTCGAAGCCCAGCGCTATCTGGTGAACGGTCTCAAGGAGGCCGGGCACGTCGTGGACGACGCCGCAGACGGGGAAGTCGGCCTTACGCTTGCGCTATCGAGGGCCTACGACCTGGCCATTGTCGATCGCATGCTGCCCGGCATGGACGGACTGAAATTGGTCGCCGAAATCCGCGAGCACGGCAACACCATGCCGGTCCTGTTCCTCAGCGCGCTCTCCGAAGTCGATGATCGGGTCAAGGGTCTGAAGGCCGGTGGCGACGACTATCTCACCAAACCCTATGCGTTCGTTGAACTCCTTGCGCGGATCGATGCCCTGATGCGAAGGCGTCATCCGGCCTCGGTGAAAACGCAGTTGCAGGTGGGCGATCTCGAGCTCAATCTCCTGACGAGAACCGCCAATCGCAACGGCTCGGCCATCGATTTGCAGCCCCGGGAGTTCCGTCTCCTCGAATACCTCATGCGGCATGCGGGGCAGGTCGTCACGCGCACCATGCTGCTCGAAAGCGTTTGGGAGTATCATTTCGACCCACAGACCAATGTGATCGATGTGCACATCTCCCGCCTCCGGGCAAAGATCGACAAGGGGTTCGAGGCTCCGCTGCTGCACACAGTCCGCGGCGCGGGCTACATGATCCGTGCGCGCGCCTAGGATTTTCCGCACGCTCGCGTTTCGCATTGTCGTTGTCTATCTCGCTATTTTCGCCGTCTCTGCCGCGGCTATCGTCGCCTTCACCTATTGGAACACGGCGCGCGCGCTGAACGCACAGACCGATCAGATCGTCGAAGCGGACATTACCGGCCTTTCGGAACGCTACGAGCGTTTCGGCCTGGCAGGCCTGACGGACGCCATCGTCAACCGCTCCGCGCATGGCGGCGCCACCCTCTACATCCTTGCCGATTCCGACAGGCGGCCCATCGCCGGAAATCTCGATGCGTGGCCCCAACTCTCCACCATCGGCGAAAATCTCGTGGAATTCGATTACGAACGCCGGGTGGGCAATCATAACGAACAGCACCGGGCCCGCGGACGAAGTTTCGATCTGACCGGAGGCTTCGAACTTCTCGTCGCGCGCGATGTGGCCGAACGGCACGAGAGCGAAAAGCTCTTTACCACTATGATCCCCTGGAGCGTTTTGCTGGTCGTGGTCCTGGGGTTCATTGGCGGGGGCCTAATCAGCCGGAACTTTCTCGCTCGGCTCGACCAGATCAACCGCACAAGCCGTGAAATCATGGCTGGCGACCTTTCGCGGCGTCTGCCGCTCAGGCGCGGCGGCGACGAGTTCGACACGCTCGCTCTCAATCTCAACCGAATGCTCGACCGTACCGAACGCCTGATGCGCGGCATGCGCGAAGTCACCGATTCGATCGCGCACGATCTGCGCACACCTCTCAATCGGCTCAGGAACCGGCTCGAAGGCGCCTTGCGTTCGCAAGACGGCCTGGAGATTGGCGGGGGAGAAATCGAAGCGGCGATCGAAGAGACGGACCGCCTCATGGCCACTTTCAATGCTCTGCTCTTGATCGCCGAAGCCGAAGCGGGTGTGGCGCGGGAAGCCATGGCCCCCGTGGACCTTCGCAGCATCGTCGAAGGCGTCGTCGAACTTTATGCGCCGCTGGCGGAGGAGAAGAAGGTGTCGTTGTCCGTAGCGCCCAGCGGACGCGCCATCGTCACCTGCAATTCGAGCCTCATCAGCCAGGCTTTGGCGAATCTTCTCGACAACGCGATCAAGTACACGCCTCCGGGTGGACGCATCGTTATATCCGTCGAGGACAAACCGACGGGGATCGCGCTCTGCGTCGCGGACACGGGACCGGGAATTGCATCCGAAGACCGCAAACGCGTGCTGGAGCGCTTCGTCAGGCTCGAAGCGAGCCGCCATTCGCCCGGCACGGGACTGGGCCTCAGCCTGGTCGCTGCCGTGGCCCGCCTTCATGACGCGAAGCTCGAACTGGATGACAATCGGCCCGGTCTGAAGGCGACGCTCCTCTTCGCCGCCGGCACAAACCGCCCGGCATCGCTTCCGCCCGCGGCACCGCAGAAAATGGCGGCGCCGGCCTGAATTCGGATATATGTGCGGGACCCAGGGAAGGGACGCCAAAATGAGCAAAGCCGATTTCGTCGAAGCCGTCGCCAAAAAGGGAAATCTCAGCAAGGTCGAAGCAAAACGCTGTGTGGAGCTCGTCTTCGAATCGATCGAAGGTGGACTCAAGGGCGTCAAGAGCGGCGGCAAGTTTCAGATTGGAACTTTCGGAACATTTCATGTCTCGAAACGTGGTGCACGGATCGGACGCAATCCGAAGACGGGGGAATCCATCAAAATCAAGGCATCGAAAAGTCTTCGCTTCAAGCCTTCCTCGCAGCTGAAGGACGCAGCGGGCTGCTGAACATCCGTTCGGGTGCCCGGGCATGAACGACCGCGCGAGCACCGATGCATTCGCTGATCATGCCGCTGGTTTGCCGCGCATGTTCGATCCGGCGCGCGCCGAGAGAACGCTCGAAGCGCTAGGCAGCAACGTCGCCGGCCTGCCCGATGCGGCGCGTGCGGTGTTCGCCAGCGCGTTCGGCAACAGTCCCTATCTCGCGCGACTTGCCTTGCGCGAGCGATTGGTTCTGCGCGACCTGTGGAACCAGGGCCCGGCGGTTCTGCTCGATCGCGCGAGCCGCGATGCCGCCTGCACACACGCAGCCGGTGACATGGCGGAGGCGATGGCAATTCTGCGCCGCGCCAAGCGCCAGGCTGCTCTCGCAATCGCACTGGCGGATCTGTCGGGTCTGTGGGACATCGATATTGCGATGCGAGAATTGACCCGCTTTGCCGACGCGAGCATAGCGGGCGCGTTGCGCTTTTTGCTGCGCGAGGCCGCCACCAATGCCGGGCTGGGCGAATCCGATCCCGCGTCATTGGAGGCGGACACCGGACTCGTCGTTCTGGCGATGGGAAAAGCCGGAGCTTTCGAGCTCAATTATTCCAGCGATATCGATCTGGTCGTCTTTTACGACTCCGAACGTTTTCCTTTCCGCAAAAAGGGCGATGCGCGCGCCGCCGCCGTCGATCTCGTCAAAGGGCTGGCGAAGCTGTTGGGCGATATCACATCGGATGGATACGTTTTCAGGGTCGATCTCAGGCTGAGACCGGATGCGGGGGCCACGCAAATTGCGATTTCGACCGAGGCCGCCGAACGCTACTACGAGGAGATGGGGCAGAATTGGGAGCGCGCCGCCTACATCAAGGCGCGTCCGTGCGCGGGCGACATTCCGGCGGGCCAGCAGTTCCTCAAGCGGATCGAGCCGTTTGTGTGGCGCCGCCATCTCGACTACGCGGCAATCGAAGACATCCATTCCATCAAGCGGCAAATTCATGCCCATGGCGGGCACGGAGCCATCAGCGTCACCGGGCACAATTTGAAGCTCGGCGCGGGTGGCATCCGCGAAATCGAGTTTTTCGCCCAGACACAGCAATTGATCCTGGGCGGGCGCAATCCTTCTTTGCGACATCGCCGCACGCTCGACGCCATCGCGGCGCTGCAAGAACGAGGATTGGTCTCGGAAGAGGCGCGAGCCGAACTCTCTGAGGCGTATCAATTCCTGCGCAGGCTCGAACACCGGTTGCAAATGATCGACGACGAGCAAACGCACGCTGTTCCCAAGAGCGCGGAGGGCGTGGAGCATCTCTCGTGCTTCTGCGGGTTTGCGAATGCCACCGCCTTCGGCAGTGCGCTCACGGAGCGCCTGCGTTGCGTACAATCACACTATGCAAATCTGTTCGAAAAGGCGCTGCCGCTGGGCGGCGCCCGGGGCAGCCTGGTGTTTACCGGGGTCGAGGACGATCCCGAAACGATCGATTCGCTTCGCGCGATGGGATTTCGCGATCCCCATCATGCGGCTTGTGCGATCCGCAACTGGCATCACGGCCGCATCCGCGCCACAAGAAGTGCCCGTGCGCGCGAACTTCTGACCAGGCTCATGCCGGCATTGCTCGATGCGCTCGCCTCGACCGCGGATGCGGACGCCGCCTTCGCGCAATTCGACCGCTTCGTCTCGCGCGTGCCTGCAGGCGTTCAACTGTTTTCGCTCTTTCTGGCACATCCGCGTCTCCTGCGGCTTATCGCATCCATATGCGGATCTGCGCCCAGGCTCGCCGACCATCTCGGCCGCTCGCCGGCGATTCTGGATGCGGTACTCGACCCGGGTTTTCTGGCCGAGCTTCCGCCGCGCGAAACGCTTACCGTTCTTTTTGAGGAACAATTGGCGGCCGCCGGCGATCACGAGTTCGCGCTGAACGCGGCAAGGCGATTCGCGCGCGAGCAAATGTTCCGGGTCGGCGTTCAGCTCATCGAAGGCAGAACCAGGCCGGACGCGGCCGGAGCGGCTTTCGCAAATATCGCGGATTGCGTGATCGCGGGACTTCTCGAGAGAGTAGAACGCGAACTTGCAGCGTCGGCGGGCAGGATGCATGGTGGCGAGTTCTCGGTCGTCGCGATGGGCAAGCTCGGCGGTCGTGAGATGACCGTATCCTCCGATCTCGATCTCGTCTTCATTTACGACACGCCCGAGGGCGTCGAGCGTTCACGTGGCGCGAAACCTCTGCCGGTCATGGCCTATTACGCCCGGTTCGCGCAAAGGCTGATTTCCGCGTTGACCGTGCCCACTTCGGAAGGCGGCCTCTACGAAGTGGACATGAGGCTGCGGCCAAGCGGCAACAAGGGTCCCGCCGCGGTGAGCCTCGAATCTTTTGTCCGATATCAAACACACGCGGCGTGGACATGGGAACGGCTGGCGCTTACGCGCGCCAGAACGGTTGCCGGTTCCGCTGCGCTGCGGGCACGGATCGAGTCGATCATCGACGGAGTGCTGCAGAAAAAGACAAATCCGGCGAAACTCGTCCGCGATGCGCGCGACATGCGAGAAAAGCTGGCCGCGCAATTTCAGGGCCGTACAGCATGGGACCTGAAGTTTCGGCGCGGCGCGCTGATTGATATCGAATTCATCGTCCAGACTTTTCAGCTTCGACACGCGAGCGATTTTCCCCGATTGCGGGATCAGAACACCCTGGGGGCACTTGAGAAACTTGCCGCGATGCAGCTGATCGATCATCGAGCCGGCGCAAAGCTCCTGGACGCCGCGACACTCCAACTGGCGCTCCTGCAGGTTCTGCGGCTTTGCGTGGACGGGATATTCGATCCCTCGGCCGCGAGCGAGGGAATGAAAGCGCTGCTCGTGCGCGCGGCCGGCGCGGACAATTTCGACGAACTTGAGAAGCGTCTTGAAG
This sequence comes from Rhizomicrobium sp., assembly GCA_036495845.1. Taxonomy (GTDB): domain Bacteria; phylum Pseudomonadota; class Alphaproteobacteria; order Micropepsales; family Micropepsaceae; genus Rhizomicrobium. The sequence goes on from DASXMF010000230.1 coordinate 5,411, forward strand.
ACGCGCAGAGAAATGTTCGCGTGCTGTTCGAGAAATTGCTGCCGGCCTGACACGAGCGGAGAAAAAATCATGCGCGTACCGACGAGTTTGAAAAGCGGATCTGCGGGCGATGCACTTGTCCTCCTGCATGGCATCGGCGGATGCGCGGCGGTCTGGAAGCCGCAACTTGATGCGTTTGCGTCCCGCTACTGCGTCGTGGCGTGGAACATGCCGGGCTATGGCGGCTCGGAGCCTTTGCCGGAACTGAAGTTTCCGGCACTCGCCGATGCTCTGGAGGCGCTTCTCGATACGCTTCCGGGCAAGCGCGTCCATCTTGTCGGCCATTCGATGGGAGGAATGGTGGCTCAGGAATTCCTGCGGCGCCGTGCTCGCCGATTGACGAGCGTTTGCCTCTACGCGACGAATCCGGGTCTGGCGCAGCCGGAGACGCCCGAAGGGTTGCAGGCGGCAAGAGAGCGTGCGCGCGAATTCATGGTTCGTCGCATCGGACCACTCGATCAAGGCAGGTCCATGCACGACATGGCGGAGAGCCTGCTCGGCCAACTTCTATCGCCTCGGGCACCCGAATCGGCACGCGCGGCCGCCATCGAATCGATCAGTTCGGTGCCACCTGCCGTCTATCGCGATGCGATGCGCTGCATTCTCTCGTTCGACGGCACCGAGGTGGTGCCACATATCGATATTCCCACGCTCGCCATTGCGGGCGGCGAAGATCGGACGATGCCGCCGGATGTCGTCGAGGCCATGGCGCGCCAGATTCCCAATGCCCGGTTCGAAATCATCCCGGGCGTCGGGCATCTCGCCAATCTCGAGGACGCCGATACGTTCAACCGGGTGCTGTCGGATTTTCTCGCGGCGGTCTGAGACGCTCCGCGGGCCCCGGCGAAGCTGCGACTCAGGTCGGCTTCGCCCCGGGCTTCCCGGCCGCCAGCTTCCGGAAATCGGTTTCGTCCATGCCCTCGCGATCGGGATCGGGCACGCAGAACAGCCGAAAAGCCACCAGCGAAAACGTGTCGCGGATACCGGGCACCGTGTGCAGCTTGCCGTTTACGAATTCGCCGAAACTTTGCTCGTTGCCGAGATGAAATTTTGCCAGGAGGTCATAGGCGCCGGTGACCGAGTAGATCTCGGCGGTCTCTTCGACCGTGTCGATCAGGAGTTCGGCCACGCGATAGGTTTGACCGAGTTCGCATTTGATTTGCACGAAAAGCGGCTTCATCGTCGGGCTCCCGATCGGACGGCTCACGAAACCAACCGGACAGCCCAGCGTCAAGCGCGCCTTTACGCAAGAGGGCCTTGGACTTAGATAGACCGGCGCGGAAGGAGCATGATTCGATTGAGAGCAGTCTGCGTGGGCGGCGGACCCGCCGGCCTTTATTTCGCAATTGCCCTTAAGCGGCTCGATCCGCGCCACGAGGTTCTCGTCGTCGAACGAAACCGGCCTGAAGACACGTTCGGCTGGGGTGTCGTTTTCTCCGATCAGACCATGGATGCGCTGGGCGCGGCCGATCCAGAAAGCGCCTCGCAAATCAGCGGCGCCTTCGCGCATTGGGACGATATCGATGTCCATTTTCGCGGCCAGACGATTACCTCGGGCGGCCACGGGTTTTGCGGCATCGGCCGTAAGCGTCTCCTCAATATCCTCCAGGAGCGCTGCCGCGAGCTTGGGGTCGAACTGCGCTTCGAGTGCGAGGCCGAAGTCGAGACATTCCCTGACGCCGACCTGATCGTTGCCAGCGACGGGATCAACAGTGCTGCGCGCACGGCGCAAGCAGGAGTTTTCCGGCCCAGCATCCAGCGTCGGGCCAACAAATTCATCTGGCTCGGCACCGGGAAGCCGTTCAAGGCTTTCACCTTTATTTTCGAGGAAACGTCGGAGGGCTGGATCTGGGCACACGCCTATCGTTTCGAGCAGGACACCTCCACCTTCATCGTCGAATGCAGCGAGGCGACCTGGCGCGGCCTCGGCTTCGAATACGCAAGCACGGACGAGGGCATCGCGATCTGCGAACGTCTCTTCGCGCGCTATCTCGACGACAGACCTCTGATGAGCAACGCGCGACACCTGCGCGGCTCGGCGTGGCTGAATTTTCCGGTTCTGACCTGCGAGCGCTGGCACAACGGCAAGGTCGTTCTGATCGGCGATGCGGCGCATTCCGCTCATTTCTCCGTGGGTTCCGGCACCAAACTGGCCTTCGAGGACGCGATCGCGCTGGCGACCCTGGTGCACGAGCACGGAATGTCGCCGCGCGCCCTCGATGCGTTCCAGGCGGAGCGCGGGCTCGAAGTCATCAAGCTGCAGAATGCCGCGCGCAATTCGACGGAGTGGTTCGAGCATGTGCCGCGCTACGTCTCGCTCGAGCCCATTCAGTTCGCCTATTCGCTCCTGACGCGAAGCCAAAGAATCAGTCATGAAAACCTGCGGTTGCGTGATCGCACCTGGCTGGAAGGTCTTGAGACCTGGTTCGCGCGCCAGGCGGGCATCGAGGCGAACGAGCCCAGGCCGCCCATGTTCGCGCCGCTTCGCCTGCGCGGGCTGACGCTCGCCAATCGCATTGTCGTTTCACCGATGTCGATGTATTCCGCTGTCGACGGGCTGCCCGGCGATTTTCATCTCGTCCATTACGGTGCGCGGGCGCAGGGCGGCGCGGCGTTGCTCGTGACCGAGATGACTGATGTATCGGCCGACGCGCGCATTACGCCCGGCTGCGCCGGGCTCTACAACGAAGAGCATGAACGCGCGTGGAAGCGCATCGTCGATTTCGTGCACACCCATACCGATACCAAGATTTCGCTACAGCTCGGCCATGCAGGCCCCAAGGGCTCGACAAGAGTGCCATGGGAAGGCGAGGACGAACCGCTGGATTCGGGGAACTGGCCTCTGCTCGCGCCGTCTCCCATTCCGTGGTCGTCGAGAAGCCAGACGCCGCACGAGATAAACGAAGCCGAGATGGTGTGCGTGATCCAGGATTTTGTGCACGCCACGAAGCGCGCCATTGCTTGCGGCTTCGATATGATCGAGCTTCACGCGGCCCATGGCTATCTGCTCTCCGCTTTTCTTACGCCTGCAATGAACAAGCGCACGGATTCCTACGGCGGCACGATCGAGAACCGCCTCCGATTTCCTTTGGCTGTGTTCGCCGCGATGAGACAGGCGTGGCCGCACGAGAGGCCGATATCGGTGCGCATCTCCGCGACGGACTGGCTGGCGGAGGCGGGAAACAGCGAGGCCGAGGCGCTTGTCATCTCGCGCGCGTTCGCGGAGGCAGGCGCCGACATTGTCGACGTCTCGGCGGGGCAGACGTCGATCGAGGCCCGTCCGGTCTATGGACGCATGTTCCAGACACCCTATTCCGATCTGATCCGCAACGAAGCGGGTATCGCGACAATGGCGGTCGGAAACATCTATGAGATCGACCACGTGAACAGCATCCTCGCGGCGGGGCGCGCCGATCTCTGTTGCCTGGCGCGGCCCCATCTAACCGATCCCTACTGGACGCTTCGCGCCGCGGCCCAGCAGGGTTATCGGGACATTTCCTGGCCCAAGCCTTACTGGCCCGGCCGCGACCAGCTCGTGCGGAATCTCAGCCGTGGCCGCTGATCTGTCCCTCGAAGGGCGTCACGCCGTTGTCACCGGGGCATCGCGCGGCATCGGCGCCGCAATAGCTGCGCGGCTTGCCGATATGGGCGCGCAGACCACGCTGATGGGCCGCGACGCGAGCGCTCTGGAGAGCGAGGCGAGCCGCAATCCGGATGCGCGCGTTATCGTGTGCGATGTGACAAATCCGGACCAGATCGAGAAGGCGTTCGCGGAGGCGCGCGCCCGAGCGCCGATTTCCATTCTGGTCAACAATGCCGGGGCCGCAGAAAGCGCCCCGTTTCTGAAGACTTCGGACGAAATGCTTGAGCGCATGCTGGCCATCAACCTCATGGCTGCCTTTCGCTGCACGCGAGCAGCTCTGCCATCGATGATCGGGAGCGGTTGGGGGCGCATCGTCAATATCTCCAGCATTGCCGGCCTGCGTGGCTATCCATACGTGTCGGCTTACGTGGCGGCGAAGCACGCGCTCATAGGCGTCACCCGCGCGCTCGCTATGGAAACCGCCCGACAGGGCATCACGGTGAATGCGGTCTGTCCGGGTTACACGGATACCGCGCTGGTGCGAAAATCCGTGGCAACCATCGTCGCGAAAACGGGACGCAGCGAGGACGAAGCGCTCGGCGAATTGGTCCGGCACAACCCGCAGGCACGTCTGATCCGGCCGGAGGAAGTAGCGGATACAGTCGCGTGGCTCTGCAGCTCTGCCGCGGAATCGATCACCGGACAGGCGATCGCCGTTGCCGGCGGCGAAATCATGTGAGGCACCGATGATCGACGAATCGTTTTCGCCAAGGCATTTCCGCTGGTCGCTCGAAGCGGGAGTGGCGACGATCACACTGGCGCGGCCCGAGCGCAAGAATCCCCTGACGTTCGAATCCTACGCGGAGTTGCGCGATGCGTTCCGGGCGCTCGTCCATGCGCCAGCGATCAAGGCGGTCGTTCTGACCGGCGCCGGTGGGAATTTTTGTTCCGGTGGCGACGTGCACGACATCATCGGGCCGCTGACGAAGATGGATGTGGATGGACTCCTGAACTTCACGCGCATGACCGGCGATCTGGTTAAGGCGATGCGCGCCTGTCCGCAGCCCGTCGTGGCGGCGGTGGACGGCGTCTGTGCCGGTGCCGGTGCCATCCTTGCCATGGCGTCCGATCTGAGGTTTGCCACGCTCAATGCCAAAACTTCGTTTTTGTTTGTGCGCGTCGGCCTCGCAGGTTGCGACATGGGCGCCTGCGCCATCCTTCCCCGACTGATCGGGCAGGGGCGCGCGGCGGAATTGCTGTTTACCGGCCGTGCGATGACGGCGGAGGAGGGCGCAGCCTGGGGATTCTATAACAGGCTCGTCGAGGGGGACCGGCTTGCCGAAGTCGCGCGCAGCGCGGCGGCCGGTCTCGCAGACGGGCCGAGTTTCGCGCATGCCATGACGAAGGCAATGCTGCATCGCGAATGGTCGATGAGCGTCGACGATGCGCTCGAGGCCGAAGCGCAGGCGCAGGCTTTGTGCATGCAGACGGAAGACTTCAAACGCGCCTATCGGGCCTTCATCGGGAAATCGGCGCCGAAATTTGAAGGCAATTGAAGAGGACAGAGTGCAAACCGCGCATCTCGATCGCTTTGTTCTCGACGGGCTGCCGAGTCCAGAAACGCTGCCTGTCTTGTGTTTTAACCGACCGGAATTTCGCTATCAGGAGCGAATCAACGCGGGCGCCGAGCTGATCGACCGCGCACTTGAAGCCGGCTGGGGCGCGCGCAGGGCGGCGATATTCCCCGGCGGCGTCTGGACCTATGACGAGCTCGCGAGCGCTGCCAATCGCATCGCTTCGGTTCTGGCCGGCGAATTCGCGCTTCGGCCTGGCGCGAGGGTGCTGCTGCGCGGCGCCAACGGGCCGATGCTTTCGGCGCTCTGGCTCGCGGTGCTGAAAGTCGGCGCGATCGCGGTTGTCACGATGCCTCTGCTGCGCGCGCGCGAACTCTCCTTTGTTCTGGACAAGGCGCGCATCGATCTATCGCTCTGCGAAGAGACGCTCCTCGCCGAGCTTGCCACCGCGGTGCAGGACACAGGGCAGGGGCGCGTCGCGGATTATTCGCGCGACGGCCGTTCGCGCGATACCGAGCTCGAGCGCTTGATGCGCGACAAACCCGACAAATTCACGTCGGTCGAGACCTGGGCGACGGACCCCGCGCTGCTCGCCTTTACCTCGGGCACAACCGGCAAACCGAAAGCGACGGTACATTTCCATCGCGACGTCCTCGCCATCGCCGACTCCTTTCCACGCTCGATACTTCGGGCCGGTATGGACGATGTGTTCCTTTGCAGCGCGCCGATGGCGTTCACTTTCGGGCTCGGCGGCCACGTCGTCTTTCCGTTGCGCTACGGCGGCGCGTCGGTGCTTCTCCCGGCCTGTTCTCCCGATCAGCTTCTCGACGCCATCACCGAATATCGTCCGAGCGTGTTGATGACGGCGCCCACGGCCTATCGCGCAATGACGACAGGAGCTTCGCAACGCAATCTCGCGCACGTGCGCCGGTTCGTTTCGGCGGGCGAACACTTGCCGGTGTCCACGTTTCGCGGCTGGGAGGCCGCTACGGGTCAGCGCATCGTCAATGGACTCGGCTCGACCGAGCTCCTGCACATCTTCATTTCCAATACGCCGGAAGAGGCGAAGGCCGGCTGCACGGGCCGCGCGGTGCCAGGTTACACCGCTGCGGTGCTGAACGACGCGCTTGAGCCTGCGGCGCCGGGCGAGATCGGCCTGCTCGCAGTCAAAGGCCCTACCGGTTGCCGCTATCTCGACGATGTCCGGCAACAAACCTACGTGCGCGGAGGCTGGAACATCACGGGCGACGCCTGCACGATGGACGATGAAGGCCGCTTCTGGTTCCAGAGCCGCACCGACGACATGATTGTGTCTGCCGGCTACAACATTTCAGGATACGAGGTGGAGGAGGCGGTTTTGCGCCATCCCGCCATTCTCGAATGCGCGGTAGTGGCTGCAGACGATCCTGGACGCGGGCAGATCGTCAAGGCTTTCGTCGTCGTGAAGCCGGAACGCGCACGCTCACACGATCTTGCGCGCGAGATCCAGGATTTCGTCAAGCGCGACATCGCACCCTACAAATATCCGCGAGCGATCGAATTCCTCGACGCGCTGCCCCGCAATCCGTCGGGCAAGGTCCAACGTTTTCTCCTGCGTGAAAGGCCTGCGCCATGAAGCTCATCAATCCGGCCGGCTGGCCGCGTCCGAGCGGATATTCCAACGGCGTTGTCGAGGGCGGCTCGCTCTTTGTCTCGGGGCAGGTCGGCTGGGACGAGAACGGCTCCTTTCCGTCCGATCTGGTCGCACAGATCCGCAAGGCACTCGAGAATGTTCGGGCCGTGATCGAGGCCGCCGGAGCGAAACCCGCGCAGATCGTGCGGCTCACCTGGTATGTGACGGACCGGCAGGTCTACAAGCAACGAAGAGCGGAAATCGGCGCCACCTATCGCGAGGTTATCGGGCGCCATTTTCCGGCAATGTCGGTCGTCGAGGTGAGCGGACTCATCGAAGACGATGCCAAGGTCGAGATCGAGGCGACCGTCGCATTGGCTACTCTGGATTAAGGCACGAGCCGCTTGATCCATTCCGGAAGTGCAAACGCCGCGGCGTGGATGTCGGGATTATAGTAGTCCGTCCTGAGCTTCGCAGTCGCAAAACTCCTGCGCGCGCGCTTGAGACCGGTTGAGCTTCCGAGGCGATTGCCCTTTCCGGCCCAGGACAGCGCCATGAAGCCACCGATATAGGTGGGCACAACCGTCAGATAGAGACCTGATTGCGGGAACGAAGCGCGAAGCTCCTTTAACGCGTCGGTGATCTCCTGCGGCTGGTAGAAAGGCACGCCGGTTTGAAACGTCGCGAAACCCCGCGGCGCCAACGCCGATTTGACGCGATCGTAGAAACTCTCGCCGAACAAGGCCTTTCCCGGGCCAACGGGATCCGGCCGGTCGGCGACGATGAGATCGAAGCGGCCCTTCGACTCGCTTCGGCCCAGATACTCGAAGGCATCGGCAATCTCGATCTTCAACCGTCTGTCGGCAAAGGCTTTGCGGTTGATGGTGCCGAAATGCTCGCGGCACAGCTCCACCACACGGCCATCGATATCGACCAGCACGACCTCCCTGATTCCTCTGTGCTTCAGGGCCTCGTCGGCGATCGAGAGATCGCCGCCGCCGACGATCATCACGCGTTTGGCCCGTCCGTGCTCGAGAAGCGGCACATGGGTGAGCATTTCGGCATAGGCCGATTCATCCCGCGTGGTGAGCTGCACGATGTCGTCGAGCACGAGCACGCGTCCGTTCGCCACCGTGTCGAAGATGCGGATGCGCTGGTATTGGCTTTTCTCTTCGGCGAGCGGAGCGCCGGAAAGCTCCATCGTCTGCGCATAGCCCTTGTGCAATCGCTCCTTGAACGAACGCGGCATGTGTCCCCTCGCGAGAAAAGCGCGCCGATATAGGACCCGCGCCTGCGACTGTCCATCGACAACCTTGATTTCGCCATGAATGTGACAGCGAGGCGTCGTCAGAAAAAATTGACACTTCGATGACAAAATTTCTTGCATGACGGGGCAACCGGCCTATATTCCCCAAAGTTCCGGCAGCGGAACCGAGCGGCGTGGCGGAGGTGTCCCTTCCGCCCGCCGCTTTCGTCTTAGCGGCGCCGCGATCCGAAAGGTGAGCGTCGCCACAGGTGTCAACGCTCTGAGAGGGTAGGTGCCAGGATGGCTCAACTCGAACTCGTGGCGGCGATCAATGGAGCACGGGCCCAGCGGGTGCGCGCTCCGGCGAGGACCGTCCCGGTTCCTATTCCCCCTGGGGATGTGGACCGCAAGGATCACTTCATCACGAAAAATGGGCTGACCTATGCGGGCAGTCACCTGATCATCGATCTATGGGACGCCGAGCATCTCGACGACCGCGATCGGATCGAACAGGCGCTAAAGGATGCTGTGCAAGCGGCGGGTGCGACGCTCCTGCACATTCATCTGCACAGGTTCACGGAAGGCGGCGGCATTTCCGGAGTGGCCGTTCTCGCCGAGAGCCATATCAGCGTGCACACGTGGCCCGAACGCGGCTATGCCGCCTTCGACGTCTTCATGTGCGGCGGCGCGGAGCCGCGTCGTGCGCTTCCGGTGTTCAAGGCCGCTTTTAGTCCCGGCCGCATCGTCATCGGCGAACACAAGCGCGGCGTTCTTTAGTCAAATTTTCGCTCGCGCGTTAACCAAGTGCGGGAATAGCTCGATCGGAGCCGTTCCCGCCTTCTTCTCCCGCAGCTATCGTAGGTTAGGCAAGTGTGCTGCCTGTCATTTCGATGGGCAGCGGCGCCACGCGCGTTAACCGTGGGGGGCGAATGCGTTGGGATACGACGCGGCAATCATCGGCGCCGGTGCGGAAGGTCTGGCTGCGGCGGCGCTGCTTGGAAGATTCGGCGCCAAAACGATTCTGATCGAGCGCTCCGATCGCGTCGGCGGCCGCCTCGTCACGCGCGAATTCCATCCGGGTTTCCGCGTCTCGCCCTTCGCAGACGAGCTGCCCGCCATCCCGGCGCCGATTCACTGGGCGCTGGACCTCACGCGCCGCGGAACCACATTTCTGCCGGTACATCGCTCGCTCGCGCTGTGGCCGGATGGCAAGAGCGAGATCGATTTTCGCAGCGATGCGCCCGCCGCGCGGCTGTTGCGCCAATCTGCAGATGCAGCCGCGCTCGGCGTCGCGCGCGCGATGGCGCCACAACCGCGTTCTCCCGTGCAATTTGCTTTTCAATTGCCTCGTCGTTCATCGGCGAGCTGGCCGCGCGCCGAGCCGTCGAGCCGGCCGCTCGCGGACGTGATCGGCAATTGGGTGCGCGACCCGAGAGACGCGGCGCATCTTGCTGCGATTGCGCTTATGGGCCGCGCCGGCGATCCGACGGCCGGCGGCAGCGCGGCTCATCTGCTTGCGCCTGGATACGGCGGCGGAGGAATTGTGCTCGGCGGACATGGGCGGCTTGCCGACGCACTTCTTGATGCCGCACGCGCGTTCGGCGTCGAAATCTCTTTGGGTCTCGAGGCGAGCGAGATCCGCCGCGCCGGCCGAAAGACGCTCCAGGTCATTCTCGCGGATGGCAGCACCCATGAAGCCCGCGCGGTAATCTCCACACTCGATCTCAAGCGGACGTTCCTGTCTCTCTTTCCATGGAACGTCTTGCCGTCCACGCTCGTGCGCCGGGTTGGACTCTACCGGTTCGCCGGAGCGACGGGGCGCGTGCTGTTCGCTCTCGCACGAAGGCCTGACTGCGCAGAGCCGGGGCAGCTGCATAAGCCGATCCATGTTCGGCCCGACATGCAAAAACTTGCGGCAGCGCATGAGTCCTGGCGCATGGGCAGCATGGCCGCGGAGACTCAAGAGGTTCTACGTGTTCCGTCGGCGCTCGATCCGAGCCTCGCGCCGCGCGGTGCCGCAGTGATGACGGTGACGTTCGGCGCCGGGCCGTGCCGCCCCTTCGACGGCGCGTGGACCGAGGAGCGGCGGCGTGCGCTCTGCAGCCGCGCTCTGTACGCCGCGGAACAGGTGTGGCCTGGCGTCCGCGGAACCGTGCTCCACGCCGAAGCGATCGTTCCCGCCGACATCGAAGAGGCGCTCGGCGCCAGCGAAGGGGATCTCGACGGCGGCGAAATCGCGCCCGATCAATTGTTCGACCTCCGGCCATGGCCCGAATGTCCGCGCACGCCCATCCGCGGCCTCTATCTCGGAGGCCGCTCCGCCTCTGCGAGCGTGCTCGGAACCTGCGCCGCAGGTGCCGCCGCGGCGCAATGCGTTCTCGCCGATCTGCGGAGGCTTTCGTGAGCGACGCGATCGACGCGATCGTCATCGGCGCGGGGTTGAGCGGGCTCGTCGCGGCCGCCTATCTTGCCAAAGCCGGCAAGCGCACGGTCGTGCTTGAAGCCGGTTCGTCGGTCGGCGGCAGTTGCGAAACGGTGCCGCTCGGCAAGGGTTTCGAAGCGCCGCTTGCACTGCATTCGTTTCATGCGCTCGATCCACGCGTGATGCGCGAGCTTGGCGTCGCCCGGCACGGCTTGCAATATGCGGTCCGCGACATGCCGATGGTGGGCCTCAGAAGCGACGGCCGGCACGTCGTCATCGCGCGCGAGAGGCGCGCCACCATGCGCCAACTGGCGCTGCACGCGAGAGCCGATGCGGAGAACTGGCCGCGCTACCGGCGCGAATTGTTCGCCTTCGGCTGGACGATGCGCGCGCGCTGGTGGGAGCGCGCTACAACTGCGAAGCAGGCGCCGGAAAGTCTCGACCGTCTGTCGCGTCAGGGTGCGGGTGCCTTCCTCGACTCCTGGTTCGAATCCGACGCGCTGAAAGCGACGCTGGCCTTCGATGCCTCGGCGATGTCGCCACTCGCCCCCGGTTCGGCTCTGCTGCTCGCCTGGCACGCATCGCAGGAGATGTGCGGCGTCCAGGACGCAGTGGCGAGTGTCCGCGGTGGGCCGGGCGCACTGGCCCGCGCCTTCGAAGCTGCCGCGGAAACCGCCGGCGCGCGCATCGGCACGGGCGATCGCGTGACGGAAATCGTGACGGAGAACGGCAAAGCCTTGGGCGTGCGCGTTGCCTGCGGCCGACCCGTGATGGCGCCGCTTGTGTTCTCGACGCTGTCTCGGCGCGCGACTCTCGCCTGTCTCGCCCGGGGCGAGAGGCTCGGCCTCGAGGAATGGGACGATCTTCAATCGGCGAAGCCTGAAATCGCGTCGGCAAATCTCGTGTTCGGATTGAGCGCGCTGCCGGCATTCGGCGGCATTGCCGTTCCGGCGACTGGGCGCTTCATTCTGGCGGAAAACCTGGAGACCTATGAGAGCGCCCATGCTGCTGCGCGCGCCGGCCGTCTGCCGGATGAGCCCACATTGGAGTTCGTCATCCCTACCGTGTCGGATCCGCAGCTGGCACCGATGGGTCAGCACGTGTTGAGCGTCCGCGTGCAACCCGTGCCCGCGTTGCCGGAGGGAGGATGGCTGGGCGCGAAGGAAGATTTTGCTGCGCGAATCGTGACCTTGCTCGAGCGCGCCATGCCTGGATTTGCGCGAGCAGTGCTCGCCATGGAAATGCTGACGCCCGATCAAAGTGTGAAGCGGCATGGCGATCGGTGCAGCCATGACGGTCTGCTCGAGCGCCTGCTCGCCGATTGGCCCGCGCGAATCGAGACAGCGATTGGCGGGCTCTTTCTTTGTGGCCGCGATGCGGAACCTGTGCCCGCTGTCTCGGGCCGCGCCGCGCGAATCGCCGTGCGTCTCGCGTTGGGTGCGGAGCAACGCCCGTGATTCTGCGAACCACGCCCTTTCACGAACGTGCGGTTGACGCCAATCGTCGCAATCTCTGGGGCGCGCGTGGCGGCTTCACGCTTGCGGAAGACTATGGCGATGCGGAAGGAGAAGCGCTCGCGGCGCGCGCCGGCGCGGGCGTTGCGGACATCTCGTGGCGTTCGCGCCTTTTGCTCGAAGGCGCAAGGGCCGGCGAATTCGTCTCGCGCCTTTTGACCCGCGACGCGGCGCTGCTGCTTCCTGGAGAGAGCGTGGAAACCGCCTGGCTCAACGACGAAGGCGCGCTGCGCGGCACCGGAATCGTCGCGCGGCTGACGACTTATTCCTACCTTATCGTCTCCGCACTCACGGACAGAGAATGGATTGCGCGCGCGGGGCGGCTGTTCGACGTGTCCTGCAACGATCTGTCTCCTGTGCAGTGCGGGCTGGCGCTGATCGGACCCTGTGCCGCCGATGTCCTGCACGCGGCCGGGATCGATGCGCCGCTGGCGCGGCACGCGATTGCCCCACGCCGCTGGCAGGATTGCAATCTCCTTCTGTCGCGCTTTTGGCACGGATTTGAAATCTGGTGCGCACGCAGCGATGCGCTTGCACTCTGGGATGCGTTGATGCGGGGCGGCGCCGACTTCGCCATTGCGCCCGTCGGCCTTGCGGCGATGGACGTTCTCGATCTCGAAGCCGGGATGCCGATGCCGGGGCGCGATTTCGTGCCCGCGCGCGATGCGAAGGCGCCGGAGCCTTTGCCTCGCACGCTCGGTCTCGAGTTCCTGATCGACGAGCAGCATCTCGCGTTCAATGGATTCTCGGCGATCGGACGTGCATCGGAGCGGCGACGCGTGCTCATGGGAATTGAGATCGAATCGCCATGGCCCGCGCCGCATACGCCCGTCGAGACTGGCGGGCGGGTAATCGGCCGCACGCTCCATTCGCTCTACTCGCCCGCGCTCCGGCGCGCGATTGCGCTCGCCCTGATCGAGGAAGCCGAGGCACTACCGGCGCGTTCGGTTTCGCTGACCCTGCCGCCCGCGTCCGGGCGCCCCGCGCTCGCGCGCGCAGGGGCCACGCTTGTGCGCTTGCCCTTCCTCTCCGTTGCTGCTCCCATCCGCGCCGAAGCGTGAATCGGGAACCGCATGAACAAACCCGCGACGCCAGTAGAGAATGTGCGCCCCGCCTTTGCCGTGGAGGCCGAGGCCGCGTTCGGCATCTTCCTGCGTGACAATCCGGATCTCGAATTCGTCGACGCCGTCATTCCCGATCTTTGTGGCACGTTGCGCGGAAAGCGGTTTCCCGTCGCGGAAGCTCCCTCTCTTTTTTCCCGCGGCATGGCCATTCCCCATTCCATCTATCTGATGGACGCCCATGGCGAGATGACGAACGCCTTCGGGCACGGCTTCAGTGACGGCGATCCCGATGGCACCGCCTGGCCGATCCCGGGCACGCTGTCACGCGTCAGTGCGGAAGGGCCGCCGCGTGCGCAGATGCTGATGTCGCTGCGCGATGCGGACGGCCCCGATCCCGCAGAGCCGCGTGGGGTGCTCGAGCGCGTGCTTGAACGGTTCACGGATCTCGGACTCGTGCCCGTCACCGCGCTGGAGCTTGAATTCTATCTGCTAGACCGCGACCGTCTCAACCATCGGGCGCCGCAGCCGCCGCTCGATCCCAGAAGCGGCGCGCGCGAGAGCGCGGTCTCCGTCTTCGGCCTCGACGATCTCGACCGTTACGAGAATTTCCTCTCGGCGCTCACCAATGCTGCGCGGAAGCAGGGCGTGCCCTTGAGCGCGGCGAGCAAGGAATATGCGGCAGGCCAGTTCGAGGCCAATCTGAAGCACCAGACGGATGCGCGTTTCGCCGCCGATCATGCGACCTTCCTGAAGCAGGTGGTGAAGGAGGCTGCGCGCTCGGCCGGCTTCGACGCCACTTTCATGGCCAAGCCCTATGCGGAGCGCTCGGGCAACGGGCTGCACATCCATCTCTCCGTTCTCGACCGCGACGGGCGCAACATCTTCGCCGGAGCGGATGCGGGCGGATCGGAGCAATTGCGCCACGCCATCGGCGGGATGCAGGCGCTGATGGCGGAATCGATGGCGATCTTCGCGCCCAACCAGAATTCCTATCGCCGCTTCCAGCCCGACATGTTTGCACCTGTGAACCGCAGCTGGGGCATCAACAACCGCTCCGCCGGAATGCGCGTGCCCGCGGGACCCGACGAAGCGCGCCGGATCGAGCACCGTGCCTCGGGCGCCGACGCCAATCCTTATCTCGCGCTCGCCGCCGTGCTCGCCGCCGCGCATCACGGGCTCTTGAAGAAGCTCGATCCCGGCACACCCGCCACGGGCAATGTCTCGCGCGAGCCGGACAGGGCGCTGCCTTTCACCATCGATGACGCGCTCGTGAAACTCGCCAAAGCGGAGACGCTGCCCGCTTATTTTGGCGATAAGACGCTTGCGCTCTATTGCGAAACCAAACGCATCGAGACCGAGCGCCTCCGGCGCGCCATCCCGCCTGCGGAATACGATTACTATCTGTGAGCGCCGCTCGAAATTCTTGTAATACGCTGAGAATTTCCCTGTTGCGGGAAAGAGGGCACAACCCCTCACCCGCTCCGGTGCGGTCGTGAGGCACGTCGCACTCAACCCCTCTCCCACAAGGGGAGAGGGAATTGCACGCGCTGATTTTTCCGAGTCAATGCAGGACTCGGATTCCCCTCTCCCCTTGTGGGAGAGGGATGCAAATACGGGCAGCAATTTCTGCTGAAACCTGGGTGAGGGGTACGGCGGTTCCATCGCGCGCCGTCATGAAGAGCTTATAATACGCTGAGAATGTCCCTGTTGCGGGAATCGCGCTTCGTGTTCGGCAATCAGCCGTTCCTCCAATTCGAGCTCCGCAAAGGATCGACGGTGGCGGCGTTTTGCCCTGGAGTAGCCCTCGTCGAGCCGCGCGAAGAGAAGTCGGCTCGCGGCGACGTTGCCCTTCAGCATCCCAAGAACGAGCGCCTTCATCGCGGCGCCGCCGATCGTGTAGGTCTTGATCGAGGCCGGATCGTCCGGCGGCATGTCGAGGATCGCCTCCAGAAGTTGCGCCAGATTCTTTTCGATCGCGCGTTTCGTTCCCGGCCGGCCACTTGGATTGCCGGACTGGCCCTTCTTGAAACGTGTGTGCACCGGCGGCTTGCAATAGCCGACGGCGTAGGAGGTGGCATCAGTCATGATTGTCTCCAGTGTGTGAGAACCGATTTGGACCTATAATATACCGTATCAGTAGTACCGTCAAGAGCCATCCGCGATAGGATGAAAGGCCTGCCGGGGATCAGGTCGATGCAGGACGAACTTTCGCGCGCGCAGCACTACCGAACGCTCGCGTTCAATATGCGCAACGCGGCGCGCGACGAGCGCGACGAGGGCCGGCGGAAGGAATTGTTCGATCTCGCAGCGCAATACGAAAATCTTGCGGACAAGCTCGTTGTTCAGCATGCGGGCCGGGAAGCGGGCTGAAACGCACCCCTCTCGCGCGATTGCGCGGGGAGGAGCATGGCAGCTTCGCCCCTCCCAGAAAATCGCTCGCGCTGAAGAGCGCTCGCAATTTTCGACCCTCCCTCAAGGGGAGGGTGGAACCAATTGCAAAAGGGACACGATAAGGTCAACGGAACCAGCGGCGGAGGCCTGCCAATCCCCGAAAATGCGGGCCGCTGCTTAAACAGTTCTTCAGTCTCGGATGCAACACTCCCCGCCTCGCGTTGTGGGGTGGGTCATTCGTTCCGTCTGGTATCTCGACTGGCGACTCTTGCCGGTTTTCGGTCCGGTCAGCTCGGTGCGAGCTTACTCCGGGGTGTATTCGATCGGCTTGGTCGCAACCTCGGTTTTCATCGCCATTCTTGCGTCTTTCGTCGCGCTGACGGTTTCGGCGCGGGTCTGCGCGGCCACGACGCAGCGCGGGCGTCTGGCCTGGACCGGCGCCGGCGCGATCAGCATGGGCGGCGGCATCTGGGCGATGCATTTCATCGGCATGCTCGCCTTCTCGCTGCCCTGCGACATCACCTACAATCCATTCGGCACCATGCTGTCGATGATCCCCGGCATCATCGGCAGCGGTGTCGCCCTCAACATCGTCGGCCGGTTGCGCACGCCGACTTTGGGCACCATGGCGACCGCCGCCATTCTCATGGGCGGCGGGATCGGCGCCATGCATTATTCCGGCATGGCGGCGGTGCAGACGAGCGCGGCGCTCCGCTACGATCCACTTCTGGTGGCTGTGTCCGTCGGCGTCGCCATCGCGCTCGCGTTCCTGTCGCTCAGCATCCGCTTCTGGCTCCTGCGCGCGCAGGCGTCGAGATTCCTCTCGACGCTCGTTGCTGCCTCGGTAATGGGGCTCGCGGTCGCCGGAATGCATTACACGGCGATGCAGGCGTCTCAGTTCTTTGCACTCGACAATGCGCTCGTCCAGAACGGAATGGTGTTCCCGCCGATACTGCTCGCCTTGCTGATTACGCTGTTCGTGGGATTGATCGCGGCGTGCACGATGGTGGCGAGTTTCGCCGGACAGCAGACCGAGCTCGCGCAGAGCCTGCAGGAGGAGATTGCGCGCGGCGCAAAGGCGCGCCAGGAGGCGGAAGCCGCCAATGCGGCAAAATCGCAATTCCTGGCGACGATGAGTCACGAGATCCGCACGCCGATGAACGGCATCCTCGGGATTGCCGACCTGCTTTCCGCGACCTCGCTGAACGGGCGCCAGGAGAGGCTGGTCGAGAATCTGGCGCGCTCGGGGCAGGCGCTGCTCGGTGTCATCAACGACATTCTTGATTTTTCGAAAATCGAGGCCGGGCGATTCGAATTGTTCGAGGTCGAATTCGATCTGCGCGAGGCGATCGGCGACGTGGTTGATCTCTTTTCCGAGCGCTGTGCGAGCGCCGGACTCGAATTCATCTACTATATCGCCGACGACGTGCCCTCGCATTTTCGAGGCGATCCTGTTCGCCTGCGCCAGGTGCTGGTCAACCTCGTCGGCAACGCCATAAAGTTCACGGAGCGTGGTGAAGTCTTCCTGAAGGTCGTCGTCGGCTCGCGCGCGGTCGATCACGTCGTCCTCGCCTGTTCGGTCGAGGACACCGGCATCGGCATCGCTTCCGCCGATCATCACAAGGTTTTTCAGTCGTTCCAGCAACTCGACGGGTCGATGACGCGCCTTAGGGGCGGATCAGGCCTCGGCCTGGCCATTACCAAACAGCTGGTCGAGATGATGGGCGGACGGATCGGATTCGAGAGCGAGAAGGGGCAGGGGTCGCGATTTCATTTCACGGTGCGCCTCAGTTGTTCGGCGCTCAGCGAAGATCGCGTGTGGGCGGAGCACAAATTTCCCGATTCTTTCCGCGTGCTGGCCGTCGACGGCAACGCCGCCAGCGCGCGCGTCCTGTCGCGCTATTTTGCCAACTGGAACATCTGCGCCGACGTCGTCACCGCGATAGCGGAGGCGGAGTCCCGCTGGGCCGAGAACGGGTCGGCCGGCTATGAGGTAGCCATCGTCGATCTCAAGGGCCTCGGAATGGCGGGCGCCGATCTGGCGAGCAAGCTGAAGGCTGGCCGGAGTGGCCTGAATCTGATCCTGCTCGTGGGAACGGATTCGGCGAGCGCAGACGAACGCATCGGCGAGCTCGGCGCCGTCGCCACATTGGCCAAACCTGCGCGTCCGTCGGAACTCTACAATTGCCTGGCGCAACTCGCCACCGCCGCCGAAGAGCGCGACGTCGCCGCATTCTCGCCGCGGCGGAAACAACGCGAAAAGCGCCTGTCGTTCGACGGGCGCATATTGGTGGCGGAAGACAATCTGGTGAATCGGGAGGTGGTGACGAGCATTCTCGAATCGATGGGACTGGACGTCGTAACCGCGCCCAACGGCCGTGAGGCCGTGGATCTGTTCGAGAACGGCATTTTCGAGGTGGTGCTGATGGATTGCGAGATGCCGGTCGTCGACGGGCTGGAAGCGACCAGGCGCATCCGGAAAATCGAAGCGTGTGGCAGGTGCGCCGAAGAAGGGAAGAGGAAGCGGACACCAATCATCGCGCTTACCGCACATGCCCTGACCGAAGTCCGCGAGACGTGTCTAAGGGCGGGAATGGACGATTTCCTCACCAAACCATTCAACGAGGCGCAGATGTCCGAAGCGCTGCGCCGCTGGTTGGTGCCGGTCGTCCGCCCATTGGCGCCTGTCCAGCCAGCGCCCGAAGCAAAGCCCTCTGCCACGCCGGCGCAGGCGATCGACACGAGCGTGTTTTCCGGGATCCGCGCCTTCCAAGGGGCAAAGGGCGCGGCGCGGCTCAGACAAATTCTGTCGCGATTCCTGGCGGAAGCGCCGGAGCTGGTGAAGACCATTCGTGAGATGCATGACGAGGGAAACAGCGACGGTGTGTGGCGTACCGCCCACGGTCTGAAATCCAGCTCGGCGGCGCTGGGAGCGTTGCAGCTATCGCAGCGCTGCGCCGCAATCGAGCTCCTGGCGCGGGACCGGGGCCTGGAACCCGTGAAGCAGCACCTTCCGTCGCTCGATGCCGAACTTGCCGCCGCGATACAAGGATTGCATGCGTTCATGGAAAGCGCCGATGTCGCCGCCTGACGACCGCACGTCGATTCTCGTCGTCGACGACGATGCCGTGGTGCGCGAGTTCATGTCGGCCACGCTCGAGGACGCGGGATTCGACGTGACGACCGCCGAAGATGGCGAGGCTGCGCTCAGGCTCTGTCTCGAGAATCCTCCGGACCTTATTATCGCCGATGTGCTGATGCCGGGCATGGATGGTTTCCAGCTTTGCCAGGAGCTGCGGCAGCGCCCGAAGACCGAATATATTCCCATTCTCGTCGCCACCGGACTCGACGACGTGCCCTCAATCGTCAAGGCCTTCGACGTGGGAGCGACGGACTTCATCAACAAGCCCGTCAAATGGGTCATATTGAACTACCGCGTCCAATACATGCTGCGCACGAGCCGCGTCGCGCACGAATTGCGCGAGAACCAGGCGCGGCTCCTGTCGGCGAAGGATGCGGCGGAAAGCGCGAACCGCGCCAAGAACGAGTTTCTCGCCAATATGAGCCACGAGTTGCGAACGCCCTTGAACGCCGTCATCGGTTTTTCGAGCGTGATGCACAGGCAGGTGTTCGGGCCGATGTCCGAAAGGTATCTCGAATATTCGAAGCTGATCGAGGACAGCGGGACGCATCTTCTCACGATCATCAACAGCATTCTCGACCTCGCCAGGGCCGATGCCCACCGTCTGGCGCTGGAAGAGGAGGAAGTCGAGATTTCCGATGCCGCGGGTTTGTGCGAAAAGATCATCCGGGTGATGGCGGATAAAGGCGACGTCGAATTCTCGCTGGAGATCGAAGAGGGACTCCCGCGGCTGTTCGCCGACGCGACCAAGCTGCAGCAGATCCTGATCAACCTGTTGTCGAATGCGGTGAAGTTCACGCCGTCGCGCGGCGCCGTGCGCCTGAAAATCGGCATGGAAAAGACGGGCGAGCTGATGTTCCGCGTCACCGACACCGGCATCGGCATTCCCGCGGACAAGCTGGACGTGGCGCTTGCGCCGTTTGGGCAGGTGGACGGCCATCTCTCCCGCAAACATGGCGGCGTCGGTCTCGGCCTGCCGCTGACCAGGATTCTTGTGGATCTGCACGGCGGAACGCTCAACATCGACAGCGAACCCGGAAGCGGCACAATCGTGACCGTCCTCTTTCCGCGAGAAAGGCTCTTCGCGCCGGAAGCGTTGCGTACCGCCGCGCAGTAGACGGGGAATTCGACCCCTCACCCGAGCTTGAGCGATTGATAGGCTTCGTGCTTGGCCCCTCTCCCACAAGGGGAGAGGGAAGGTCATGCGTTGGTTGTCCGATCTTTATGCAAGACTCAGGACTCCCCCTCTCCCCTTGTGGGAGAGGGGCGCGAGGCTAGGACTATCTACTGCTCGAGCTTGGGTGAGGGGTAATGCTACATCGTGATCCGAGTGCAATCGCCAAACGCAACAAATAAGCGAAAGCCCGGGCCCTTGGCTCCGGGCTTTCTGATTCCGCGTTCACGGAAATCTCATGCGAGCAAGGCTCGCTTTCAGGCGACCGTTCCAAGAATGCTGCCAATTCCGGCAGTGACACCGAACGCGAGAGCGCCCCAGAGCGACACGCGCGTCATTGCAATGAACACGTCCGCGCCGCCCGTCTTTGCGCCAACAGCTCCAAGTAGTGCAAGAAACAACAGGGAAGCAACCGAAACTGCGGGCACGAGATACGTTGAAGGCGAGATCGTCGCCATCAGCAAAGGCAATGCAGCACCGATCGTGAATGTCATGGCGGACGCCACGGCTGCCTGGATTGGCCGGGCAGTGGTGATTTCGGAAATACCCAGTTCGTCACGCGCGTGGGCAGCCAGTGCGTCCTTTGCCATGAGTTGTCGCGCGACCCGGTTGGCCAGATCCTTGTCGAGACCCCGCTTCACATAGATCGCGGCAAGCTCGCGGTGCTCGAAGGCATCGTCGGTGCGCAGCTCCTCGCGTTCGCGTGCGAGATCGGCCTTCTCCGTGTCGGCTTGCGAGCTTACGGAAACATATTCGCCTGCCGCCATCGACATGGCGCCGGCGATCAGTCCGGCAATGCCGGCAATCAGAACTTCGCGTTCAGCTGCCGCGGAAGCGGCAACGCCGACAATCAGGCTGGCCGTCGAGATGATGCCGTCATTCGCTCCCAATACCGCCGCTCTCAGCCATCCGATGCGGGCGATGAGATGATGTTCCCGATGCAGGCTTCGCCGTGCCATGGAGTTCTCCTGTAAATCCCGGTCGGGCGCGCCATCGTCGCGAAAAGGCGAAAGCCCGGGCACTTGGCTCCGGGCTTTCTGATTCCGCGTTCACGGAAATCTCATGCGAGCAAGGCTCGCTTCACGCAGTTTCAATTGTGTGGCGGCAACCGGCGTCCTTTTCCGCCGGTTGTGGCTCTGTGGGCCAAGATTGTCGGCCAGAGCCCCGGTGTTATGCCGGGCGGAGTGTCGTCCATGCGGAAGCTCCCTGTTTGCTCATCGCATCGACGAAACGCGAAGGTAAGCGCACATGGTTTCCAGCCTGCTAGGGCGCCAGCTTTCGCGTTTGCGATTTGAAAATACTCCGCCCATGCGCCGCTTCTGTCAACGACAAATGCAAATCAAATGAATTTCCCTCAAGGGGAGGGTTGAAATTAAATCAGCTCACTCGGCGGCGTCTTTTTTCCGAACCGGCAGCTTCCAGTTCGGCCGGATGAAATGACAAGTGTAGCCTTCGGGATAGCGTTCCAGATAATCCTGATGCTCCGGCTCGGCCTGCCAGAAATCGCCGACAGGAGCGAGTTCGGTCACCACCTTGCCCGGCCACAATCCCGATGCGTCGACATCGGCGATCGTGTCTTCCGCGACGCGCTTCTGCTCGTCGCTCGTATAATAGATTCCCGAGCGATAGCTCGTTCCGACATCGTTGCCCTGGCGGTTGCGCGTGGTCGGATCGTGGATCTGGAGAAAGAATTCCAGGATCTGCCGGTAACTTATCCTTGCGGGATCGAAGATGATTTCGATCGCTTCGGCATGGCTGCCGTGATTCCGGTAGGTCGCGTTCGGCACATCGCCGCCCGTGTAGCCGACGCGCGTAGACACCACGCCGTTGGTGTGGCGAAGGAGATCCTGCACGCCCCAAAAGCATCCACCGGCAAGAACGGCGCGTTCCGTGGTCATCGAATGTCCTCCACCTGATTCACATACTCTCCATAGCCTTCGGCTTCCATCCTGTCGCGCGCGACGAAGCGCAGCGACGCGGAGTTGATGCAGTAGCGCAACCCGCCGCGGTCATGTGGGCCGTCGTCGAAGACATGCCCAAGATGGCTGTCGCCATGCGTGGAGCGCACCTCGGTGCGCATCATGCCGTGGCTGAAATCCCGCAGCTCGTTGACGTTGGTGGGCTCGATGGGTTTGGTGAAGCTCGGCCAGCCGCAGCCCGACTCGAATTTGTCGGACGAGGCAAACAGCGGCTCGCCCGATACGATGTCGACGTAGATTCCCGGCTTCTTGTTCTCCAGATACTCGCCCGTGCCGGGGCGCTCGGTGGCGCCTTCCTGCGTGACCCGAAACTGCTCGGCCGAGAGCTTTGCGATAGCTTCGGGACTTTTGCCGTATTTTTGCATTTTTCTCGCTCCGCCCGTGAAAGATAGTCACGATACCGCACTTCGCAACCGGAGCCGGATGTTGCCGATCTTCCAGGAGCCACGGACCGGCTGTCCGGCGCCAAGCCGGAGGAATGTTTGATAGGGTGAAGGCATTGAGGATTCGGGAGGCAGCCTGGTGAACCCACGACATTCCCGCGAGAGCCTGGAGACTCGCATCAGGGAGCAATTCCCGGCTCTTTTCATAACGCTGGTGAGTGTGCTCATCGGTCTCGTGCTTGCCGACCTCGTCTCCTAGGCTCGCGCGCGAATGGTTCTGTCGCCGCTCACCTTGGGCACCCTGCTGACCTGGTGCCAGCTCTCCGCAAACGGGTTTTCCGCTTTGGTGGCCTGGATCATCTATGCTCACATCGGCATTTCGCGGCGGCGGATCCCGTCGCTCGCGGACTCCATCATCGCTTTTGTCCTGCCATTCGCCCTTCTACTCGGAAACTCGTTCGTCGGGGCGGAACCGGCGTGGCAGTGGTTCTACTTTGCGAGCGCATTCCTCCTGCTTTCCCTGCTGACCACCCTTTGGCTGTTGTACCTGATGGAGTCGGAGGCCGAACTTGCAAGTTTCCGTCATGTTCTCCGGCCAATGGGATACATGTCGGCCTTCTATTTGGGGTTTCCATTCTATGCTGTGGTCGGTTGGGCCGATCAGCACCGCTTCCTGTCGCCGCTGTTCGAAGTTCTGTGCGCCGCGACCGCGGCGCCCTCCGCCCTTGCGGCGTGCCATATGTTTTTGCGCGACTGGCGCCATGCGGTAACCGGCGCGCGCCATCCATCCTGACCGGCTCGAATTGCAACGCGGGTCCGGCCGGCGCGTTGTGAACGAAAACACTGAGCGCGAGAAACAAACGAAAAGTCGGGATGGTGAGATGATGCGATTCATCGATGGGGACGAAGTCGGCCGCCGGCTGACCTATGAACTCTGCATTCCGATCGTGCACGAGGCGATGATCGCGTTTTCGCGAGGCGACACGCGGCAGGTTCTGCGTTCGATCGTGCCCTTGTCGGACGGACGATTGTTCGGCGTCATGCCCGGCGCAATGGGCGCGTTTGCGCCCTTCGGCGCGAAGGTGATCAGCGTCTTCCAGGAGAATACCCCGAAGGGAAGACCGTCGCACCAGGGACTTGTCGTCCTCTTCGATCCCGAAACAGGCGCGCCGCTTTGCGTTGTCGATGCCGGAGAAATCACTGCGATCCGCACTGCGGCAGCGAGCGCTGTGGCGACGGATGCGCTGGCGCGCGCGGATGCGCGGCGGCTCGCAATCTTGGGCACCGGCGAACAGGCCGCGACCCATATCCGTGCGATCGCGAAGGTACGCAATCTCGAACTCGTTGCGGTCTGGGGCCGTTCGCCCGAACGCGCGCGAGCTTTCGCCCGGCGGATGGGTGCGGAAATGGGCGTGCCGGTCGCCGCCGCCAAGGATGTCGAGCAGGCAGTCGCCGAAGCCGACATGATCTGCGCCGTCACCGCCGCGTCGGAACCGATCCTGAAGGGAGAGTGGGTGACACCCGGCACGCATGTAAATCTCGTCGGCTCCGGTTACGCGGGGCCGGTGGAAGTCGACAATAACCTCGTCGTCCGCTCGCGCTTCGTCGTCGACAGCCGCGAGGGTGTGCTGCAACAGGGCGCGGAATTCCTGAAGGCGAAAGAAGCGGGCCTGATCGGCGATGACCACATTGTGGGCGAGATCGGAGAGGTGCTGGCGGGATCGATCGAAGGCCGCAGATCGGTGGGCGAGATCACCGTCTACAAATCGCTTGGCCACGTCGTACAGGATCTGGCGACTGCCTGGGCTCTCTATTCACAGATTGACGAGGCCACGTCCCGAGAGCCCCGGCAGTAGGCAGTCGTCTGAGAACTCCGGCAGTCGGCAATCGGCAATCGGCGGTCGTCAGGCATCTTGTATCGATCGGATTAGACCACGTAGCACCTTGCCGACAACGTCGCACATCTCGAGCAATGGCTCGGGGTTTGCGGTCGCGTCCCCGAGAACACGGCCTGCGAGTAGCAGGTGAGTCTCCAGCTCCTTGCACGACCCTTGCGCAATGCGAAGAAACTGCACGTATGACCCTGAGTTGTCGCGTCCGTATCCTTCTGCGATGTTCGCCGGAATCGATGCCGCCGCGCGTCGTATCTGCGAAGTGAGGCCGTACAACTCGCTCTTCGGAAATAGATTTGTGTGGCGATAGCACATTTCAGCCAGCTGCATCGCCTCGTTCCAGACGCGCAAGTCGCGATACGATTGAATCGATCCCGGAGCCATTTCTAGATCCTGCTGCCGACTGCCGACCTCCTACTGCCGACCGCCTACGCCGGACAAGAAAAACCCGCACCGGGCGCTGCGCACGGTGCGGGGTTTATCCAGGCGTTTCTGAATTCGATTGTTACTTCGAGAGCGAAAGATCCCGCGCGTTGGAACCGGTGATCAGCGTCGCGCCTTTGGCATCCCCGCAACCCGTGGTCCTGCTTCTGTAATTGTCGAGCGAGATGTTGCCGTAGGTGCCCAGTCCACCCCAGGGGCCGACGGTGTAGCCGTAATCGTATTTGTATTTTTGAGTGCCGGCGGCGCTCTTGATCTTCATCACCGCCATCGTACCGCAGACCGTTACCGTTAGTGTGGCGGGACTTGGTACAGTCGAGTTGAGCTGGAAGTAGCTTCCTCCGCCATTGTCGCCGGTGTAGAACGCGCCATATTCGAACACGCCGTCGCCGTTCGCTTCCTGGATTTTGACGAATGCATTGTTGCCGGCCGCGACATCGCCGACGGCAACGGCGCCATACTCAAGATCCGTGCCGTTCAGGTAAATTATGGCGCGGGCCTGGTTATCGCTGTTGGATTTCGTGTCGTATCCGAGCGCGAGCGAAGTCCCCACCAATTGGTTGTTCGAAATCGACAGCGTCGGGTCTTGTTGCACCCAATTGCTGCCCAAATTAGCGCGGTTGAAATTGTCCCTGGCCGCCATGGCGGAGGTGGCGCACAGGGCAGCCATACCAACTACAAGAACTGTTTTCATTGGGGTCCCCCTTTTCCGGGTCACGCACGATTGCGTGCCCATCTTTGCACACTAGGCGCTCGGACGAGCCTAAGCCATAGCGCTTTTGCGCATGCCGGCGATTGAACGCAGAAAAGGGCGCTAGTCGGCAGTAGGCAGTCGGAAGTCGTCACATATCGTTTATCGAGCGACTGCCGATTGCCGACTGCGACTGCCGCAACAAGGCAAGATTTCGAAAGCATCAAAAGAGGGGATCGGGTGAACGGCCCATTCATGCCGAGTTCAGCGCCGCGGGATCAAACTTCACGATCGGAGGGTCTAACCCAACAATGGAGTAGACCATGACAACTCTCAGGAAGCTTGCAGCCGGCGCGGCGTTGAGCGCGCTGACCCTTGTGGGCGCCACCGCGACGATGACGGCTCCCGCAAGCGCAGGAGTGGTCGTTGGCATCGGAATACCCGCGCCTGTCTATCCGGCCTATTATCCGTCTTGCTACTACGACGGCTATTGCGGATATCCCGCCTACTACGGGTATCCCGCTTATTATGGCGGCGGTGGCGGCTGGGTGTGGTTTGGCGGCGGCTGGCATTGGCGCGGTACGGGCTTCCGCGACCGGGATGATCGCGGCTTCCGCGGCGACGACCGCGGGTTCCGTGACAACGACCGCGGCTTTCACGGCGACATGCACGGGCGCTGACCGCCCGAGGCGAGAATGCAATTAAATCGCGATCCGGCTCCGGCAATTTGCCGGGGCCGGAATTGCATTCGGGAAGCTGGCAGCCGTCGGGCATGCCGTAACGAGCAAATGACGCCACGCTCAAGCGCCCAGGGCAATTGTGATCGCTTGCTCTTCCGAGAGCCGGGCGCCCAGACGTTCGAGTTGGGCGATCTCCGTATCGGGCAGTGCATCGCGCAACAGTGGGGTCATGCGTTCCATTGCGTGGCGTCCCATCGGCTCGCGCACGCGTGCGGATTTCTCGTGGACCGCATTGGAGTATCCGGCGACGAGCGCGGCATCCCTGGCACGTCCGGCAAGCGCGGCGCGAAGGGCGAGATGATCGAACAGCCAGAACAATCTGCCGTCTTCGCGAAGGAGCGGGGCGGCTTCGCGTGCCGCTGTCAGGGCTTCGTTCAGATCGCTCCGCGCGGTGAATGCGCCCGCGAGAACGCCCAGCACAAACCCGAGCAGGTCGGAATGGTGCGTTTCGCGCAGCCGCACAGCGACGGCGCGGCCAGCCGAGATTGCGCCATCGACGTCACCGCTTTCCATTCTTACCTGCACCAGATTGGCAGCCACGAGGACGGCCGTCCGGCCGGCACCTGCCATCTCGCTCAAGCGCACCGCTTTCTCTCCGGCGGCGATGGCTGCATCGAATCGGCCGCGGATCGCTTCGACGCACAATTGACTGGAATAGGCTGTCGCAAGCGTTCTGCTCCATCCGGCGGGCTCGAGCAGACCCAGCGCTTCCCGGGTTGCCTCTTCCGCTTCCTCGATCCGGCCAAGCATGAGCAATGACCATCCCAGCGCGGTCAGCGCACTGCCGAGATGAGGAAGCTCGTGGAGCGCGCGATAGAGACTCGCCGCACAATCAAGCTCGCGATGCGCCGCTTTCGTTTCCGAGGTGTTCAGCAACATGTCCCCCAGCCCGTGCCGCAACCGCGCTTCCAATGCCACTGGCGTGCCGGGTCGCAGCCGGGCCGCCGCCGCGCCCAATCGCTGTCCTCCTTCCGCAGGCAACGACAATTGCCGCCAAAGCGGCCACGATGCACCCGCGAGCGCAACGGCGTCATCCGATTCTTCGCCCATCGTCCAGTCCAGCGCGGCACGCAGGTCGTCGAGCACCGGACCATAGCGTTCCAGCCAGACCGCATCGCTTGTGGTTTCCAATTCGCACATTGCCGTTTCGAGCACGCGGAGCACATAATTTGCATGCCGCTGACGCATGGCATTGGCGTCACCGGAAGCCGCAAGTTTTTCGAGCATGAAGGCGCGCGTCGTTTCCAGCAAACGGTAATGCTGCACCCGCGATCCCGGCACGACCGCAATCATGGATTTGCGGATCAGACTGGCGACGGTTTCGAAGACCTGCTCTTTCGGAATGGTGTCGTCGCCCGCCGCCACCGCTTCGGCAGCCTCCATGGTGAACCCGCCTGCGAACACGGCCAGCCGGGAGAGAACCGACTGTCCGGTCGAAGAGAGCAGGGCATGGCTCCATTCCAGTGTGGCGCGCAGCGTGGAGTGCCGCGGCGGCGCCGTGTTTCGGGCACGCAGCCAGTCCTTCAACGATCCGTCGAGCTTCGCATCCAGCATCTCCAGTCCGAGCAAGCCGGCCCAGCCCGCGACCATCTCGATCGCCAGCGGCAAGCCATCCACGCGGCGACAGATTCTGGCGACGAGCGGCAGTTCTTCATCCACGATCCGGAAATCGGCATCTGCGTTGAGTGCCCGCTCCACAAATAGCTCGACCGCGGCGATGCTGCGCAGTGCATCGGGCGGCATGGCACCCTCGCCGGGTACTGTGAGCGGGGGCACTTCCAGAACCTGCTCGCCGCTGCCCGACAAAGCCTCGCGACTGGTTGCAAGGATC
>DASXMF010000231.1:0-1730 GCA_036495845.1 Rhizomicrobium sp.
CCGCCCGATATCTTGACCCAGCCAGAGGGGCTGCGCGTAACTGACACGCGATTCGGGCGAATTTGGGACCGGCTAAAGGTCGTCGAATCGGCCAGCGCGCCCCCTGCCGGATGCGAAGCGGGCCGCGCCGGATGCTACGCTGCCCTCTTTCAACACATCCAGACCCAGGGAGAATTCCACAACAAGCGCCTCGGCAATGTTCTTCCCGTATTGTGCGTACACGGATCGACGATCGCTGCGCAGACATGGTTGCGGCATGCGTGCCAAATCCAGCGCCAACGCTTCCGCCTCCGCGCGGGCACGGCCCTTGGGGACCACGCGATTGGCGAGGCCGAAGGACATAGCTTCGTCGGCACGTACCGGACGCCCCGTGAGGATCATGTCGAGCGCCCGCGACTGGCCGATGAGCCGAGCAAGCCGTATCGTTCCACCGTCGATCAGAGGAACGCCCCAGCGGCGGCAGAATACACCGAAGACGGCGTCTTCCTCCACGACACGCAGATCGCACCACAGAGCCAGCTCCAGGCCGCCTGCCACGGCGAAACCCGATACGGCTGCGATGACTGGCTTCGAAAGCAACATGCGGGTCGGACCCATCGGGGCGTCGCCCGCGAGTGGCCCGCATTTTGTATCGGGTGGAGAGATGCGATTGCCTCTTCCCTCTGCAATCGCTTTCAGGTCTGCGCCTGCGCAGAACGTGCCGCCTTCTCCCCACAAAACCGCGACGGATGCCTGTGTGTCCCGCTCAAATGCCAAGAAGGCTTCAACGAGGGCTTCCGCGCTCGGGCGGTCGACCGCGTTGCGTGCCTCAGGCCGCGAGAGGATGATGGTGGTAACTGGGCCGTCGCATTCGCTTCGCACGGAGGCCATGTCCTGCTCCAGAGAACATCAATCAAAGGCGGGATCCGGACAGTTGAACAAAACGCATGACAGGATCATTGAATAACACTAAATCACGCGGCGCGAACGCGGGAGTGTATCACATGACAAATCCGGATTCCTTCAAATCCCGCAAGCTGCTGAACGTCAACGGGAAGTCCTTCGCATATTTCAGTCTGGCGGCCGCCGAAAAACACGGTCTTGCCGGAATAGCGCGCCTGCCCAATTCGCTGAAGGTGCTGCTCGAGAATTTGCTGCGTCACGAAGACGGTGCGACGGTCACGGCCGACGACATCAGAGCGGTGGCGGGCTGGCTTGCGAAACGCCGGTCCGACCGTGAAATCGCGTTCAGACCGGCGCGCGTGTTGATGCAGGACTTGACTGGCGTTCCGGCTGTGGTCGATCTCGCGGCCATGCGCGACGCAATGAAATCGCTCGGCGGCGATCCCGAGAAGATCAATCCGCTCGCCGAGGTGGACCTCGTCATCGATCATTCCGTCATGGTCGACAATTTCGGAAGGAGGGATTCGTTCAAGAAGAACGTCGCCATCGAATACCGGCGCAACCTGGAGCGTTACGGCTTTCTGCGCTGGGGTCAGCAGGCATTCGCCAATTTTCGCGTGGTCCCCCCCGGCACCGGCATCTGTCACCAGGTCAACCTTGAATACCTCGCGCAAACGGTATGGACGCGGAAGGTAAGGGAGCCGGGGACGAAGCGGGCGGTCGAATATGCGTTTCCCGACACGCTCGTCGGCACCGACAGCCACACGACCATGATCAACGGGCTTTCCGTGCTCGGCTGGGGCGTCGGCGGTATCGAAGCGGAAGCGGCGATGCTGGGCCAGCCGATT